>JAGCVZ010000012.1 GCA_017962125.1 Alphaproteobacteria bacterium
AAAACGCGCGCGTTATCCACGATGGTGGCCGTCCGGCGGTCGCGTCCCAGGTTCTGGTTGGACTTACCCGCGCATCGCTGACCACACGTTCGTTCATATCGAATGCATCGTTCCAACAAACGACCAAGGTTTTGGTGGATGCGGCAATCAACGGTTCGACCGATAAATTGGTCGGTATAAACGAAAACGTGATTGTCGGCCGTTTAATTCCGATTGGAACGGGCGCATACGTCCGTCGCGTTCGCGAAATTGCGCGGGCCGAAGAAAAGGCCGAACGCATCGCACGCGAAGGTGGCGAAAACCAACAATTGCTGGATTTGTAAAGTGTAAAAGTGGTTAGTGAACCCTCTCACTAACCACTAACACTAACCACTAACAATGACTTCCAAACCTGCAATCTTTTGTGATATTGATGGCGTGGTGTCCAAGAAATGGGCAATCCCCGATTATGACCGCTTTGGTGAACCAAATCAAAATATGATACGGATTTTGGAATCACTTGGGCGGGATTTTACAATCGTTTTTATTACCGGTCGTTGGGCAATGGGTCAGGCAAAGGTCGATGCGTTCATTGATGGATTGTTGCCGAATATTAAAAAAATCGTGTTCTGCAAGCCTCACGATTACCCCGGAACAACGGCGGAATATAAACTTGCCAAGATAAAGGAATTGGAGTCGGACGGGTATAAATTTTATATGGGGCTTGATGACCACAGCGCGGTAATCGGCCTTATGCACAACCACGGCATGTTCGTAGCCAAGGTGATAAGTGATTAGAAATATTTGGAGCAGAGAGTGTTAAAGTTTAATAACACCCAAAGGATAAAAAATGACACAAAAATACGGATACAATATCAAGCAGGAAATACAAAATTTAGTATTAAATTATCCGAAACGCGTTATTCGTGTATCTACCGATTACAACACAATCACAATTGGTCGTTTACAAATTGAAAACTTGAATTGGGAATGGCAATATGAAATGTCAAATCAACTTTCAACATATCTTATGTGGGATCCGTATGATTGTATGTCTCCGGCCCCGTTTAACAAATTTCGCGGTAATTTTGTCGTTACAAAATATGGGTTAAGTTATCGTGAAAAACCTTTAACTTTTGCATCTTATACACCATTGTGGAAACCGGGAACCCCAAAAGAACAACAGGCCAAGATAATGGCAGAGGAAATGACCAGAATGCAGAAAGAGGGTGCGAAAAAATGCGAAAACGGTATCGAAATTGTTTCGGAATCGCCATTATGGGATGTGGTTAATTCTTTGTCTATCAAGGCAAGAGACACATTTATAAAGTTGCTTGGGCAAAAAGTTAAAGACCTAGAAGCGCGTGGTATTAAGTACGATGATGAAAAAGTTTTGGATGACGGTGTTCGGGTTACACCAGAAATAGCCGAACTTGTAAAAAAACTCGGTAATCAAATCACCCACTAGCCACTGAATCATAATTTTTTTCTTGCAAATGGGTAAGAATTGAATAGAATTAACAACTGTCAAATAAAAAGGATAGAAAATGGCAACGCCAAGAAGTAAAACCAGCAAAGCGCGCAGCGCACAACGTCGTTCACATGATGCCTTGACGGCTATGCCGTGCGGCGTGTGCAAAACATGTGGCGAAAAGAAACGCCCACATCACATCTGCCCTGCTTGTGGTGCAAAATAATAGCAAAACAAAAATATGTGCAGATTTGGCGCGTTTTGTACCTATCTGCATTTTTAATACGCTATGACCGACGAAACAAAGAAAATTATTGCGATTGATGCGATGGGCGGCGACCGTGGGCCGGCCGCGGTGCTTGGTGGTATAAATCAGTTTTTATATCAGCATGGTGAGTCGCACACTTTTTTCCGTATTTTTGGTGATGAAAAGTTGTTGCGAAAAATGCTTGCAAAATATCCGCGTGTCGCACGCAATTCAACGGTGATTGATGCCCCTGATGTAATTCGTGGTACTGACAAAATTCGCGATGTAATCCGCCATGCGCAAAACTCTTCGATGTATATGGCGATAAAGGATGTGCGTGAAGGTAATGCTGCCGCGGTGGTCAGTTCTGGAAATACCGGCGTTTTGATGTCGCTTTCGAAACTTGCGTTAAAGACTATTGATGGAATTTCTCGTCCGGCGATTACGACAATGTTGCCGTCGGGTGCGGGCGATTCTCGTGTTGTTGTCCTGGATTTAGGGGCAAATGTGCAATGTGATTCCGGAAACCTTTTTGACTTTGCGATTTTGGGCAGTGTTTATGCCGAAGTCATCGGTAAAATGTCGCGTCCGAAACTTGGGGTGCTTAATATCGGCGAAGAAGAAACCAAGGGTAACGAAACATTACAACACGTGAACAGATTACTCTTGGAACATCGTGCAGAATTGCCATTTGAATATCTTGGGTTTGTAGAGCCCACGGACATCAGTGCTGGCCGGGTTCAAGTTGTTGTTACCGATGGATTCACAGGCAACATAGTTCTTAAAACTGTCGAAGGCACTGCAAAGTTGATTAAACGTGTTATCTCTGAAAATATGAAAAAATCATGGCTTGCTATAATCGGTGCGTTTTTCCTTGTGCACGTGTTCAAGCGGTTAAAGCATAAAATTGATCCGCGTTCTTATGCGGGCGCAACATTTCTGGGGTTAAAGGGTTTTGTTGTTAAAACACATGGAAATTCTGATGCGTTGGCGTTTGCAAACGCAATACAATACGCGTCTGAATTCGCCAAGAAAGATTTGAACGATATCATCGGTGGTCGTGTTGCAAACCTTGCACATATCCGTTCAGAATTATCGGAATAAGTTTTCTTTTTATCAAAATTTATGATAAAATGCATACAGTGGTTTTTGTATGTCCAGAATTACAAAAGTTTTTTTAATTGTCGGTGTTTCATCGGTAAGCGCGGGTTTTGGACACGCGGTGTCGATGAGTCCGCTAATCCAAGACTTGTTGTTTGAAAAGCAACAAAAAATTGAAACTTTGGAAAAATGTGAAGGGAAAAAGCAGGGCTGGATGATTGCGGGTATATCGACAATTGGGCTTACCGCGATTGGTGTCGCAGGAAACGTCGTTCTTGCAAACAAAAACAAAGATATTGATGTAGCGTTGGACACCGAAAAAACAAAACTTGCAACCGCAAAGCAAGAATTGAATGATATAAAAAGTCAAATAGTTGCAGAAAAACAACGCCGGGAACAATTAGAACAAGAAAAACAAAAATGTAATAATACCGAGGGAAAATACTGGAACAGCACAGAAGAAAAATGTATTGATGCATCTTTGGTAAAAGTTTCTGCCGAAGGTCATGGGACCCAAAAGCCAACGGTTACAGGTTCAATCGCCGAAAAACCGTATGTTCCTGGGACACATGATGTCCCTATAGCGGATACGGGTCGGACAGAACCCAAGGTTGATGCCACCAAGTGGACCAAGGAAACATATCAACAATGTTTGGCAAATTTTTATAATGAATATGCAATGACTGTGTCATCAAATTTAAAAGCAAAAGCAGGTGTCAGATGGTATTGGTCAAAATCGCATAATGGAAAATGGTGCGAAGGATACCAATACGGTAAATATTTATATGATTACAAGAAAAATCCAAATCCATGCACAAAATCAAAATTTACTTCTTTGGCAAATGGCGAATGGGCAGTAACTTTGCAAAATGGTAAAAATGCGCAAGGAACCGCAATGTGCAGTACCACAAAGGGCAATGTAAGTGATGAATTGCGAGATAACATTGATACCAGTGGTAATGGTATGAATTGTTGGTGTAAATTGACACAAACAGATTTATCAGAATGTTTAGTAACACAAAAATTTTCATGGATATATATGGGCGAAGAATCTTACAGACTGGTTAATTCTGATGATTTGGAACATAAGGGTGCGAACAGTGATTCTATGCCGGATGATTACTATCAATTAGGGCAAAATGATTGTTTGTGGCGATGTGCAACAGAGTGCGGCCAGCAAATGTTTGATTATGGCGGCAGGGATAGAATGAGAACAATGCATGGCGTTCCATGGATAAAGCTGTACGACGTAGACCGACAGGCATTGATTGATAGAATGCACAATCAATAAAGGTTGTTAAAAAATAATAATTCAATTTTGTGCCGGTTGGTTTTCAGGAAGGTAAATATTCCCGTATGGAACGTATGGTGTTTGGACAGAGCCTTCTTCCATTTGGTAATTTGTTAAAATTAACTTTGAGGGTGATTGGCTAGTAGCAAAATATACAACGTATGTTGCGTTGTTACGAGCGTTAAATGTGCATTTTTTTCTTACTGTGGTATTGACGTTAGATGCTGAATTATTGTTCCACATTTGTCGGCATTGACTTACATTATCTGCGGAAATAACGGTTCCATCTGGAAGTATTTCTGTTAAATAATAGTAATACCTGCCCGTGGAGGTTAATGTTGCGGATAATGTATATGTTTTTCCATTCTCGGTGGGGAGAACTTTCGCGCGTGGTGTTGTGACACCGTTTATAGTAACCGTTCCGTATGTTGAATTATCCATAAATGATGGATCAAGCAGGTTTTTGCTGTGGTTTTCTGTTTCGTTATGTATCTCCCAAAGCCAACAATTACCTGTCGCCGGGTCATATGCATCGGGACGGTCGGCGCAAACGAATTCATTATCAAGCCCGTTCTGTAACGCCGCATTAAATGTCCCCGCATCAACCAAACTGTTGCTCTGATTATTGTATGTGCCGGTTTCTTGATAAATACCTTTTTCACCCAATTCACCCAGCGCAGATGTGTATGTTGCAACATAATCCGCATGTTTGTTTGCACCAAGTGTATCTTGTTTTGGGTCAAGGCCATCATTCACCGCACCAACTGTTGGCAATGCGGTGTCGTTTGTATTATTACCCAAATCTGATTTTACTTCACGTGGTGTGATTTCCCCGGCGGTATTGGTAAAAGTTGCAACTTTTGTCCCTGATTGTGCCTCAATTTTATCTTGGCGTGAGGAAAGTTCATCGTTTACATAGGTTAGTGATGTTGCTGTTTGTCGATCGGCAATATCATCGGCGAATGCGAAACCGACAAATGCCGCAAATAATCCAAATACCATGAACTTTCTCATGTTCCTCCCCCTTTTTTTTCTGTAAAACAAAAACGCCGCGTTGGAAACCAAGCGGTCGGGGTGTTGACAAATCATATAAGACGATGACCCCCGTGGTCTTTTGGCAAAGCATTATAACCACAGGCACCCCGACAATCGGGGTATCAAGATTACGGCACAGAATATCGGAAGTTCTTTGGATTACGACATAATGTGCCGGTCTTATATGGGCCTGTCAAAGCCCCGAACCAGATTCCCATCTGATTCAAATTTATCCTAACAAAAGAAAATCTCTTGGCGCAAGAAAAAAATTTATTATTTCATAAAACATCGTCGGCGGTTACCCGCCGACGTGCTCTCCTTCCTTCCGGAAACCGGAAACTTTGCAACGTTAACTATGCCGCCATGGCAACAGTTCCGTTTGATTTTTGTTCGTCCGCATCCATGATACGTTTGGCTTCTGAAAAGACCATTTCTTTGACACGCAATGCTAAATCTTTGGTTTCAAGGGATTCAGCGGCAATATCAAAATTATCTGTCCGAATTTGTAGAGACACATACGCACCGACCAAAGATGTTCTTGGCAAGTCTTCAATAGAACGCGGTGAATTATTATGACCGATTTGTAATTCATCGCTAAGCGATACAATTTGTCTATCGGCGTTTACCCACACGGTTGTGCTAAGTACTTTATGTAGCGCAATCATGATTTCTTTGATGTTTTTTTGCATTTGTGTCCCTCCTTTTTGGGTGTTGCGTTTAAAAAAATAACCCGAATTTGTATTTACATAGTGTATTTACATTTTTTCGAATTAAATTTCAAATATTTTTTTGTTTTGCCGAAAAAACCGCGTTTCTTGCACTTTTTCGACCGTTTTTCCTCTGGTCCCAATGTCTATACAACGATGATAGAACAAAAACGAATCGCCGGTCAAGTGAAAAAATAAAAAAAATTATAAAATTTTTAATCGATTGTTATCAGACAAATTTTTCTGGAATAATTTTTGCAATAGTTTTAAATATGCGTCGAAAAATTGTTGTGTTTGGGTCGTGATGGTATACACGTGGCGCATCATCAGATGATCTTAGTCCGGTCCAAGTCGTTTTTTTATTACTAACGGTTACGTGCCACGATGTTTTAGTGTCGTCGATAATCATATTGCGTAATTTTTGTGCAAATTTTTGACTTTCGAAAACCGCGACGTTTTCGGTGTTATAGTATGCACTACGTGGATCAAGGTTAAAACTGCCTATCCATGAAATTTTATCATCAAATACAATCGTTTTACTGTGCATGACAGAAAAACTAGATTGTTTTCGCATGCGGTCATGCAACTTTCCACGACGGTTTTCAGCCGAAGACATAAATTCATAAACATCAATTCCGTCACAAATAAGTTTTTTTCTATATTTTTCCCATTTGGCAAAAACAGTAGGAGCATTTGTTGATGCAAGTGAATTTGTGATTATTGTTACGTGAACACCGGATTTTTTACCATTTTGCATCATCTGCATTCCACCGCGTCCTGGAACAAAATACGCCGCAGAAACATACGCAGATTTTTTTGTTGCGCGCCAAAGTTTGTTTAATGTGAGCATAATTTTCCCGTGGTATTTTTCTTTTCTTGTCATTGGCATTTGAACCTTATTGGGGGTGTCGGCCAAGAATGTTCCTTGGCCCCAACAAAAGTCAAAATTTTTACGTTCGTATTCGCGAACCACAAGTGAAATAATAGTGTTATAGCGTTTTAGATTTTTTTCTCCGATTTGTTCTTGGTGTATAAATTGGCGATTAAGTTTTTGCATTGCGCGTGTGGAACAGGCTTTTGGAATAACGGATGCCGGCACTGACAATTCATAATTCCAGTATTCGTTAAAACTTTTTGTTGCATCGTGGGTTATCTGCCCGATGAATAAAACATCTGTATCAGAAAAATTTGCGGCGGTTTCTGGCATGAAATAATTACTGCCTATGTTTCTACCGCCAGTAATCAGTGCGATGTTATCGACAATAAAAAGTTTATTATGCATACGCGAATTTAATCGATTAAAATCCAATAACATTTGTGGATAATATAACAAACGTGACCGATGTTTAACAGCATTGAAAATTTTGACTTCGATGTTTGGGTGCTGGTTTAGTACGATAACATCAGCGATATCGGAATTTGTTCCGTAATCGTCAATAAGAATTCGTACTTTGACACCGCGGTCGGCGGCATTTTTAAGTTCACTTATCAAAACATGTGCAGAAAAATCATTGCTATAAATATAAGTCTGTAAATCGATAGTTTTTGTTGCCATGCGGGCAAACGCGGCACGAATGATAAATGCGGACAATCCATCGTCTATCAGTGCTGCACCACTTGTGTTTGTTTTGGTATTTAATTCTTTGGCGTGTGTTTTTGCGATAGGTGTTTCAAAAGGGTTATATTCAAAATCTTTTTCTGTGATTTTAGGTTGGTAACCACTAAGTCTTGCATCTTTCATGCTTGTTGGAATTGCGCACCCTAAAAGAGACGAAAGCACTTGTGGCAAAAAACTTTTTTTCTTTGTCATGTTTTGATTATATCAATTTGCATTTTTATCCGCAAGTTAAAACCCTACAAGAAATGATTCATAAAATAATTTTTATACAAAGTATTTATTTTTTTTCTTGCGTTAAAATTCGATAAAATGATAAAATTGCCATAAAGGAAGGAAAGATTTACCATGAAAAGACTTGCTATATTTATTGGTGGGCTGCTTGTGTTACCCGCATTTGCTGAGGTTGCCCCTGTTTTTTTCGAAGAAGATAGTGCATTGGAATATGCCGATGGTTTTTATGATGAAAATGGTTTTTTAATAATTCCTGAGGAGGAAATTGAGCAGCAGGTCGCGCAAGATACCACGCCGGTCGCAACCGCAAAGGTTTCTCGTCAACCGGTAAATAATACGCCTGTTACAAACCGTTCAACTGCTTCACGTGCTCTGCCTGCGACATCCACGACGGGTGTTTCTGGGCGTGGGGCGGCGACTGGAAATGCATCACGTGCGGTGGCGGCACGAACGACAAGTGCATCGCCGCGTACAACGGGTTCGCGTGCGGTTGCGTCACGTGGGACTGTGGCAACATCATCGCGCGGAACGGGGACGGTTGCGACGCGCTCGAACACAACGGCGACGCTTGCGGCTGCGGCGCGTGCATCGGGTGGTGCATCAAGGACTGCGGCTACGGGTACGCGGGTTGTGCGTAGTGGAACCGTGGCACGTACAGCGACAACTGGTCGGACGACGGCTGCACGAACTGCAACAACGACTGCGGGCTTGTCACGTGCGGCAACAACTGGTGCGGGTCGTATATCTATTGCGAGTGATCGCGATGTTGGTAGTGCAAACAAAGTTGGTAGTGGTATTTCGGTGGCTGGCGTAAATGTTGTCGATGGAATTACAAATCTTTATAGGGCGTCTGGGTCTGTTCGTCGTGCACCGACTGTTCGTATGTCGTCGGCCAAGGATTCTTTGGAAACGACGGTTGCTATGACAACGGCGGAAATGGATGATTTGGCAGAGTTGACGGATTATTGCAAGTCTCAATATGCTTTGTGTATGGATAATTATTGCAATGTTTTGGATGATAACCAGGGTCGATGCAGTTGCAGTGCAAATTTGAAAAGTTATGCCAAGGCCGAAGCGGCTTTGAAATCTGCGACTGAAGAATTGCAAGATGTTGCGCAAAAAATTCAATATATTGGTTTAACTAAGCGCGAAGTCGAAACGCTGTTTAGTGAAACGGTGGCTGAAGCGGAAATGAAAAGCAAAGGTACGGATAATAGTTTACTACAATCAAGCCTCGACAAGGTCAAGGATATGATAATCAATGTTAAATCTGGCGGCAGCAACAGTACTGATAACGGTTTAAACTTTGATTTGTCCGGATTATTAGAATTTTCTTTTGATAGCACTGGTTTTGATTTGGCATCTTTGTTTGGAACATCAAACACAAATAGTGTTAGTAATCAACGTGGAGAGGAACTTTACAAAACTGCATCTGCGCGTTGCAAAACATCGGTGTTAAAATCGTGCACTGCGCGTGGCGTTGATGCTTCGATTGTTACAAATTCGTATGATTTAGAAATTGATCGTGAATGCATCATGTATGAACGCAGTTTGAGTGATTCAAATGATGAAATGGTTGCGACGGTGCGTAATGCGAAAAATGTTTTGCAAAAGGCACGTTTGATGGTTGCACAACAAAAGAATGCATACGACATGCGCGGTTGTATAAATGCGCTTGATGCATGCATGCAGGATGATTTTGTTTGTGGTTCGGATTATGAAAATTGTCTTGATCCGACGGGACGTTATATTGTGAATGGTGCGGTTGTTGTGGGCAGTCAACCTGGGCGTGCATTGGATCCATCTGCAAGTGGTCAAACAAATGTCATGACCAGTGACGTATGCAGTGTGAATTTGTACCGGACATGGGACTATCCAAATGAAACGTGTAATGCATATAACCAAAGCGTTTACCAAGACCCATTTGATCAACATAATGCATGGGGCGCCGGATCCAATGATTCCCTTACGAACTATATTGCCAAGACGGTCAGTTCTTCGTCTGCGGAAACCGCAAGTGAGATAATGTCAATATACTTGCAGAACAAAATCGGTTATAACCAGAATGATCGAAATTATGGTATGTGCATGTCCGTATTAAACAAGTGCCAAGACTATACATATACGAACAGCAACGGAACATATAAACAGGATAACGAAGTTGTAAAACAATACCTTGCCCGCACACTTATCCAAATCAAATCCAAACAGGACGAGATATTGGCGAATTACGCGGAAACTTGTATTTCCGATGTTACATCGTGTTTAGGACAAAATAATTATCCAACCGAAGATCCGGCAAATTGGGGACATAGCGGGTCAACGGCGCAAACCCAGGCGAATATCGCAATTAACGCCTGCCGGTCCCAGATTATTACGTGTATGTCGGTAAATGGATATTCAATTAACACGCCGACCCCGGGTGAGATGAATTGTTGGGTGATGGGAACGCAATTTAATTCTGTGACGGAAAATTGCCAGGCTAATGCCGGCGATGCAACGATTGGCTCAGGAACATCTGTTGATACTTTGCCAGCCCAAGAGAATAATATATCGTATAGTGTTGTCGTTAATAGTGATGTTCGCGGTGGCGGTTGGGGTACAATGCTTTTGAATATATCGCCTACAAGTTATGGAACAATGGATAGTGACCCTTGTAGCGGATGCCCATCAACCTATACATCGGGGCAGTCGGGAACGATAGCTTGTTCTGCTGAATGTTTCGGACTTAGCGCTGAGTGTAGTATAGAAAAATGGTGTCCTGCGAACAACAGTAATTCTCCGAATTGCGGGGTCGATGGATATCCTATAACACCGAATACGCAAGGTCCGTTAAGTTTATATGTGTTTGTTAACGATAATTGCGTCTCAAATACGGAAAATAGCACGGGCGGTAACTGGGGATATACACAAATTGGTTTGCCGGATGGCGTAACTGTTGAACGTACTGAATAGAGAATAATGGGGTGACAAAAATGAAAACAAAATTATTGATTTATCCTTTTTGTGGTTGTTTTTTGACCAGTGCCGCGGTGGCGATGACCGTATGGATGGGACCCCAGGAATGCAATTATGATTTATGCCTGGTAAAGCCGACCAATGGATGCTGTCCTGTGGGTGAAATGAAAAAAGTCACAAAATTGAACTTTTCCAAATTGTCAAATGACAAGGTTTTGGACGGTTTGTATATTAAAACCAGTGTTGGTGATGTCAAATTGGCGGAAAGCGATGGAACACTTACTAAACTTTCGCGTGAATCAACCGAGGTTCAAGAAGCGGTCAAGAATGTATTAAAAAGTTCTACGCCTTCGGCTCTTCTTGATAAAATTGTGGTCAAAGAAGATGATGTTGCGGATACAGTTACCGTCAAATTGAATTTAAATGGTGGGAATTTTTCTGATGGGACATCCGGTGAAAAGACTATGCGCATTGTGCGGGGTGGCCGTTTACCAACGGATAACAGCGTGACGCGTGGTGATGGTGCGGTTCTTGATGGGTGGAATAAATCTGGCACAACGGGCAAGGTGACGACGGTATCACAAAATGCGACTGATAATGAAACATATAACGCAAATTGGACATGTCCTGACGGACTTGATATGAATTTGAATGGCACATGTGTTGCCCAAGACGGTAATTATATGGATACGGGTGGAAACACACTTTCACCGGGCCAACTTAACTGTTACCACGATGGACACAATTATTGTTATTACAAGTTTAATGTTACTCTGCATGATTTTCCGTTGAGTAGTGATATTCCAACAGGTTCAGAATTCAATCTTAGTGCGGGAGATTTAGCAAGAGGAACCGGCAACGAGGGGACAAGGTTGTGGTGTACAGGAAACGCTTGTTTTGAGGCGGATAATCACACTGCGTTTGTGTCTTCTATACATTGGCCAACTGTAAATGATAAATCATCATCCCCATGGACTTTCCGCGGTTATTATCTTAGACCAACATCGGGCGATGGTGTTGAATTAATAACCAATCATACAACCAACAAGGGTGAGGCTTTTGGGGAATTCTTTGGATCGGGTATATATCCTTGGCATGGCACCACTGTTATGTCGGACAGCCCTGTAGATAATTACGGTGCAGCAATTAATTTGGACCTTTATGGTGCATGGGCACGGGATTGTGAAACCGATAAATATCTTAATCCGGCCGGATGTCTAAGGACAATATATAACTCCTGGAACAATGTTGGCGGATTTAGCAAGGGTGATGTGAAGTATGAAACCGCATGTGTTAGTGGTATGCAGTTGGCGGCTGGTACAGGGGAAACCTATAATCCGACTTGTGTCCAAGATATCAACAATATAAATATATTATATGATTTTGTTGATCAATATGGTGACAGGGTGACATGTAACATAACGGGTGATGATAATGTTGATATAACATCATGCAGTCCTGGGGAAACTTACTCTATGTTGCCGGCCGACAGGTTCCGCAGCGTATGCGACAATGATGGTACTTTGCGATATATGCAGGTAAATGACGGTGAATGGTATCGGCCATCATATCAGGCAATGTGCAGTACCAATGTCTTTGGAACCACAAAGACGGCGATTGTTCGTGGCTATGTGTGTGACGCAGTTTGCAATGGTCGGAGTCATAATGATGCACCAGCAAATGGAACTTGTTTAGAAAAACCTACTCCTGAAAATCCGTATATGTATCCGAAACCTGTGGATCGCGATATATTGTTTAATTCCATTCTTACCGATGCACCGATTGGCAACAGTGGTTATAGGTTGGGGCGTCTTTGGGGCAATTATATCGAGGCTCATCCAGAGATGACTTTCCCTTCAAATGCCAATGATGAATATGGTAATTGTTGGGTTATAGAATGTAACGAAGGCTACGGGTTGTGGCGTGACCCAAATACAGGTGAGAGATCTTGTAAAACAGAACAAGAAATTTGTGTGTTAGAAAACAAGCCAAATTGTGACCTGGTTGGATTCAGTTGCCCACAAACGACAAATTTGACATTGCCATCTGGGTTATCAATCGAAGGACCAGATCAGGATGGTCGGAATTGCATGTATACACTTAGTTGTGCTATTGCCGGTAGCGAAGAATTTACCAGTGCGGTTACTGCCACTAATACTGGAAGAAATATGATTACTTGTTCCGGAGATCAATGCACATCAAGTTGGTTACAAAATATATTAAATCAACAATCTTGTTTCACTTGCCCGGGATACAATGGTGCCGATCCAAGCGTATCGCCAACTGTGCCAAAACAAACAGGAAAAACTTGCGCGTATAATATTTATTGCAATGGGCGTGTAAGTCGTCCAAGGCTCTTGAAAAAACAAGGATCCCCTGTTTCTTGTAACAAAGATACCGTGGTATGTACAGGAAACGAGTGTACAGACGGGTATGGTCCTTATCAGAGTCTTTATTTCTTGACAACAGAATTTGGTAAGTATGTATGTGAAAGCACGCAGGAAGGCTTAAATGAAGCAGAAGAAACACAATGCCAAGATCAAGGTCCAACAGGTTGGAATACTTGCCCTTCTGTTACCGGAACAAATGGTGTACAGGTCACATATACGGAACACCCGACTAACAATCAGTGCACATATACGTTGACTTGTAGTGATCAGAACTCCTCGTTAATGTATGCCGAAGGAGAAGTCGATTATACACCGGTGTCCAGCGGTACAACAACAGTTACGTGTACTGGTATGACTGGCGATACCCCATGTACAACCGGGGCGGTAAGCAATAAAGTCGATAATTATTACTGCCAGGTTAATACATTGCAACCTGGTGATAGCAATGAGCCCGGAAAGGAAATATAAAATTAAAAAAACGGTTGCATTTACAACCGTTTTTTTTAGCAAAATCTTACGTTATTTTCGTGATACGCGTTCACGAAATTCTGTGCATGGGCGGAAAGCCACAACGCGCCGCGCGGTGACAATCGCCATTTCCCCAGTTTTTGGATTACGACCAACGCGCGCTGATTTATCCAGTATCTTGAATGTTCCGAACCCGGCAAATTTAACTTCTTCGCCGTTTATTAATGATTCGCATATTTCATCGAATATCAAATCGACCAGTTTTCCCGACTGAGCCGTCGTAAAACCAAATTTATCACGCAGTTTAACTGCTAAATCATTTCTTGTTATCGTTGCCATTTTTTACACCCTTATTAAAGTTGCACCCCATGTTAGGCCACTGCCAAACGCGGGATAAAGGACAAGTTGTCCATGTTTAATTATGTTGTTATCAAACGCGTATGCCAATGCCAATGCGCCAGATGCGCCACTGGTGTTCGCATGTTGATCAACCGTTATCAAAATCTTTTCAATCGGAAACCCAAGGCGTGCCGCACAGGATTTTATAATTCTAATGTTTGCCTGGTGCGGGACAATCCAATCAATGTCATCTTGGGTAATGCCGGCGTGTTCCATAATATATCGTGCCGCATCCGGCATCAATGATACTGCCATTTTATATGTTTCTGGGCCATTCATTATGATTTTGTGATCTTCTGACCCATGCAGCATATCAAACTTTGACCCATCAGACATAACAACCGTATCGATAATTCCAGAGTAACTTGATGTTGAGCGTTCAAATATCAATGCACCCGCCCCGTCGCCGAATAAAACCGCCGTTGATCGGTCAGTCATATCAACGAAACGAGACATCTTTTCTGCGCCGATTATCATGATGCGTTCGTGCATACCCGCCGTAAAGAATCCGCGCGCGCAGTGCAGAGCATATATATACCCTGTGCACGCGCCACGAACGTCAAATGCCGGCATATTGTTTGTTGCCCCTAAACGCCCTGCGACAGTTACCGCCACAGACGGGAAGTCTAATTCTGGGGTTGTGGTGGCGACAATTATCATATCGATATCGTCAATTTTTAAATTAGCATTTTTTAATGCTGCTCGCGCTGCATTTGTTGCCATATCCACAACAGTTTCTTTTTTGTCGGCAAAATGCCGGGCATGAATTCCTGTGCGTTCTACAATCCATTCGTCGGTTGTATCCATAGCGCGTTCAAAATCCGCGTTTGTTACAACGCGTGACGGCAAATAAGATCCATATCCAACAAGTCTGTTTCCCATATTAAAACTTCCTGCATAATGCCAAGATATTATACAGGTTTTAATATAACTTGCAATATCAAAATCAAAGATTAAAATATAATCTTGTGTCCCCATAGTTCAATCGGATAGAACAAGTTCCTCCTAAGAATTAGATGTCGGTTCGATTCCGGCTGGGGATACCAAAAATAAATAGGTTAAAAAATGAAAAATCGTGCAGTAAAAATAGGAATTATCGCAAGCATTTTACCACACATGTTTTGTTGTGTGTTGCCTGTGGTCTTGGGTTTGATTGGGCTTGTCGCGCCGGGGGCATTAGATCACGATTTTATCCCTGAAAGCGCGGAAAAATGGTTGTTCGTATTTTCTGGTTTGATGTTACTTTTGTCATGGATTATGTATTTTGGCAATCGCGAATGTGATTGCAAGCATTGTGATGCGACACATCACCATCGGGTACAAATGATAGTTTTAATCTGTATTACGGTTTTAACCATAGTTGGGATTGCAACACATCTATTCTTACATCACTAGAATTTTTTACCATAAGCGCGTGCGTTTTTCCGGTGCAAGATACATCTTGTTATCTGGTTTGACGTCAAAAACATCGTACCACGCATCAATATGTGGCAAAATTCCATTTACGCGCCAGCGATTTAAAGAATGCACATCAGTCTTGGTCTGAACAATAACTTGCTCATCACGAATATTGCACGCCCATACCCCCGCATATGCAATAAAGAACCGCATGTCCGGACTTAGGTTTTCAACAGTTTCTGATTTTTTACCGAAATTTTTATATGCTGTGTATGCAATTGTTACACCACCATAGTCGGCTAAATTTTCCCCAAGTGTAAATTCTCCATTTGCATGTGTATCGGGCGCAACAACGATGTTATCAAAATATTTTCGCATAACATTTGCGCGCTCTGTAAATGCGGCGGAATCCGCATCTGTCCACCAATCACGCATGTTTCCTTTTTCATCAAAATGACGGCCAGAATCGTCAAATCCATGTGTCATTTCATGACCAATTACCGCGCCAATCGCGCCATAGTTAAACGCATCATCAGCATTCATGTCAAAAAATGGATTTTGCAAAATCCCTGCGGGAAAACAAATTTCATTTGTGGTTGAATCGTAATATGCGTTAATTGTATGTGCGTTCATGTACCAAAGTGTTGGGTCTTTTTCTTTGCCGATTTTTGCCAGCCAAAAATCGTCTTCAAATTTGGCTACACGCATCATATTTTCAAATAAACTTTCATGTTCATCCAAATTCAATTTTGAATAATCGCGCCATTTGTCTGGATATCCAATTTTTGCCTTGAAAGAATCTAATTTACGGAGTGCATTCGTGCGTGTTTCATCTGACATCCAATCATTTTTTTGAATACGTGATGCATATGCACGACGCAAATTTTCAACCAATTCTTGCATACGAAGTTTCGCCGCAGCCGGAAAATATTTTGCAACATAAAGTCGACCAATTTCTTCGCCAATCGCACCGTTCAACATTCCCACAGCGCGTTTCCAACGTGGTTTCTGTTCGCGTTGCCCGGACATTTCGCGATTGAAAAAATTAAACGATATTTCATAAGTATCATCATCTAATAGTGAGTCAGCAGTTAAAATCACCCGATATTTTAGGTAGGCTTTTATTAAATCAAGATTTGTATCATTGATTATTTTTATTGATTCTTTGATGGCTGGGGGTTGACCAATATCAAGAAATTCTGCTGCATTTGCACCACGTGTGCTTAAATAAGTTTCCCAATCAAATTCGTCGTATTCATGAACAAAATCTGCACGTGATATTTTGTTGTAATTTGCATGTGGATCACGCAATTTTTCTTTTGTATAAAAAGATTTTGCCATGCGTTCTTCCAATTTATAGATTTCTTTCGCATCTGCAGTGATGCCGAAATTTTTCATTTGCTTTGCAATAAATTCTACATACTTTTTACGTATGTCTTTTGTGCGCGTATCATCGTCAAAATAATAATCCCGCGGCAACCCAATACCAGACTGATGTAGACAATAAATGAAATGTTCACTGTCGCCTTCGTCAATCGCGACTTCATCGGCCCAAAAAGATGAAAAATATGTGTGATTTTTGCCAAGATATTTTGGTAATTCTGATTTTGATTTTATATTATCGATTTCATCAAAGTATTTTTTTACAGGAGCCGTTTTATCAGTATTTAATTTTTCTGTATTCATCGCAATCTTATAAAGCAACCCGATTTTACCAGTATCTTTTTCGGCGATTTCCCGTACGCGATTTAAATTGGTTTCTAGTAAAATTTCAAATGTACCGTAACGAACATAATCATCAGGAATCGGATTCGCGTTGCGCCAACGAAGAGTTACATAGTCAAAGAAATTGTCTGCTGGGTTTATAGAAGTATCAAGATTGTTTATATTTATTCCAATTTCCATTTTTTTGTTTCCTTTAATTTTTACTGCGAATAATACCGCAAATGCAACAGCAATAATCCCAAAAAAGTTCAACCATTTATGCAGCATTTTATTTTATTAACCTTTCAATTAAACTGTCAAGAATCAACATTCCCGCATCTGTTGCGCGAATTTGATCATCGCCGACAAACTCTATCACATCTGAATTAGTTTTTGCAAATTCTAAATTAATTATTTTTTTTATTTCATTGTCAATCTTGATGCCACGACATGTCCGCATGCCTGTTATAATACGCTCTATTGCGCGCTCTGAATTTGATAAAGGTTTAAACATTTTCCCACCACCCATTTCTTCGTACCAGATATTATCAAAAAAAATTCGTCCTGCGGCACCATTTCCGATTCCGATATATGGTGCACCATCCCAAATGTTCTGATTGTGCCGACATTCAAAACCATTTTTTGCATAGTTAGAAACTTCGTATCTATTCAGTTTTAATGTTTTTGCAATCGCCATATACATTTCAGCCATTGATTCATTAGAAGGCATGCACAAATTCATTTTTCCAAACGGTGTATCGGGTTCAATTGTCAATTCATACATTGAACAATGCGTCAATCCAATTTTGTTTATTTCATCACAAGTTTGTATAACAGTTTTCGCAGTATCAAAAGGTAGCCCATATATGAAATCTGCAGATACATTTTTTATATGTTTCATGGCATCGTCAATTAAACGTCTTGCATCATCTGCGTTATGGATTCGACCAAGAAATTTTAATTTTTCATCATTAAAAGATTGAACCCCGATTGAAATACGATTTACGCCGGCATCAGAAAATTCACATAAACGTTTATTATCTAATGTTTTTGGATTTGCTTCTATAGTAATTTCTGCATCAGCGGTTATTTCAAAGTTTTTAAATAATGCAGACATTATTTTTCTGAAAACATATGTTGGCATAAGCGACGGTGTTCCGCCACCAAAGAAAATTGTTGGCACGGATACGTACCCCAATAAATTGTGCCAATGTTCAATTTCTGTGATAATTTTGTCTGTGAACAAATCCCAATCAGGGGTAGCGCATGCATGTGAAAAAAAAGCACAATAATTGCATTTTGATATGCAGAATGGAATGTGAATATAAATGTTATGTGCAAGTATCATGTCAGCAATGATACTACACTAGGAACAAAAATGTGCAATAAAAAATATATGCGTTATAAAATGCTTGTTTACAAAATATAGTTTATGATATAATATCACCATGAAAGTGAAGTGATGAAAAAGGGAATAATATCTTTTTTGCCGGTGTTGCTTATTCATTTTGCCACGTTGGCGGCCAATGAAGGTGTTCCTGTTTATTATCAAAATGATTCTAAAACCACAACAAATCAGGTGAAGTACGGACAATATGCGGACAAAGGTTATACGAAATATGTCGGGAAATCGAATAATAAACAGGTTGTCGGTACTCGTACATATTCTTATACAACTGAAAAACGCAACAACCCAACATATGATATTCAGGGGTATGGGGAAAATATAACTTATGCTGATGCTGGGATTATGACTGTTAACGGTGTTGGTTTGACATCGGAGCAAGAACGTTCCACGTACCTTTATGCAGGATATTCCCGTCGTTTCGCCAATTTTGAATTCAAATCAGGGGTTAATTCTATCCTTAAATGGGATGATATGGTTTTTGACGAGATTGATGTTGGTGCTCGTCATGTGTTTTCCTTAGGGAACTTTGATATGTTTGCGTTTGGCGATTATGCATACGGCAACATGTCGCATGGTGGTTTGTCAATGGATTACGACCTGGAACCGTATGATTGGTCGGATCCTTCGTACGGTATATTTACTATTTCGATGGGCGGTCAAAGTGGAAGATCACATCATTTGCGCTTTGGAATTGGTGCAAAGCATATATGGGATATTGGTGGTTGGAAATTGTCGCCGATAATTGGGTACGAGATTTTCAAACATGATTTGAAAATGTCAGATCATCTTTATCCGAACCAAGGGGTTTATTTACCACTTATGACGAATCAGGGTGAATATGTCTATGGGGACGAAGATGGAAATTATTATTCATTACCCATAGATGTTTTGCCACCGGACACCTGGTACCAGGTTTGTATGGGCCCCGAAGATATAAAGGTTGTGAACCAAAGTGGTTCTTCAAGTGGATATGTAACATACCTTGGGGATGAATTGCACATGATGCCTTATGCTTCGTCTATGGGCAATTTGCCATGGGGCGTGTACGAAGGCGAATGTGTCATCATTGGTGGCGATGGCCCAATAAAGGTTGGTGGTATAACCCATATTTATAACACTACGTGGAGTGGTTTTTATTTCGGATTAGAGATAGAAAAGCAAATGACACTTGCGGATAAATTGCGTTTTTATTTTCAAATTGGTTTGCCTAAATATTCGTCCGAAGGTATTTGGCCGAATCGTACAGATTGGCAACAAAGCCCGAGTTTTCTTGATGAGGGTTCCAACAGTGCGTACAATTATTCGGCAGAAATGGAATACAATGTCCGCGTTGCATCACGCTTGCAACTGGCAATAAAAGTCGATACAAATTTCTTTCATGTTGGGAAAATTCCCGGGAAACTGTATGTTGCGGAATATAGTGAATTCGTGATGGATGAAAATGGGCAATACGAACTTGATGATAATGGATTGCCATATTTGCAAACAATTCCGGCACATACAGAAGATGTTAGGGAAGCGTTAAAGTATGCTGATTGGCAATCATTTGGCGTGCATATTGGTATGAAGTACGCTTTCTAACAAGGGGGCAGATGTGTTTCGTTTCAATCCCTTTTTAATAAAACTAGTTTTGTGTTTGTTTATTAGCTCATCGTATGCGGACAGTGGCGAATTTGATATGGAGCGTTGGACATCGATAATGGATAATGTTCGTGTGCGTGCCACAGAACAAAATATATCGGAATCGATGATAAATGATACATTGCGGTCGCCTGCATTCATTCCATCGATTGTAAAAAGCGACAAAAACCAGTCTGAATTTAAATTGACGTTGAAAGAATATTTAAATCGAACTGTCAACCAAACGCGAATTGCGCATGGGCGTCAAATGCGTGCTAAATATCCGACATTATTGTCGCATATAGAAAACGGTTATGGAATACCGCCACATGTTATGTTGGCATTTTGGGGAATGGAATCGAATTATGGTGAAACAAAATCACGTCATCGGCTTGTGGATGCTTTTTTTACGCTTATGTATGATGGTCGGCGTGAGAAATTTTTTGGCGACCAATTGTTGGCCCTAATGAAAATTGCCGATAAAAATTCACTGGATATAAACCGCATAAGGGGCAGTTGGGCAGGTGCAATGGGACATTTTCAGTTTATTCCGACTACACTCGCATCTTATGGAGTTGATGGCAACGGTGACAAAAAAATCGATATTATCAACAATGTGTCCGATGCGATGTCCAGTGCGGGCAATTACCTTAATAAATTGGGATGGAATAAAAACGAACGTATCGCTCGTCGTGTAACTTTGCCTGCGGATTTTGATACTTCATTAATGGACGGAAAAACCAAAAAGACTTTAAATGAATGGGCGGCTATGGGTATAACAAATCCTGACGGAACACCGATACCGCATGGCGAGATGGTGGCGGGATTGGTTGCTGATGTTGCAAATATACCGGAACCATTACCAGACGGTAATATGGATACGGATGTTGCGCCTCGACCGGTAATTGTTGCATATTTGGCATATCCGAATTTTTATCGTATCAAAAAATGTAACAATTCAAATTGGTACGCAATAGCAATATCCGAATTAGCCGATAAATTAAAATAAGAAACTTGCTTTTGTGATAAAGATGAGTGCATTAACATAAAAAATAAAAAAGATTGCACAGTCACCTTTTGTTTGCTATCCTTAATACAGTTTTTAAAACCAAGGATTTATTATGGCTATCAAAGTTCGTGATTTTGAAGTTCGTCTTACCCGGAACAAAGAAGAACGTCGCATGGTGTGTAATCTGCGTTACGATGTATTTGTTACCGAAGAGGGCGCAAGCGCAACCGAAGAACAACGTCAATTACACGAAGAATTTGATGAATTTGACAAGTTCGCCGAGTATATGGCGGTGTTTCATAATGGAAAAATTGTTGGTGCTTACCGCATCATAGATAAAAAGGCCGCTGATAAAATGGGTGGTTTCTATACTGAAACGGAATTTAATATTTCAAAAATAAAAAAGGCTTCGGATAACATTGCAGAAATGTCGCGTGCATGTGTTGCCGCAGAATATCGTGAAAATGCGTTGGTTATGCGTATGCTTTGGGCGGGACTTAGTGAATATGTTTTGCGTCGCCGGATTGCGGTTCTGTTCGGCGTGGCATCGTGGGTTGGGCAAAAGCCTGTGGAATCTGCCCAAGCGATATCATACCTTTATTACAATCATCTTTCGCCGTTGCGTTTGCGCGCGCGTGTCATACCAGAAAATTTTGCCGATGGTGCAGATTCACGGATGGCGCGGATGAACATATTACCGCGTGCATATGTTGATGAAGAAGTTGCAAAAAAACAAATGACACCTCTTATCAAGGGGTATTTGCGTATGGGCGCAACATTTGGTCAGGGCGTTTTTATTGATAAGCCTTTTAATACTTATGATGTGTTTGTTATGTTACAAACAAAAAATATGGATGCCGCATATCAAAAGCATTTCTATGGTCGTGAAAATGCACTTGAACATTTGGATGTAAAGCGCGGACCGATTCAAACACTTGGCAAAATTATGTTGTTGCCTATAACTGGGTCATTGAATATGTTGGGTGCGTTCTTTGAATTTTTATTGCGTGAAGATGCGGCAGATGCGGAATTTATCGATGAATCTCAAACCTCGGATGAAGAACAATAAGATGCCAAAGCCAAGAAAACAGAATTTTTTTAATACAGTTACTGGTGCGCTGCGTTTTACAGCGTTTTGGATAATGGTTATATTACAGTTGCCGATACTTTTATTGTTACCAGCGCGGAAAAAAATAACTGTGAAATATATGGCTGTGTTTATGAAATTTTTTTTAATATTGGCCAGTATCAAAATCGTAAAGCACGGCACAATGTCAAAAAAACGACCACTGTTGGTCGCGGGAAATCATATTTCTGTGTTTGAAATTGCAACTTTTCCGGTCATGTTCGGGGGCAGTTTTATTTCAAAAAATGATGTTCGTAATTGGCCACTTGTTGGGTGGGTCGCGAACAAGTTTGGTGTCGTATTCATTGATCGTCGGCCATCACATGCGATGGACGCGCTTGCGCTGGTGCAACGCGAAATTGCGGGCATCAATTGGCCATTGTATGTTTTCCCCGAAGGAACAACAACCAATGGCTCGTATGTCAAGGAATTCAAAAGTCCACTGTTCAATGTAGCAGAAAGTACAGATGTAACTGTGCAACCTGTTGTAATACAGTATTGTTATCATGACGGTACGCCTATCAACGATGCGGATTTGGCGGAACACTATGCGTATTTTGATAATACGAAACAGACTGCTGGGCCAAAGTGTTCCCGTGAACGCAGTGCGTTTGGCCAAGTGTTTCATATTATGGTTCTGGGCGGTTTTCGCGTGAATGTTTATATGTTGCCGCCACCGCCATTGGCGGGAAAAAATAGAAAAGAAATAGCAGAAATAATGCATGAAATAATTTCAAATAAATATATGGAACTTAAAGGTAATAAAAATGAGAATTGAAAATTTATGTGTGAAAAGACAAATTGGTGATGTTGCTGGTGCAACAACGCGCGGTCATAAAATGGCGATAAAGGGCGGATATATCTATCAAACTTTTCAGGGTGGATATACACTAACACCAACTGGGTGGCGCGTAGTTCATAAAATTGAAAACATTATTCGTGATGAAATGGATTCTGTGGATGGTCAGGAAATTTTAATGCCTGTCGTGTGTACCGCTGATTTATGGCGTGAAACCGGACGTTACGATGCGATGGCGGTTCTGGCAAAGTTCAAGGGTTCATCTGGTGCGGACTATGTAATATGTCCAACGCATGAAGAGGTTGTAACTGATTACGCGCGTTCGGTTATTGGTTCGTATCGTCAGTTGCCATTTATGCTGTATCAAATTCAAACAAAGTTCCGCGATGAATTGCGCGTGCGTGCAGGGCTGATAAGGACGCGTGAATTTATTATGAAGGACGGGTATTCATTCCATGAAACCCAGGAAGATTTGGAACGTTATTATAAACTTTGCTTTGATGCATATTATCGTATATTCCGTCGCTGTGGATTAAAGAATATCGTTGATGTTATGTCGTCAACGGGCGATATGGGTGGTGCGGTCGCACATGAATTCCAATTGGTCAACGAAATGGGCGAAGATACACTTTACATCTGTGATTGTGGTTTTCGCGCGAACAAAGAATTGGAAGACCAACAAGGCGGTGGTGAAAACGCAGTTTGCCCAAAATGTGGCAAGCCAATGCAAAAGGTTCGCGGTATTGAAATCGGAAACATTTTCCAACTTGGCAAAAAATATACCGATTCTATGCACATGACATATACCGCGGCGGACGGCACGGAAAAGACACCGATTATGGGTTGCTATGGCATCGGTGTTGGTCGCACTATGGCGGCAATTTTGGAAGAAAGCGCGGACGACAACGGTCCTATTTGGAATATGGAAACTGCACCTTTCGCGGTAGAGGTTATCGGTCTTGTGGACAAAGAAAACAAAACTTTGCCGATGGCGGAAAAAATTTATAACGAATTGAAAGGGGCGGGTGTTGAAGTGTTGTTGGATACGCGTGATATTCGCGCCGGTGAAAAATTCGCAGATGCGGATTTAATCGCGGCACCAATTCGTTTGATTGTGTCGGAAAAAAATCTTTCGCGTAATGTAGTGGAGGTTAAGTATCGTGTGAATGATTTCGACACGACCGCGATGCCAACCGAATTCAAAATCGAAACTTGTGTTGCTGACACTTTGACCACAATACAAAAATTGTTGCATAAATAAAAAAGCAAAACGGGCGCGCATGCGCCCGTTTTTTGTTTGTATATCTCACAATTACCGTCCACCCGCGTATGCCATGGTCGTCAAATATTTCAAAGGATCCCCTATATCACCTGTGATTCTCTTACAATTTGGACCAATTCTAAGGTCTGCTTTTGATAAATCCGCATAACGTAAATCAATATAACTAACATTGCTCAAATCGTGTTCGCCCCTTAACCCCGTGGTGTTCCCAAGGTCAATAAGTCGGGCATTTGGATTAAATTGAATCTTGGCATCGCGCGTAAAACCGGAATCTGTAAACCGAATTTCTTCGACTGTACGTAAATCCCACGATCCAATAATAAGGCAATCAGCACATACTTGCCTAACATTTTCAAATTTCAAATTTCTAAATTTTCTACCGCCAAGTGTGCAATATGTCACAGAATCAATATTTTTAAATGTAAAATCTATTTCAGATGAAATATCAAAGATTCCAATTTTAGCAAGGGAAATATAGCTATTAATCCATTCCATACTAAACTCAAAACCGTTCTTAAAACGTTCGGCAAACCGAGGTTCAGAAATCATTTCTGGGGTAATAGTACACGGGGAACTTCCCCGTTCTGCAACAGTAACAATTACGATTGGTTTTTCTTTCTTGCTATGTTCCATTCTAACCTCTTTGGGACTAGTTTACACAATAGTAATAAATTGTCAAGTGTGTTAGCTACTTCCCAAACTTCCCACTTCTTGGAAAACCAACGGGAATGGTGCGGCCCTGGGTTGCGCGTTTGCCCACCCATGGTTTCCAATCGTCAAGTTTCGTTGTCCCACGACCTGTTGTCCAACCGAACCCATCTGCCGCATTAAAGAACATAACGTCCAAAACGTATGTCCGTTCGGCATTGTATTTCTGTAAAATTACGCCCTTGCCACGAACCATTTCCGGAATCTCGGATGTCGCGAAAATCAAAATCTTGTCATTTGAACCGGACATTGCAACCGTATCGCCTGCAACGCGAACACAGAACGTCGCCGGATTCGCATCGTCAACATTCATAACCTGTTTCCCAGTGCGCGTTTGCGCCAAACAATTTTCGCCCGCAACGATAAAGCCGTTTCCATGCCGCGACACCAACAGATATTTTGCAGACATATCAAGTACGAATGCATTTACGATTGCTTCTTCGGCGCCAATATCAACCATCATACGCACCGATTCACCAAACCCGCGCGCCGATGGCAAATCATTTGCAGCGATCGTGAACATGCGGCCCGATGCACCGAACAGATTTATTTTATCGGTTGACATCGCATGGAACGCAAATTGCAGTTCATCGCCTTCCTTAAACTTCAAATCGAGCGCGTTCAAGTCCATATGCCCTTTGGCGGCGCGAATCCAACCCATCGTTGAAAGAATAATCGTCAACGGTTCTTTTTCGATAAAATCTTCGGCGTTCACGATGATTTCTTCGGTTTGTGCCGCCCAAGTTGTACGTCGCCGCCCCAATGCGGTCTTTTTGTCATACTGCTTTTTAATATCCGCGAACCACGCCTTTATCTGATTATTCTGAATTTCTTCATCTTGCAATAACGCGACCAATTGTTCGCGTTCCGCGCGTAAGTTTTTATCTTCGCGCCGAATTTCCATTTCTTCCAGTTTGCGCAATGCGCGCAGGCGGGTGTTCAAAATTGCTTCTACCTGAACATCGGTCAACTTGAATTCCGCCATAAGGACGGCCTTTGGGTCGTCTTCAGTCCGGATAATTTCAATCACACGGTCAAGGTTCAGGTAAACAATCAGCAGTCCGCCCAAAATCTCCAACCGTTTATCGATATTGGCAAGCCGCCACCGTGACCGCCGGCAAAGAACATTTTTCTGGTGCACGATAAATTCGGTCAACACGTCGCGAATCCCCATCACACGTGGTGCGCCGTTCGAATCGATGACATTAAAGTTCATATTAAACCGATATTCCAAATCGGTCAGCGCAAACAAATGTGCCATCATTTTATCTGCAGGAACATTGCGACTCTTTGGTGTAACGACGATGCGAACATCGGTTGTTGATTCATCAACGATATCGTCAATCAGTGGCAATTTTTTTGAATCAATCATTTCGCCGATTTGCTCAACAAGTTTCGATTTTATAATACCGTATGGAATTTCGGTAATTATAACCTGGTACCCACCGCGGTCAAGTTCTTCGATTTCATACCGTGCGCGAATACGAAACGCACCTTTACCGGTTTCATAGTTTTTAACAATCGTGTCGAAATCGTCAATTAAAACACCACCTGTTGGGAAATCGGGTCCAACCATTTTCTTCATAATTTGTGCGGTTGTTGCATCCGGTTTGTCCACCATCAGTGTTAGTGCATCGCAAACCTCTGCCACATTATGTGTTGGGATATTCGTTGCCATACCGACCGCAATACCCATACCGCCGTTCGCAAGCAAGTTTGGAAACGCGCCCGGCATAACCACCGGTTCAACCGTTGTCCCGTCAAAGTTCGGCATCATATCGACACTATCTTCGTCGATGCCGTCCATAATCAGCATTGCCGCTTCGGTCATTTTGGATTCTGTATAACGGTATGCCGCCTGGGGGTCGCCGTCGATATTTCCGAAATTCCCCTGGCCATCAATAAGTGGATACCGCACAGAAAAATCCTGGGCAAGTCGCACCATCGCGTCATACACCGACGAATCGCCATGCGGGTGATAGTGCCCAAGCACATCGCCAACCACCGTCGCACATTTGCGAAACGCCGCCGCGGGCGATAACTTTTGCCGCAACATAGAATACAAAATACGGCGGTGCACAGGCTTTAACCCGTCACGCACATCGGGCAGGGCGCGCGATACAATCGTACTAACCGCGTACGACAAATACCGTGTGGACAGGGCATCCGCCAATTGTTGTGAATCAATTCTTTCGACTATTTCTTTACTCATAACGACATAAAACATAGAACATTTGAAAAAAAATAACAACCAAAAAACACGAATTATTCGGTGATTTTATTTTTGATTTCGCGGATGCGGGCCAAAATTTCACGCAGGTCGGCATCGGTCACACTTGGGGCGGGTTTATTGCGTAATTCGTCCGCCAAAACGATGCACACGGTGGCCAGCAGTGAACTTTCCGGCAAAGGTCCAATTTTATCCAAAATTTGCCGCGCGCGTGCATCGACCATCTGCCCAAGTTCAACAAGGCGACTTTCTTGCCCATCTTCGCACCCCATGGGATAGTTCTTATTTACAATTGGAATTGAAACAACACTCATTTCAATCCCCCAAGAATTTCAATGGACTGGTCAATAAGTTCGGTTGCACGTGCATTTTTCGCACGCAGGTTTCGCACTTGTTGCGTTAAAATTGCAACCTCCAAATCGGTTTGTTTACTTGCGTCAACCGCCGTCGCCCGCAGACGTGCGACAGAGTCTTCAAGTTTTGATAGTTCCTGAAAAATTTGTTCCCTTATATCCGACATATTGTCATATTAAGACATTTTTTATATGCGTTCAACCTTAAAATGTGATATAATCTTCCCGAAAGATTTCAAAAATGCGATGGTGAGGCAAATGAAAAAGAAAATCGTTTATATTTCGGGCGCAGATTCTTTTAATGCAGCCCAAGTTCGTGCCGCTTTTGATGAGGTGCGCTCTACACTTGGATTAGATTCAGATACGGTATTATTTGGTGTCCCGGTTGATGATTTAATCGCCGTAGAAAATACCACAATAGCCGACGATTCGGTAAATGTTGATGTCACGGAAGATGTTTCGGAATCTACCAAAAATAGCGAAAGAAACGAATCAGTAGAATCGCATGTCGTACCAATTCTTTCGGTTTTAGGTGGCGAAAATGAAGATGCGGCACCAGTTGAAGAAATGGTAATAAGTGATAAAATCACTGAAAGTATAGAAATTCAAGATACTGCCGATATTGATAAAATATTGCAAGATGAAGCCCCTGTGGAAAATCATGAAAAAACGCTTGAAGAATTGCTAGAGACAATGACTCCTTTACGCGAAGATTCTCATCCGGAAGATTCGGTCGCCGAAATGCCGGAATCACCAGTCAAAGAGGATGCTTTAGACGATTCTGATGCGACACTGGCGAACTTAGCAAGTGAATTTGTAGATGTACAAGATAAGGTACCGACATTTAAAAAAAGCTCAGAACGAGGAAAAATAAGCAAATTAAAAAATATATTACCTTTTAAAAAAATGAAACGTGATGACACAGGAATAATGGGCGATTTGTTCGGTTGGGCGGGGGTCGCTGCGAACGATGAAGATTTTTCTATTCCGGGATTCTTTACAAATGTGGCATCAAAAAAATAAAAGACAGATAAATTGAACGAAATAGATACTATCAAAAAAATGCTTGAAAACGTGGGTTTGCACGTACGGGGCATTGACACAAGTTTTGTTTATCTTGAAGACCCATCTTGCATATTACGTGGTTTTGAAAATTTTTTGAGTTACGCATGGATGGTATTAGGATTGTTTACAGGGGGGCTTATCATTGGATGGGGTATATCAATGATACGCGGTGCAAAAAATGATGTGAAAGAAAACTTTAAGACATTGATTTTAATTTTTGGAATTCTAACCGCTATATGGCCGATATTAAATGTTGTTTATGGTGGGGATCTTTTGGGGCAAGGATGTAAAACCATGCGGGTTTCTGTTAGTGGTGTAAATGAAATATTGGCGACAAAAGTAAAAGCCCAAGGAACAGATTCTATGCTGTACGAAGATATAGACATATATGATTCGGGAAGCGGTATTCGACCGGTGTATGAAATGCCAGAACCTGAAAACTTTCCAGATTTGTCTGATTTAATGTATTGGGAACCAGATGGGGGGTATGTTGAAAATAATGTTGGCGGGCATCAAGGTACAGGTAATACATCTGGGGGGGTGGGCGTTCCTCCGATATCATTTGGCGGACGAACAGCGGTATCCGCAGTAAATTTAGCGGTTGGAGAAATTACATATACCGCATCAGACGGTTCAAAATATACACATGTTGGGGGCAGTCTTACATGGCGTGCGAACAATCCTGGGGCTTTGCGGCATTCAGATTTTACAAGGCGTATGGGTGCAATAGGCAAAACAACAAATGGTTTTGCGATTTTCCCAAATCCAGAAGTCGGTCGAAGGGCAAATGTCGCATTGTTAAAAACCGAAAAATATCAAAATAAAACATTAGCGCAGGCAATAAATACATATGCGCCATCATCAGACGGGAATAATCCAACGTCTTATGCGGCGCGCCTTGCGCGAGCCATAGGTGTTACCACAGATACCTATTTGCGCAATATGTCAGATATACAAATAGAGCGCATGGTTGAAGGTATTCGCAGAATTGAAGGTTGGCGCGCAGGAACGGTTCGTAATAATTAATATAAAAGGGAACAGATATGCGAAATAATGAATGGATAAAAATTATTGTTGTTGCAGTATTGATTACAATCGGGGTGTTCATATTTTTTAAACTGAACAAAACTGACACAGAAAAAAAACCTGTGGATACCGAAGAGACCCTTTTCACAAACACGACTGTTGATGAATTTAATGATGGGCTAAGTAATCCTGTGTCTGTGCATAACTTTGAACCTAATGAATTTGGCGAAGGGGTTGTAGAAGTGGCTGTGTTTTCATACGACATAAATGAAGATGGATACCCAGATAAAATTTCGCGTGCGCGCAGGGAAAATGGTACCGCGCATTTTCAATACGTGTACAAAGTGGAATTAAATGACGGAAAAAAAATGGTGAATATAACACCCAAAGGGTTGTTTACTGTCGAAGGTTTGGAATGTGCACGCCAGAAGATACAATTTTCATTTAAACCGGATTTTTCTATAACAAAAATTTCAAGACCTCTTGGTGAAGATTGGAATACGCCGACTCAATCAACTAAAACAGTGTATACACTGTGGAACAAGAAATTACATGTTGCAACTACATCGGAATATAAAACTGTATGCGATGTATCAGAACTATTTTAATAAAAAATCGTCCTTCATTGAATACATTATGCCACCAGATACAAGAAAGTGGTCATAAAATTGGATACGAACATTTAATAAAGCATTTATTAACTGTTTGGTCAATTCAACATCTGCTTCTGAAAAACTAAGACCAGGAATTGGGTGGTTGTGTATAAGTGCAATAAACTTAGTATCCATATCAAGTGCATTTCTGACAATCTCTTTGTCATATAAAACTGTACAATCAATGGTTCCTTTGCTGTGTAATTCGTCTTTTAACAAATGTAAATTTTTATCTAAATACAAAACATGCATTTCTTCGGTTGGTCTTCCACCAAGTAATAATTTTGCATAATTAGTAAATTGTTCCCTGTTATGAAACATCGGCTTTTCTTCAGCTTCGGATTTATATCCATCAAGCATAATTTTCTGTATAGCTTTGATAAAAATTGCCGTGTTATGTCCAAGACCAGGAATCTTTTCTAAATCTTCAATTGGTGCACATAGAATCGGGAACATGCCACCAAATTTATGATATAACATTCGTGCAATTGGTCTAACGTCTTTGCGCGGTATTGCGTAACTTAGAACCAATTCCAAAACTTCATATTTTGCAAGTTCGCCATCAAGAAATTTTTGGCGAAGCCTGTCACGATGACCAGCACATAAAGATAATTCTAATGATTTATCTTTCATGCTTTTGTCCCCTTTATACCATTTTTTCTGTGAAAATTGTGACACCGTCTTCGGTAATTCCAAGCGTGTGTTCCCATTGGGCCGAAAGACCACCATCAACAGTGCGTGCTGTCCATCCATCGGCATCGATTTTACATTCGGCACGACCAGTATTTATCATAGGTTCTATTGTAAAAACTAAACCAGGAACCATTTTCACCCGATCCCACATTTTATCGTAAAAATGGAAAATCTGAGGGTCATCATGCATCACTTTACCAATACCGTGCCCAACAAAATCACGTGATATAGAAAATCCATGTGGTTTAACAACTGCTTCTATGGTTTTTCCAATCTCTGAAAGCGGAACACCGGGCGCACATACTGCAATCGCTGCATTTAGTGCATCTTGACATGTTTGCACTAATTCACGAGCCTTAGGGGATACATTACCAATCATAAACATACGGGACGAATCACCATGAAAGCCCTTGTATTCAGCGGTTAAATCGACATTTACTATATCACCATCGCGCAATATAACATCATCACTTGGAATACCGTGAACAATAACATCGTTTACCGAAGTACAAATGCTTTTCGGATAGCCTTGATACCCTAAGTCTGATGATCGCGCGCCGTTTTCACGCAGAAATTCGGCAACCATTCTATCAATTTCCCCAGTTGAAATCCCGGCCTTGATATATGGTGTGATATAATCAAAGCAACGTGCAACCAAATCGCCGACTACACGTAATCTTTTAAAATCTTTTGGTGCATAAACAGATGATAACATGACTAGTTCCTTCGTTTAATAGACATCTTGTAAGTTTTTAATACCAGTTTTAAGGCAAAATCGCGTAATAAAATTTCCGCCGGCATCCCGGTTGTACGCATTTGTAATTCAAGTTCGTTTAATCGTGCCAGAACCGCGGTTATATCATCGCCACGCCATATTTTGGTGGCAAAATTAAACTTATCTGCAACCTTCCAAAAAAGCCTTGGTAATTGTCCATCAACAACAGCAGTAAGTAACGATTTAAAATGTCGATCCAACATACGTAATAACATATTCGGTTCTGTATTATCGTATAGTAATCTATCAAGTGCTAACATAGTTTGCTGAATATGACCTGCGGTTAATGAATATAAAAAATCGTCTGTATTTGCAGCCCCTGTATCAGGTAGGCATTTTTCGACATCTTCTAATTCAATTGTTTTTTTATCGTCAACATATATCGCAATTTTTCCCAAGAAACCGCGGGTTATACCACGGTCGCCCCCAAGGTGTGTTGTCATATAAACCATCGCATCTGGCGAAATTTGTTTTATGCCAGCGTTTGTAAACAGTTCATTTCGAATAAGGTTTTCAAGCGTTTTTGCATCATCGCTATAGCAGGCAATAGCCGCGATATTTGTGCCACCTTCAAACAATGTGCGCAATCCCCCGCCAGACCGTAAATCGCCTGCAGTAACGATAACCATGGCATCCAAAGCAGGGTGTTCAACCAAATCTTTTATGATTTTAGCATCCGAATCGCCGGCGTTTGAAATTATAACCATTTTCCTTCCACCAAACATTGATGGGGTGCATGCTTCGGCGAAAAGAGCATCTTGTTTGTCGCGCAATTCATCAGAATCAAGTGCAAATATATTATCATTTTCAATTGACAAGATATTCACAGATTTGTCACAAAGTTCATCAACTAACCCCGCATCTGGCCCATAGATTAAAACACCATGGACGGTGGGTAATCCTTTGGAAAAATCGGATTCCTTCCATTTCATTTCTTGGTCATTTCGCTTTCATATTTTGAAACATCTGCAATCGCACGGGTGCTAATTTTATCGGCAAGAACGGTGATTGTATTGGCAACCGCATTATTATACGATGCATTTGCGGCAACCAAGTACCGAACAAAAGTATACGATTCTGATGCTACTTCGGTTCCTTTTGAAATTGTTTTTCCATCATGGGTCAAAGCATACTTGGCGGTTAGTCTTATTTCTTGCCAGGTTGCGGCGCCCGTAGGTTCAAGCGCTTTATATTTTGTCTGTGGGTCTTTCAATGTAACCGTAAGAGTATAAGGTGCATCAGGTCCCTTTTGCCCACCGAACTTGGTATTTAATGCATTACGCAATTCAATTCCGTTTATACCACTTATTGCCGGAACGTATATGTCAGTATTTGATTCGGCAAACATTGGCCTAAAACCACAGCCAAAAAGCATAAATAAAATAAGCAAATATTTTTTCATAATTTTATCTCCGAATGCAATAACATGTTTTTTCTTGTTGAAATTTATTTATATAATACTTAGACTTTCATTAAATCGCAAGGGGGAAAGATGAATATTTTTCTTATAATGCTTATATCGTTATTTATGGCAGGATACCATATGCTTTTTGCACCAAATACTGTTGTTAGGGGACAAGAAACAGACCAGGCCATAACTATTTCAGATTTGCGTTCTATTGCGGAATGTGCTTTGGCGGTTCATAACGCTGAAATTACCGGTGGTACATTCAATGATGTATGCGTTGAACAAAACCGAATCAAAACAAATCGTGTGTGTTTTGATTCGCGGCTTTCTATCACAGATTGTACATCTGACGGATATAAACGTCCGAGTTACAGTTTCATAATTACTACTACCGGACGATTGAATCCTTCGGATTACAATGAAATGATGAATATCTTGGAAAAAGATTTTTCAACCTCAGGAACATTTGGAATTTACCAAGATGAAATAATCATGGTTGCGGGAACTAGTGTAAAACAAAGTCTACCAAAAACGGTAATCGATAAACTTGGGCTTGAAAACGGGCAACTTATATATATGACACATTTTGATATTCCGGATCCTGAACGTGTGTTTACGGAACCTGAAAAGGAGGATGTTACTTGTCCAGTTGGAACGCAAAAGGTTTATCGTTTTGGTCGGTGGCAATGTGCGGGACAAAACATAAAAACAAGTTGCGGTGGTGACCAAGTTTGGGATTCTTCTGTTATGGAATGTGTGCCTGATGAATCGCGTAAGCCTTTGTGTGCAGGGGTTCAAACAGCGGTTATGGTTGATGGTGTTTGGGAATGCGTGATTCCATTTGGTGAATATAAATGTCCCAATGATAAAATTGCACGAATAAATTACGAAACTTTGCAATGGGAATGCGAAGAAGCCCCTGTTGATGAATCTAAACGTGGAAAATGCACAATGCCAAAGCCACAAATTGTTCGTGGGCGTGGTGGTGCAACTTTGCGTGTTGTTCCAAACGATTGCACAGACTGCGAAAAGGCAATAACAGATGAAGAAAATTGCACCGTTACATGCGTGCCAGATGTTACTAAACTATCTTCGCCCGCATGCTATTCTGGAAACATCAAAGAATGTAGTGGTGCTTCCAAGGCGGTTTATTTCGGATTCCCAGATAAACAATATATTGAAAGATTTGACGAGATACCTCCAAAATTGATTCCACTAGATTCTCATCATTCTCAGAACAGGCGTTTTAATTGTCTTGATTGTGGTAAGTACCGTGTTGATTCTTCCCGTTCCATATATCCTTATGTTGCGGAATGTCACGAGTATGATAAGCCTGTTATTAAGCCAGGAACAAAGCCCGAGAGATGATTCGAAAGTTATATCGATTCGTTTTATAAAAATAACATTTTGGTTTTAGATAGATTTCTGTAATTTTTTCTATATGTAGACAATTTTGTTGCTTTTGTAACTATATTTTGTATTTTTTGCTTTTTCCGAATCGGGTGTAACCTAATTTTTTTGAAATTATTTACACAAACTATTCGTTGGTGTGGAAAGTGTGTTGAGACGAAGTTCCTGAATCGGGCAGAAAACCGTCATTTTTAAAAGTAAAGCGAAAAAATAAAAAAAATTGTATTTTATTGGTTGTATAAAAATCGAAAACACTATATATTGTTGCTGAAATAACACAAATAACACAAGATATTGTGTTTTTTGACAAAAATCGGAGTTTTATAATGTCAGATACACACAAAGAAGTTAAAATTGAGGTTGCACCAACATTCGTATGTAATGTTATGAGTGTAAAAAAACGTTCGGGTGAGACGGTTGCATTCGAAGCTAAGAAAATTTATAACGCCATTAAAAAAGCCGCAATGGCTACTAATGAGATTTCTGATGAACAGGTCGCCCAAGTTACGAACGATGTTTTGGGTGATTTGGATAATAATTTTATGGCACGTACCCCATCTGTTGAAGAAATCCAAGATACTGTGATTCGTAAGTTGATGGATGCCAAGGCTTACAAGACGGCAGAGGCATATATTATATACCGTCAAAAACATTCTGAAATTCGTAACGCAAATATTGATGCTATTAAAATCATTGAAAGTTATGTTGATGGGTCTAATTGGAAAATTAAAGAAAACGCGAATATCGGTTATTCGATAGGTGGTCTTATTTTGCGTACCAGTGAACGCGTTGTTGAAGAATATTGGTTGAATACATATCCTGCGGAGATCGCTGATGCGCATCGCAGTGCGGCTATTCATATTCATGATCTTGGATGGTTGACGGGATATTGCGCTGGTTGGTCTCTTCGTGAATTGTTGTACGAAGGATTCAATGGCGTGCCTGGATATTTACAGTGTGAACCTGCTAAACATATGGCAACCGCGATATCACATATGGTGAACTTCCTTGGTACACTACAAAACGAGTTTGCTGGGGCCCAGGCATTTTCTTCCGTTGACACATATCTTGCACCGTATGTTCGGGTGGATAATATGTCATATGCCGATGTTAAGAATTCAATGCAGACTTTGGTATTTAACTGTGCTGTGCCATGTCGTTGGGGAACGCAAACACCGTTTATTAACTTTACATTTGATTGGACTTGCCCCGAAGATTTAAAGCCACAACGTCCGTTTATTGGCAAAAAGCAGGTTGACTTTACATACGGTGACTTGCAAAAAGAAATGGACATGATAAACAGGGCGTTTATAGAAGTTATGACCGAAGGTGATGCTCAGGGGCGGCCGTTTACTTTCCCGATTCCGACGTATAATATAACGAACGATTTTCCATGGGATCATCCGAACGTCAAACCGTTGTTTGATTTGGCGGCAAAATATGGAATCCCGAATTTCCAGAATTTCCTTAATTCTGATTTGAATCCAACGGACGTGCGTTCTATGTGTTGCCGTCTGCGTCTTGACGTTCGTGAACTGTTGAAACGCGGTGGTGGTTTGTTCGGTTCTGCGGAAAAGACGGGCTCAATTGGCGTTGTTACAATAAATCTTTCACGTCTTGGATATATGCACAAAGGCGACCGCGAAGGATTGTTCCGTGATTTAGAAAAACTTATGAACATGGGGCGTGAGGTTTTAGAAATCAAACGTCGTGTCATAACCAAGCATATGGAAAATGGGCTGTATCCGTTTACTCGCCGTTATCTTGGAAATTGGAATCATCATTTTTCCACAATTGGTGTAAACGGTGCAAACGAAATGGTTTTGAATTTTACAAATGGCAAGGACAACATCACAACACCATATGGCAAGAAACTCGTTCTGGACTTGATGGACTTTATGCGTGAAAAACTCGTAAAGTTTCAAGAAGAAACCGGCAATCTGTATAACTTGGAGGCTACACCTGCCGAAGGTTGCTCGTACAGATTTGCAAAGACCGATGTTAAAAATTTCCCGGATATCATTACCGCCGGCACACGTGATGCGCCGTATTATACGAATTCGACCCAGGTTCCTGTGAACTTTACCGACGATCCGTTTGTTGTATTGGAACACCAGGAAGAATTGCAGCGCAAATATACCGGTGGCACAATGCTACACCTTTATATGGGTGAACCGGTATCCAGTGGCGAAGCAGCGCAAAAAATTGTGCGCACGATATTCGAAAACTACAAGATTCCGTACATGACACTTACTCCGACATTTTCAATATGTCCAAAGCACGGGTATTTGCCTGGACGGCATGAATTTTGCCCAAAGTGTGACGCTGAACTTGGCATAACACCTGATGACGTGTCAAACAAGGCATAAAGAACAAGAACTAACAAAAGCAATAAAGAAAGGAGAGAAACATGATTGCTAACCAACAACAAAGAACACCTTGCGAAGTATTTTCACGCAGTATGGGATTTATTCGCCCGACCAGAAATTTTAATATCGGGAAATATTCTGAATTCTGCGAACGCAAGACGTTCACCGAATGCAACTGTTTGACGACTGGCGCGCGGCATAGCGAATTGATGAAGAAAGCCGCGTAAAGATGAATACAATTCAGATTGGCGGGTTAGTATCGTTCACAACGATTGACTTTCCGGGTAAATTGGCGGCGGTTTTATTCTTGGTCGGTTGCCCATTGCGTTGTGCGTATTGTTCTAACCCGCATCTGATTGGTGTCGCCCCCGGCGAATACGATGCGGATAAAGTTTTGGATTGGTTGCGGTCCCGTGTCGGAAAGCTGGAGGGCGTTGTTTTTTCTGGTGGTGAAGCATTAATGCAGGGCGATGCGACAATCGACTATATGCGACGCGTGCGCGATTTAGGCTTTGCAATCGGACTGCATACGAACGGGTTTTATCCCGAAAAATTGGCGGCGGCGGCGGATTTAGTTGATTGGATTGGTATTGATTACAAGGCAACCAAAACAAATTACGAAAAATTGACCGGAATAAATATCGCATACGACCGGTTGCTGCAAAGTTTGGACGTGTGGGCGAAAACCGGCAAACCGGCGGAGGTTCGTGTCACCTGTGACCCACGATATGTGTCGCCGGACGATTTGATAAAAATTGCGCAGGACGTATCGTCACGCGGATTTAAGAATTTTGCGGTGCAAAAATATATCCCGCACTTTGAAGACGACGAACATAAAACCACGCCTGCAATGCGCAACGCATTTTTTAACAATGATGCTTTACGCGCCGCAATAAATTCACTCTTTGACACAGTTATTTGGCGGGAATAGGGCAAATTAGTATTAATCATTAGCGCAAGTGGCTAATAACAGTCTGTTTTCCCTGGATTCCCGAGATATGACAATAAGAACGGGCGCAATGCGCCCGAATTAACTGCTTGTGCTAACGACTAACACTTAGTGTGGCAACTGTAAAGTGTCATATGGGGTAATGACGCGATAAGAGTCGAACCGAAAAGTTTCATTTGTTCCGGATTTTCTTGCAAACATTTTGATAAAGCTGGATTTTCGTATAAAATTTCCGCGGTAATTGCAACCGCGAATGTTTCTTTCGCATCTTTCCCAGGAATTGCCTCTATTGTGCCTCTACAGCACAATTCTTTACAGCGTTTGCGTATATCATCGGTCGAAAAAAGGTTCTGTGATTCATCTTCACGCAAAAACGGAATTAAATAATTTTTATCACATTTATCCAAGGCGTTATATCCTTCCTTTTGTTTTGCCAACAGCACATAATTCCAATCAAAATTATATACATTATGCAGGACGAAACAATCCGTATTCTTTGCCCAACATTTACCTTCGTGAAAGTTTTTATCTGTATCCAAACATGTACACGTTTTTCCGTCCCATTTTGCTATGTCTTTGTGTGCTTCGCAATCCGCCTGGCGTTCGGCAAGCGTTTTTGAATCTTTTGTTTTTTCTTGTTGCCGCGCCAGTTCATTTTTTGCAAACGTAATTTGCCCATCCATTTCTTTGTTCTTATTCTTTAACGCGATATTCCCCGCAACACCAACCGCCGTAAGCCCCAGTGTTGAAATCCCCGCAACTTTGAACCCCGTAACCTTTTTCGTGCACTGTTCCAACACTACAAGTTTTTGATTTTTTTCATCGACCAATTGCTGAATCAGTACTTCATCGCTAACCGCATTTGCTTTACCAATCATACCAACCAGCGCAATTATAATATAAGAAATTTTCCGCATTTGTGTATCCTTAGTTTGCCGTATCTGCCGCCTTGGTTGCGGCATTTACCTGCGTTTTTAATTCATTGTATTCCGCCTTTTTATCAGATAAAGTGTTCGCCTGTTTTATCGCGGCAACCCCGGTTCCAATGATTCCAATACCGCCGATTACTGTGGCGGCAATCCATGACTTGCGTTGCTTTTCGCAGAGTGCGATATCATTGTCAATCGTCGCAATATCGCTGCGCAGTGTCGCGATAATTTCACTGTTGCTCATGCCTTCAGCATTTGTTACATAATTGTTAACCGTTTTGGAACCGATATGTTTTACTGTTGCTATTGATGTACTACAAACAGTTACCGCCAATAAACCAAATAAAAATTTTTTCATTATTTTCCCTTTGCTATGAAACATCTCTTGGAGAACCAAGCAATCAGAGGGTTCATAAATCAAATCCATGATTATTCTTTTGGCTTTTACATACACACCACGACATTCCGACCAACAATCGGGAAAATCGGAATGATGGCACAAAATATCGGAATTTTTGCGAATACTGCACAGATTGCGACATAATGCGCCGACGGACTTTGGCTTACGACAACCCCGAACCAGGTTCGCACCCGGCTCAGAAAAATTTTATCAGAAAATAGCAATTAGCGCAAGTGGCTAATAACAGTCTGTTTTCCCTGGATTCCCGAGATATGACAATAAAAACGGGCGCAATGCGCCCGAATTAACTGCTTGTGCTAACGACTAACACTTAGTGTGGCATTTTTGCCTCTGTCATCTTGACATGCTTACGCGCCTTTGGGTCGTATTTGCGACGACTAATTTTGCCAGTGGCTGTTTTATTGTTTTTTGTTACTGTATAAAAATAACCGGTTTCCTTGTTTTCCAGTTTAATAATTTCTTTGCTACCTTTTTTAGATGCCATTTTATTTGCCTTTTGTTTACGTTGCGTCAAATCATAGGTTATTTTTTACTGGAAATCAAGTATTTTTTATCATAATATATTTCCTGCATGGGCCTGTGGCGAAATTGGTAGACGCGCTGGATTTAGGTTCCAGTGGGGAAACCCATGGGGGTTCAAATCCCCCCAGGCCCACCAAAAGATACACCGTACTTTTAAAGTGCGGTTTTTTATCGTTTTGGTTCCAGAGATTTACCGGTTTGTTTTGTTGTGTGCTCTTCTTGCATGAATAAAGTTGCAAATGTATATATGTCGGTCATAAGGCTGCGACCATTTGCCTTTAATTCTTTGAAAAAAGTTTGTGTCTTGATATCATCTTTCCCATTTAATACAAGTTCTTCAATTGGGGGCAAGGAGGTAAATGTTTTATTCAATGAGTTTCTTATGGCGTTTTTTAATATGTTGCCTGCGATAATGTTCATCTCTTTGCCGTGAGCTGTTTGATTTAGTTGTGGTTCATAAAAGGCGCTATCATGTTCAAAACTGGATGGTTTGCCATTACTCGCAAGGGGTTCAAACGCATTACGAATTATAAACACATCACCGTTACGTCCGGATAGAAAACATGGTCGCAACCAATTTGGATCTTTTTCATTTTCTTGGTTGTATTTTACATATTTGGTTACCCAATTTTGTGGTCGGGCAGCAAAAGAATCATGGGCTGTTGTAAAACTTATGATACGAAACTTTGATACACCAAGCGGGATAATGGGCGCGTGCGCAATAACCAAAACTTGTGATAAAACCTGTTTTATTTCGGATTGATTGTACCCTAAATCCAGCATTCGCGCTTGCATTTTTTCTTCCATTTTCTGTACAAGGTATGTTCCATGGCAATGCGCAACGATATTAATTTTTCGGATGCGCGCCATCGCTTTGTCCAAAGGTAATCGCCGTCCACCATCAGAAATTCGGGGCAATATCGTTTGTTCAAATAGCGTGTTGATGTATTCAAAGTCTAAATCTTTTACAGAAAAAGAATTGGTTGCAATGTGTTTAGTTAATGTTTGCAAATCTTTTAAATAAACCCCGCAATTCGTTAATACAGTGTGTAACATTTGCTCCATTTTTTTGCGCAGACCATAACCATCAAACACGATATACAATTTTTTAAGATTTTTCTCTGCGGTACCTGTATCAAACGGTTTGCCTGTTTTGTCAATCATTCTTGGTAATATCTTATCTTTAACTACTCTTTTTAAATTATTTTCTTTTACCCACAAAAACCCATTATCATTCTTTGACGATTCTACAAAATTATACCCGTATTTACTAAAATTTGTTCCCCAATCAAACCACATGTTGTGAATATTGGCATTATAATATGCTGAATAAACCGGAACTTTTGTGGGTAAATAAGGAAGAATATCTTTTTCTATGATTTTCGCATTTCCTGATGCTTCACGCTCAGATTTTGTTCCGTTCCCACCAAGGTAAAGTACACATGTCTCATCTGGTGGAATAGCTTTGATTCTTTTGATTCCGTATTTGTTGTCAGATGTTTTTTCAACACGTTGAATTATTCCACTGTGTGACATTCCTACTTTCCTTTTAATACACTGGATAATTGCGCATTGGGCCATCAGGGCGTGATAAATCAGACTTTACACCACATGCACAAAGTGTGAACGCGCACAACAAAAGCAAAATTATTTTCCTCATAAAAGCACCATTTAGTTACGTTCTATGATACATAAAAAAAGCTGATAAATCCACATAATTTTAATTGACAAAATTCAAAAAAGCGTTATGCTACGTTCGTGATTTATATAAAAGGAGCTAAGAATGGTGCGGGTATTATCCGAACGACAATTAGAAAAGCAACGGGCAGAGGAAGATTATTTGAAAAAACTTGATGAGTTGCTGGGGTTAATTCCAGAGTCGTCGATTTTTAAAAAAGTTTCTTGTTCAAAAGTGGATGGCGTTATTGTTTCTCGTTCGACAAAATGGAGTATAGCTAACCAATATAAGTTAGATTCCTGTTTTCGTATCGTTTATTCTGTAGAGGCTTTTGATATTAATGAACCTTGGTTGCTTTTAAAGGCTACAGATTATAGAAAAGTTGTAAAAGCTTGTAGTGAAAGACATAAAGTTCTGGCGGAACAGCACAAGAAGAAAAGATAATAAAAATTATTAAAAACACCGCTTCGTGCGGTGTTTTGAATTTTGGCAGGACGACTCGTGCAATTCACGAGCTGATTTTATTCGTGAAAGTTTATTGTTTGGGAAAGAAATTAAAGTGTTCCTTTCATCGATTTAAAATTTATTGCTTTGTTTTTCTAACATCAATCCTAAGTTCCTACGTATTTGCATTGCTTGCCGATTTGCTGCTCGTGTGTCTTTAGGCTTAGCAATAATACCCCTTTCTATACCTTCGACCAGCCTATCTGAAGCCACAGTACCAGAAATTCTGTCTTCTGGTTTAATTTTTTTAGATTGTTGGTTTTGTATACGCGCCTTGAGCTGTTCTAAATGTGGAACAAGATTCCTTTTTGCCCTAACTATTGCGGCTTCTTTTGGGAAAAAATCGGGGTTTTCTAAAAAGATTTGTTCTTTGCGTTTTTTAATTTCGTCAGTATCATAAAACAAACCCAAAATATTTTTTATAATGCCTATAACAGATTTTCGTGTTTCATCGCTACACTGTGAATTCTGCAATACAGGACGAAGCACTTCGCATTGGCTAGTTGCTCTTTCATACATATCATCTTCTGCCAATATTTCGTATTTGCCACCATCAATTTCTTCAAACATGGCTTCATTGTCTGGTACTTCTTCAATCAAGGTTTTGTCGGACTCCATATCGTTATTGTATCTTAACAATGCTTCTTCATATTGCGTTGGATGATTTTCTGAATTTTCAGGAAATCCATACCTTTTTCCAAGTTCTGTTAACTCTCCAGTCATGTGGTCATAAAACATAGTCCCTGCCATAAATATCTCCTTTGTACATGGTTTATATTTTACCATAAAATTACAAAAGAATCAAACTAAAACAAACCTTATAAACAGTAGTTCATAAATGTGTGAAACGGTGGCTATTTTTGACACCTAACTTACGAATTTGTGCATGTATTAGAAATCTAATAAAAAAACCGCAAAAATGCGGTTTTATCTATTTTGGCAGCCCCAAATTGACAACATTCGAACCGAAATATCGCTGTATGAGGCAGAAATCATGGAAACTTTGGATTTGTTAGAAGAGTTTTTGAATGATTTGAAACACTAAACCGACAGAATTATTTACTTGTGAAAAATTGTTGTAATTGCTATTATCCGATTGAAAGGAGTTAAAAATGAAAACAACCATCATAATCGCAATCGTGGCAATTTTAGGAATACTCGGATATTTTCTTATACCATGCAACAAATGGGATAATGTATTTCCAAAAAATCCAAATGTTGTCATGCAAAAGGTTCATTTCCACAACAGATATGGAATCGAATTGACTGGTAATTTGTATATGCCTAAAAATAAAACAGCGGAAAAGATGCCAGCAATCGCAGTATCTGGTCCATTTGGTGCGGTTAAAGAACAATCTTCTGGTTTATATGCACAAGAAATGGCATCTCGTGGATTTATAACTTTGGCTTTTGATCCATCTTTTACTGGTGAAAGTGGTGGCAAAGTTCGTTATGTTGCATCCCCTGATATAAACACAGAAGATTTCTCGGCCGCTGTTGATTATCTGGCAAATCGCAAAGACGTTGATGCTGATAAAATCGGTATTATTGGAATCTGTGGTTGGGGTGGAATGGCAATCAACGCCGCAGCAATGGACACCAGAATCAAAGCAACCGTTGCATCAACAATGTATGACATGACACGTGTAAACGCAAATGGCTATTTTGATGCTGATGATAATGCTGATGCACGCTTTGCAAATAAAAGTTCATTAAATGCACAACGCACAGTTGACTATAAAAACGGCAAATATGATTTGGCAGGCGGTGTAGTTGATCCATTACCAGATGATGCACCACAGTTTGTCAAAGATTATTATGCATATTACAAAACACCACGTGGCTATCATAAACGTTCATTGAATTCAAATGGTGGATGGAACAAGACAAGTAGTTTGTCATTCATCAATATGCCAATTTTACAACGTGCAAACGAAATACGCAGTGCTGTATTATTGGTTCATGGCGAAAAAGCACACAGCCGTTATTTCAGCGAAGGTGCCTTTGAAAAACTGAAGGGCAATAATAAAGAATTGATGATTATCCCAGGTGCAAACCATGTTGATTTATACGACAATATGGATGTTATTCCGTTTGATAAATTAGAACAATTCTTTAAGACAAATTTAAAATAATGAAACAAAAAATTATAAAATTTATAAATAAGAAATATAATGTCGCCCCAGAATACCTGTGGCGACGTTATCCTTCTTATTGTATATTCAGACATTCAAATAATAAAAAATGGTTCGCACTTATCGGATCTGTACCATATAAAACTTTAAAAATACCAGGCAATGGAATGGTAGATATAATAAATCTTAAAACAAATAATATTGATTTTTTATATGGGGTACCAGGAATTTTACCGGCATATCATATGAATAAAAACAAATGGATAACAGTGCTATTAGACGGAACATTACCAGAAAAAAACATTCAACAATTAATAAACATGTCTTATGATTTAACACTGTAAAAAAATACCGCTTTAATTGCGGTATTTTTTTATCTTTATAAAAATAAATCTTCTGGATTCCATAAATAAAAAATACCCATTCGGGTATTTTTGATTTTTGGCAGGGCCATCTGTGCAATTCACGAGTTGATACTATCAAAGATTTGTTGCAGTTTGGGAAAGATATTAAAGTGTTTTTGAAAAATTTATGATATAATGATGCTATAACTAAGGAGTAAAAAATGAAAAAATTATCTTTGTTAATTTTGCCAATTTTAATTAGTCTAAGTGCCTGTTCTGACAAACCTGTGTATGTTGGGACTGGTTTTTTCTGTAATGGTGCAGAAGAAGGCAATCCAACAACAGATATAAAATTATATAAAAATTATGCTGTAATATCTGTTGATGGAAAAGATATAAAATTGAAAAAGGAAAGCGTGAAGAACACGTTTATAACGTATTCAAATACTGATTACAAATTAGATTTTTATATATTAGACACCAAAAATATTGGATTGCGAGAAGGTTGGATTGAAATGGGATTTAATTTAAATGACCGCAAATGTTTCTGGCAAGAAGTGGAATCCGCAAACCCTAATCAACATTTGCAAGCAAAACTGATAGATGAAAATACACAAAAGGAACTAGAAATATTGTTTAAATAATTCAAACACCCACAATGTATACGAACCATGAAAAAGGTTAGATTTCTAACCTTTTCTTTTTAATAGTTCGTAAATGTGCAAAACGGTGGCTGTTTTCAACACCTAACTTACGAACTGCTGAAAGTGTTAGGAAACAAAGAAAAAAACCGCAAAAATGCGGTTTTATCAATCTTGGCAGGGCCATCTATGCTATTCACGAGTTGATACTATCAAAGATTTGTTGCAGTTTGGGAAAGAAATAAAAACATTTTTGCGGATTTTGTGATATAATAAATTACGAATTAATGTTTTTATAAAAATCGTCTTTAAACTCTTTTATGGTTTTATATCTCTCGTTTTTATCGTAAGCCGTCGCTTTTAATAATACATTATAAATATCGTTATTTAATTCAAATTCCTCAAATGTATTTGGTATAAAACATCCATTTTTATACCTTTCCTCTGTATTTGAAATATCGCTAAACATATCAAATATAATTGCACCCAATGTAAATAATGATGTTTGTTCGTCTATTACTGCACCTAATTCGTTTTCTTCGGGGGCTTTTAATCTTTTGGTTCCAAAATAACCCGTTCCTAAATCATTTATCGTTGGCATTTTCCTAAATAAATCTATATCACAAAAAGTGACTTCATCATTCTCAAAATCGTAAATTATACTACTATCGTAAAAATCTACCGCAACATATCCAGCATCAATAAATGATTCAAAAAACGAAAACAACTTATCCACAACATTCAATCTTTTTTCTACTGGTAATGATTTGAATTTCATCAAAGGAGTTATTTCTTTGGTTTTTTCATATCTATCAAAATTCCAATGGTCAAATAAACATTCGCCTTCGGCATATTCATAAATTACAACATAAAATTCTTTATATTCAAAAGCGTCTACCAGTTTAATCAAATTTTCATGTTTAATATCTTTATATTTTACTGCGGCTTCTTTTAATAATTTGATTGATTCTTCTTCGCTTATTTCAGCATTAACCGTTTTTGCACCAGCAATCTTAAAAAAATATTTCTTACTATTCTTTTTTACACCAAATGATATACATCCGCTACCTGTTTCATCTATGACACTAAATACAGTTCCATAATTATTTAGCCAAGAAAAATCTTGATATTCTTTTAATTTAAATTCTATTCCATCTATAACTTGTTTAATCATATTGTTCTCTTTTTAATTATAAATTTTTTATATAAACTCTGGTTGGGTTGCCTTCTCGGTTATTCATAATTTTCCAGAACACGAAACCATATTTTTCATATAGACCTATATGGTCAGTAGATATATATACTTTTTCGACTTTGTCAGATTTTAATGTATCGCAAACATGATTAATCAATTTGCCAATGTTGTTATTACCACGATATTTTGGAAAAGTATACGCAAAACCAATCCATGGGGATAATTCAGGTGCAACGATTTCATCTTGTTCTGCTAATATTACAAAAGAAGCCAAATTATCGCCATCTGTAAGTAAAAAAATCTCTGTTGATTTTCCACATATTTGTTTTAATTTGTCGGTATTTAACCATGAATACAACAGTTTTGCTGCCGACCAATCACCTTTACCTATCTCGTTTTTCCAGTGCTCTTGATTTTTGGATTGATAATATTTAATAATCTGCATCTATTAACCCTTCAATATACCTTCAATGCTAAATATATCATAAAAAAGTTCGTAAGTCAGCAAAAAGGGAGTCGTTTTTCATACCCGATTTACGAACCACTGGAACCATTGGAAAACCAATAAAAAAACCGCAAAAATGCGGTTTTATCAATCTTGGCAGGGCCAACTGTGCAATTCACGAGATGATTTTATTCATGAATTGTTGTTGTTTGGGAAAGATATTAAGATGTTTTTACAGATTTTATGATATAATACTCTTTGAGTAATGGAGATATAAAATGAAATCATGGGAAAAAGCATTAAATAAGTTTTTGGAAAGATATATTCATGAACCCTGGTTTGAAGGTGCTTTATTATGTGGTTCTTATGCCACTGGCAATCAAAACAAGTTTTCTGATATAGATGTAACTATCGTTGCCTCTAATGATATAGGTTGGCAAGAAAAGTCTAATTGCTATGTTGATGGTTTTTTGATGGAATACATTATTCAACCTGTTTATAAATATCAAGAATATATGAAATCAGGATACGAAAATAATGCAATGCTAAATCAAAATATGTTTGCATATGGCAAGATTTTATATGACAAACGTGGTGTAGTAAAAAAACTACGGCAACAATCAATTCGTGACTTACAAAAGCCATTCAAACCAAAATCAAAATATACAAACGATTTTATGAAATATCATTTGTGGGAAATGTATGACGAATTGAAATCTTTGAAACACGATGGGTATCATATAGATTTAATGTATTGGACTTTGGTTAATTATTTAATAACAGCATATGCCAATTTTAACTGTCTATGGCAATTACCAAAAGCCAAAATAGAGAAGTTTTTAACAGACAAAGAATATGCTAAAAGATACCATGCCGAACAATTACCTGACAAAAAGTTTACAAAATTACTATTGGATTGTTTTAATGCGAAATCAAAAGACAAAATGTCAGCCATAAATAAATTATATAATTATGTTATCGAATCTGGTGGTGGTTTTGATATAGGAAAATTTCGAGGTTATCAAAAAATTGGAAAGAAGTAGTTCGTAAATTGGTAAAACGGTATCTGTTTTTAACACTTAACTTACGAACTCATGGAAGTATTAGAAAACCAACAAAAAACCGACCCAAAAGGTCGGTTTGAATTTTTGGCAGGACCATCTGTGCAATTCACGAACTAATGAAATACGCGATTTGTTGCAGTTCGGGAAAGAAATAAAAACATTTCTTTCTCTATTACTTTGACAATACTTTTGTATTTGTGATATTGCCATCTTGGTCATATTCTTTTAACACAGTATTATCACCTGATATTTCAGTTGTATATATCAACTGACCATTATCATTATAGGCACGCAACATTCCATCTGGGGTGCTTTCAGAAGCAATGACACCGTTTTTGTGATAATTGATAGATTTTATACTTTTTCCGTTTTTATAAGTGTTTTGTTGAATAAGGTTTCCAGATTCTTTGTCATAATTCTTAAGAATCCCATTTATTAAATTTCCCTTTTCATCACGACATACATCTGTTGCGTTCTTTAAATCCAATTCACAAATGATAATACCTTTATCATAAGAATGAACATAAAGGGTAGAATTTTCTGTATACATATCAGTAATAACACCGTCAGGAATATTTATATTATTTCCACTACAAGATATTGTATTATTAGAGAAATTGCATAACACATGTCCTGTAATATCATATGTTTTTGTTGAATCACATCCAACAACACCCAATGCACACAAAACAAACAATAAATTTTTTTTCATTTGTATCTCCTTTCATTTATATTATAGCCTAAAATATTATCAGATTTTTTTCAACTCATAAATAAAGGTTAAAGACCCACAAGGTATACGAACCATGAAAAAGGTTAGATTTCTAACCTTTTCTTATAAATAGTTCGCAAATCACCAAAAAGGTGTCTATTTTTCACACCCAACTTACGAACTTGTGAAAGTATTGGAAAACAAATAAAAGATCACCCAAACGGGTGTTTTTGATTTTTGGCAGGGCCATCTGTGCAATTCACGAACCAATTTTATTTACGATTTATTACAGTTCGGAAAAGAAATAAAAATATTTTACAACAGGTTCCTTTTATTGTAATAATTATAAGCAAGAGGTATATTTTATGAAAATCGATATATTAAAAGCATATTTAAAATATAAACTAGGTTTGACTGTTGGTTTGCCTGCGTTCGTTATCAACAGCGTGAAAGAATGTGATAATGGTGAGCCACTTGTTGATATAAAAAAGGCTAATGTAACATTGTTTTTCGGTGGCAGATTAACCAAAGAAAAAGAGGTTTTGCTGCGACAATCTGTTGCAAATAAAATACTAACAGCATCCAAATCTTTGCCTGCCGGAATTTGTTTCATAGTATATGATGCTTATCGACCTTTAAGTGTTCAACAGGAAGCCTGGGATAAAAAGTATGCATATTTCAAAACGCTGTATCCGGACGAAACTGACGAACAAATAACATTGCGCACAAAACGTGTTATTGCCGATCCACGACGTGGCCATGGTGGTCATCAAACCGGTGGTGCCATAGACATCGGTTTGTGTGATAAAAACGGTGTTGAATTGGATATGGGTATAATTTATCTTGGCCAGGGCAAAAGCATAAGGACAAATGCAAAAGTAAACGAAACAGCCCAGCGCAACAGAAAATTATTATGTGCAATTATGAAAAAAAATGGTTTTGTTAACTACCCAAATGAGTGGTGGCATTTCTGTTATGGCGACCGTATGTGGGCTGCATATTCTGGTAAAAGAAATTGTTTTTATGGTTTGATAAAATGATCCATTTGTTTTGAATAGTTCGTAAATGTGTAAAACGGTGTCTATTTTTGACACCCAACTTTCAAACTCGTGAAAGTATTGGAAAACAAAGAAAAAATCACCCAGTCGGGTGATTTTGTTATTTTGGCAGCCCTACTCGGATTTGTTCGCTATGCTCACCACACGTAAGACTCGAACTGCGTTGCACTTGTTCTCGTCAACTATCGTGTGAACCGCGGTTCAAACCCGACAAGGTAAACACCAAAAGGATAAAAAACAACACCCATTTTGGGTGTTATTTCTTATCCTTGGCAGGGCCATCTGTGCAATTCACGAACTAATGAAATCAAAGATTTGTTGCAATTTGGCAAAGAAATCAAACTATTTTTGAATAAATACGAATATCTACTCATACCAAGGTAGTGGATGTACCCCATCTGGCAGTATCGGCAACCGGTACCGCGGATGCCACCGATACGAACCCACCACCCCCATACATCCGGTTATCAAATCGCTAACTGTAAATTAAAAAAATTTCAAAGGCCTTTACGCGAAAGGTTAAATTTTTTAATGCATGCTGTTCAGTGAAATGTAATTTGACCTGCTTGGCATACCACAATTTTGATAAAAACTTGCGATTATAATTACTATGGTGCAAAATACACGCAACATAAAGCAAAGGAGCGTTTATATGTTAAAACAAAAATTTATCGATTGGTTAAATAAACAACCAAATATGTCAGAGCCAACAAAAAAAGATTATTTGTATCGATTAAACCGAATTCGTCGCCAATCTGGTTATTTTGATGACGATACCTGGAATTCATTTTCTGCAAATATATTAGATTTGATTGAAAAATATCAACAATATCCAAACACAGATAATGATATTTCCGCAATGAAAAAATTTAATGAATTTTTATATGAAACCGAATTTATTTGTAGTTCTACATCAATAGAAGACCCAAAACCAATTATGAAAATGCTTTCTTGGTTTCCTGGTTCTGAAACAGAAGCACCAGAAATTAGAACATCGTGTAATAATGGCGAAGACGATTTATTAACACCAAGTCAAGTTGCACGATTTATAGGGGTGACGACCAAAGCATTGAGAGATTGGCGCAAAAAAGGATTATATTTACCATATCTTGATTTACCACAGGGTGTCAGATACACAAGACAGAATGTAAATGCACTGCTAAAAAGAAGATTTCGCGAAGTTTTACTAAAAAAATAAAAAAATGCATTAAAAAGGTTCGCAAAGTTCGCAAAGTTTCATACAGACCCTAAAGGTTCGCTATGTTCGGCGGACTTTTTTTTATGCGTAAATAAATTGATGGACGAAACAAAAAAGGAGTAAAAAATGTTTCGTTCATTAAATACAGGGTCGGAATCATCCCTTGAAAAAACGATTCAAAACAGAAACGCATTTTTAAATGGTGAAAAATCATTTGAAAGTAAAAATACTGAACCACAAACCACAGCACTTGCACCTCTGGTGGCACCTGCCTTACCGACAACACCGTCAGGTACAATGTCTTTTATCACACGATGCGAAGCCGCAAGCAAAATAGCCGCAAACTATATTAGATTGTATGGCAAAACATCTGTTAAAGGTTTGCAGGCATTGAAATTTGCACGATGTGTTATCGGTGCAGCATTGGATACATGTGTTGAAATCGCAAATGCAGTCAGAGCGGTTGGTAATACTGTGGGGAGCGGTCCAGAAGTTGAAGAAAACCGCCTAAAAAAAGACACAATAATGACCATAAACGGCTTTCGGAAAAATAAACTGTGGCGTAATATCTGTGAATTGGACGCAGATTGTGTAGCGGCCGCAAAACTGAAAGCGATTGAAAATGACGATTTTCCAACCATTAATTTGGCATTGACAATCAAAAGAAATTCTAAACCCAAAGAACCAAGATTGGGTAAACACGAATGTCAGGGTGTGTTTTCTGATGTGGTTTTGCCAAAAGGTATAAAATTTGATGAACCTTGGAATGCAACCAGCCTGTTTAGCAATATTGGTCTGGGAACATATATGTTGAAAGATTTAAATATAAAAGTAAAGGTATCAAACGAACTTTTGGAAAAACGCGTCCAAATCCAAAAAGCATTGTATGGCAATAATTGTGATGTCATAACAGGTGATA
>JAGCVZ010000013.1 GCA_017962125.1 Alphaproteobacteria bacterium
ACGGTCGGCAGATGCCGACCGAATTCTTTATTTACGCAAGCCCAATTTCTTAATAAGTTCTTCGTATTTTTCAGGATTGCGCTTTTTGATATATGCAAGTAATTTCTTACGACGGTTCACCATCAGCAACAAACCACGTTTGGAATGTTCATCTTTGTGATTGTTCTTCATGTGTTCTGTCAAATTGCGAATACGTTCAGTTAAAACCGCAACCTGAGATTCCACAGAACCACCGTTATCCTTGTCACTGGTCTTAAAAGTGTTGATAAGTTCAGTTTTTTTTGCCTTTGTTATGGACATTGTTTTTTCCTTTATCCTAAATTGTTCTTTTTGGACGCAAAATTCCAGATTCAACCGTTCCGATTCCAACAAACTTTTCGTCAGAATACACGCGATATGTTCCGTTCGCGACCGTTACATCAATAAACCCACCATTTTTATACAAACGACAAGATTTATTGTCCAGATTCAAAACCGGAATGTCCCCCAGTCCAGAATCCACCGGCATCAGATATTTCCCGATGTCGCCACCATTATTAAACAAATTTTCCAAGAAATCAAGTGTCACCGCGTTTTTTAGTTCAAAACTGCTTGTTCGCGTACGGCGAATCATAGTGACTGTCGCAACCGTGCCACATTCGCGCGCAATATCGCGAGCGATGCTGCGCACATATGTGCCGGGCGCACAACACATACGAAAGTTCCAATTTTTCCCATCAATGCTTATTAATTCAAGTTCATAAACATCTAGGTCCCGCGCAGGAATTTCCATCTGTTTGCCGGCGCGCGCCAATTTATATGCGCGTTGCCCGTTAACATGAACAGCGCTGTAAACGGGCGGAATTTGACTAATGTGTCCAACAAATTTATACAGAACCGAACGAACGGTGTTTTCATCGGGTACAATATCTGTGCGTGCGGTTTCCGTTCCGGTTATATCCAGCGTATCTGTTTCGAAACCGAATTGCATCGTGAATAAGTATTCCTTGGTTCGGTCGCAAAAATCTTCAATAAAAGGAATCATTTTTGTGGCGCCACCAATCGCCACCGGCAATACGCCCGATGCCATTGGGTCCAGTGTGCCAATATGACCGTTCTTTTTCGTGCAAAAACATTTTGCAGCGCGCAACGCGGCGGTCTTTGAAAACATACCAGATGATTTATCTAAAATTATAAAGCCATTTACCATAACAACATTATTAATGTTAATATTTGAATTTACAACCTGTTTTTATTGGGTCGCTCTATAAAAATATAGATACAATATGGTTGTTATTCCAACAACTTTAATGTATAATGTCTTTTGATATGGGCGGTTTTACCCGTATTGGGGTGTCGTTACCTCTAAATTGTTAGCATCATCAACAACTCCTACTGCCACGTGGTAGGAGGGTGTGGGAATATCAAATACCACACACTATTTTCTAACAATTGTAGTAACGAACCTCCTGCCACCGATTTGTAATTTGGTGGTTTTTTTAACAAAAACGTAAATAAAGGAACACAAAATGAAAAACCTTATCATACTTGGTGTACCACGAGCCGGAAAATCAACTTTGGCCAAATATGTCACAAAACAACTTATCTCAGAAGGCGTGCCTGTGGTATTAATGCCGGCGGACTCTATAGTTGGTGGTTTGACTGCGCGTCGCGCTGGATTTATGTGGCGCATTTTTGTTCGGCCAACTAGACATATTTTTCCTTGTTTGTTAAAACGAAGTAAAAAGTCACTTGAAAATAATTTATGCCGATTTATAAAGAGATTCGTTGATGAAACATCATTAGATTTTCCAATCATTTTTGAAGGTGCGTATATCAGCCCGTCCAAAGCGGAACACATGTTTGACCCAAAAAAATGCAAAATTGTCGTTGTTGGGTATCCGAATGCGACACTGGAAGAAAAAATAAAAAACATCAGGCAATTTGACGATAACACCGCAATAAGCAAACAGGACGATATAACCATTAAAAAAACTATCACTACTTTTATAAAAATCAGCAAGCAATATGAAAAAGAATCAAAAAACAAATTTGTTTTCTTGGATACGTCCAAACAATACCACAAAACCCTATGTGATTTTGCAAAAAACGTATCTGAATTTCTAACAGAATAATCGTTTTATTCAAACAACGACAATTGCGGGTGGGACGATTCCGGTGAATGCGCCATCGGCACACCCGATTTTGTTTTTGTTGGCGCGACATGCGATTGTTGCGGCGCCCCATGTTCCAATCCGCTTAGGACACTTTCCGCGCGCGCAACCACTGATTCCGGCATGCCCGCCATTTTCGCAACATGAATACCATACGAGCGACTTGCCACGCCTGGCACTATGTGATGCATAAAAACAATTTCATTATTATGTTCGCGAACATCAATTGTCAGGCACGATACATTTTGCAATTCACCACCGTTCGCCGCAACGCGCGCGGTCAATTCGTGATAATGGGTCGCAAACAATGTTCGCGCCCGCAGTGTATCCAGGTATTCTAATACCGCCTGGGCAATGGCCATACCGTCGTATGTTGCCGTACCGCGGCCGATTTCATCAAAGATTATAAATGAACGGTCTGTGGCCCGACGCAATATGTTTGCGGTTTCACCCATCTCAACCATAAATGTCGATTGTCCCGCGGCCAAATTATCCGATGCACCAACACGACTAAACAGTTGATCACAAATACCGATTTTTGCGTGCGTCGCCGGCACAAATGAACCCATGTGCGCCAGTACCACCAATAAAGCATTCTGGCGCAGATATGTGGACTTCCCCGCCATATTTGGGCCTGTGAGCAATGCAACCGATTGTTCGTTCAAATTGCAATCATTCTTTACAAAACTATTTCCATGTTCGCGCAGTGCGCTTTCAATTACTGGATGACGGCCACCGACGACTTCAAATTCATTTCCATTTGTAATTTCTGGCCGATTCCATTCCCACTCTGTTGCACAATCCGCCAGCGTGCACCAAACATCTAAATCTGCAAATACGTCTGCCGCCGCTAAAATATCATCGGAAACATCACGAATGTCATTGATAAGATTTTCAATCAAATTCGCTTCTATCGCCGCGGCTTTATCTGTTGCAGAACGAATATCGTTATCCAATTCCACAAGACGCGGTGTAGTAAACCGCACATTGCCAACCAATGTTTGTCGATGGATAAAACCGGATTCTGGTTGCATCAACGGCGCAGCCTTGGCGGAAGGGACCTCAATAAAATATCCGATAACATTGTTGAATTTGATTTTTAATGTATTTATACCTGTTTGACCAGCATATTCTGCCTGCATCGTGGCAATAGTTTCTTGTCCGCCATGTGATAATTTTCGCATATTATCAAGTGCCATATCAAACCCATCGCGAATAACGCCACCATCGCGGAAAAATGTCGGCAAATCATCAACCAAAGCAGACCGCAGGCGCAATGCAAGTTCATCGTGTGCACGAATTGTTTCTGTGCGCGCGGCAAGTCCCGCATCAAGTCGCGTTCCAAGCATTTTAAGGTTCGGAATTTCAATTAAAAAATCACATATATGCCGCATATCTCGTGGTGTCCCACGCCCCGCCAACAACCGCGAAATCGAACGTCCAACATCCGGTACATGCGACAGCGCATTTGCAACCATCGCCCGAACATCAGAATTTAAAACCATGTGTTCAATGTGACCTTGGCGATTTTTAATTTCCACAATATCCGCAGAAAGATTACGCAAATACGCACGCAATTTTCGCCCACCCGCCGCGGTTTTTGTGTTGTCCAACACATCTAACAAACAACGTCCCCCATCGTTCAACGCCGAATCTATTTCCAAACTTTTCCACGTTGCAGAATCAACTAATAATTGCGTCCCAGCGTTAAATTTATACGGCGCACGGAAAGTCAATGCCGCGCCACGTTGCGTATTAAATAGATATGCCGCAAGCAACCCAATAGCAACATTTTCGCGCACATCTTCGGCACGCACACCCGAAAATACTGCACTTATGATTGTGTCTATGTCTCCACGACGATAAATTTTATCAAACACAGGCGTTGATTTAAACATGTCACGAATATGCAGAATCGTTTCACATTCCGCATCTGAGGCTGGATAAATTATCTCCGCTGGTGAAATCCGCACCAAGTCATCAATAATATCGTCTGTGCGCCCAACAAAGAATTCACCAGTTGAAATATCACACCCTGCAAAATCAAAACTTTCATGCGCCACACGCACAATCGCGACAAGGAAATTCGCGCTTTTGGGCGACAATAAATTTTCATCAGTCAGTGTCCCAGGCGTCAAAACACGCGTGATTTTACGTTCAATAAACTTATGCCCACGTTCTTTGGCCTGGGTCGGAGTTTCCATCTGTTCAACCAGCGCAAGTTTATATCCCATCCGCACAAGGCGACCAAAGTATCCTTCGGCTGCATGCCATGGAATACCACACATCGGAATATCCACACCATCACCGTCTGTTCCACGCGATGTCAGAACCAGCCCCAACTTCGCACTTATTGTTTTCGCATCTTCAAAGAAAGATTCATAAAAATCGCCAAGCCGGAACATAAGCAATGCATCGGGATTTTCATTCTTGAAATCCACATACTGTTGCATTACTGGTGTCAGTTTGCTTTTATCCGCCATCACCAAATCCGTTATTCGTTCGGGTTTGTAATTTTAAGTGTTTCGATTTTTAATTCGGCCTCTTTCAGCAACTGTTCGCAATAGGCCTTTAACTTTATACCCTGTTCATACGCGGCAACAGAATCAGCCAAAGGCATTTCGCCCGATTCCATTTTCTTTACCAATTCGGTAAGTTGCCGATATGCCTCTTCAAATGTCAATTTATCCGTATCCATCTAATAACCCTTTGTTACATGGGTCAAAGATACAAAATAAAAATTCAACATTCCACAAAAAAACACCCATGCGGGTGTTTTTTTATTTCTTTTTATTTAATCTTTGATACTCGCTTATAAAAAGAATATTTTGTTGTTGCGCCGCATCAAAATCTTTCAAAATTTTTCCTATACTATCCTGTTTTATCTGTGACGCGGTTTTGTTTTCTTTTATGTAATATTCACTGCTACCCCACCACCTTGACAAAGACACAATATCACCACGTTGCACCTCGTCTAGGTTCCTATCCGTTCTGTCTTGTGTAATATAGATTGTCTTCCACACAGGACTCCAAAGTTTAATATGACGATAATGTTTGTCGGTTGTCACACTGTAAACAACCGCGTCTTGTTGTTCATTTTCTATAAAATCCTTTACATTTTTACCGTCCGGCGTTTGGTAATATTGTTCAAGGTCTTCTTTGGTCATAACACACCTTTTTACTTTGCTGGTTTTGCCGGGGCAATTATAATAGATTTTGTTCGTTCGTCTGGTTTGGAACGACTTTCCAAGGTTCCACGGTCGCCAATCAATTCTATAATATGTTCGAACAATGCCGGCACAGAATCACGTCCAATGGCAAGCACCCGACGATCACCCTTGGTCATCACAGATACTTTCACTTTGTCGCCACCGTCCAGAAATTCAAAAACCTTGCGCAATTTGATTTGCAAATCATTTTCTTCGATAAAGGGTTTTATCCAAACCTCCTTCATCTCCATAGTTTTTTGTTTTTTCTTGGCCTCGGATGCACGTTTTTTCTGTTCGTATTTATATTTGCCAAAGTCCATTATCTTTACGACCGGTGGCACAGATGCGCCATTTAATTCCACCAAATCCATTCCAGCATCCATCGCCATCTGCAACGCCTGAGGCGTTGGCATAATGCCCATATTCTGGCCGTCTGCGCCGATAACCTGAACAGATTTTGCGATTATCCTGTTGTTGGTACGTGGTCCCATGTCACGCTTATCACGATTTTTTTGCGGTTTAATTGTATGCTCCTTTTAAACTGTTATGCGCGAATTATACACAATTTTTCAGACTTTTCAACATTTTTTGCACATTTTGCAACACAGTCCAAACATCTTGCTTTGCGGCAGTTTTAAGTATTAGGTAATTTGGGTGGTAAATCGAAAATATACGCGCGCCACCCGGTCCCGGTGATTCTGCACCATGATTGTGCATCAAGTCTATATTTGCGATTTCCGCCGCTGCAAGTGTCCCAAGAGTTATTATGATTTTTGGTTCTATCAGTTCTATTAACCGATTCAAAAACGGCCGTCCTAAGTCCAATTCCATCCGTGACGGCGTACGACCGCCTGGCGTGCGCCAAAACAGAATCGGCGAAATCGAAACATTTTCACGCGACATACCAATTGCACTAATCATTTTATCGAACAATTCGCCCGCCGCCCCAGATAAAACACACCCCGTGGCATCGTCTTCACTGGACGGAATATCAGTAATAACCAAAACGCCGTTTGGATTCGGTGCAATGTGTGGCACAACTACATTTGACACCCCTGCGCGCAGAGGATGACCAAATTCTTTTATCATTCGCACAAGAACAGCCGTCGTAGTTGGTCTTTCCGCCATCGCATTTGCTGTTTCAATTGATACGGTTGAAACCGGCGATATAGGAGGGACAACGTTATTAGAAATCGTACGCACGCGCGATACCGATGGTGCAGATTCTACTACAAACCCAATCGTTTCATCGGTCAGTTCCCATTTTACTCCCGCCATCACTAAGTCACTCAGAAAATCATTATTCATCGTTGTTGTTCCTTTTGGTTCAAGTTCCCCTCCTGCGGAGGGGTGGACGCGAAGCGGACGGGGTGGTCTTTCAGATTCCAGAAATCTTATATTTATAAGAGACCACCTCCCCCTTCGGGGACTCCTCCGGGGGAGGAGAACTTCACTCTCGTCCACACCATACCATGATTTTTTTCATATTTTACTTATCACCTTTAATTATGCTTGATTTTATAAATGTTTTCATATAGACTATAACATGAGCAACATAAACTCAAGGGAGTATTTTCATGAAAATAAAAAACTTTGCTTTATTGGCTGGCGCGGCTGGCTTGCTGGCGGCGTGCGGTGGTTCGACCGTTGTTGAACCGACATCAATCGAAAACCAACGCGTTTTCTTTGCGTTTAATTCTTCGGAAATTTCCGATGCGGCGCATGATAACTTGTTGGGTCAGGCGGCATACCTTAAATCACACGATGATGTAAAGGTTCAAATTGCCGGTAACTGCGACGAACGCGGTTCTGCGGAATACAACTTGGCATTGGGTGCACGTCGTGCAAACGCTGCGAAACAAGTCATTGTTAACGAAGGCATCGATGCGAAACGTATTTCTACCATTTCTTATGGTAAAGAACGCCCATTGGTCAAAGGAACTGGCGAAAAGGTTTGGAAATTTAACCGTAACGCCACAACGACCGTTAAATAATAAAAACGCCCCGTTCGGGGCGTTTTTTCTTGCACCGGCGGCTGCCGGTGTTTTTTTTAGTGGCTATCCGTCTTCGCTTCGCTACGCCGAGACTGCGCCAGGGCTTTGCCCTAGCTTGGTGTAAGTGCGGGCGCGATGCGCCCGTTTTTCTGCCACATCAAAATTTATATGAATTGATTGGGTGACCTTCTTCGTCATATACAACGGCGGTTACGTTGTGCATGTACAAGATTTGAAAGTTAGGATTATCCAATGTATATCCTGCGGCTTCCGCCCAATCGTATTCGGAAATAGCTGCCTTTTTTGCATTTATGTTATCGCTGTCGTCCACCAGTTCACAATTGATTCTTATCCAATTTTCATCATCATAGGCAACTATGCAAACATGATTATTTATCGCAATTTGTTTAGACACATTCTTTTTCTTGTTGGTTATCACATAGATTTTCCCATCATATAAAAACGGGTCGCCAAATGGTCGCAGGCTCGGTTCATTACCATTGATAGTGGCAAGATAATTTACCTTGGTTTTTTCTTTTAGAAATTTAAACGTTTCATTCATACCCATTCCTTTTTATATTTTTTTCATAATTTCTTTTATATCACCGCTAATAATCTTCCAATCATCTATGGTTTCAAAACCTAAGCTTTTATACCAGCAATATGGAAAACCGTTTTCATCTTCGTACGTGTGTGCCTCCAATATTGTTGCGTTATATTTATCAACCGCACACTTAAACAATGCCTTAAGTAACATTTTTGCGACACCTTTCTGGCGATATTCTGGTATTACAAAAATCTCACCATCTTCCAAATGATTGCCGTCCCACCAAGGTTTCAAAACAGATGTTATAATTCCAATGGGGCGTTCATTATCATATGCGACAAAGAATAACTCCTTGTTTTGCCTATAAAAATATTCAAATAATTCGGTTGCCGATTCTTTGGTCCATTTTTCTTGTAATACCGAGTTACTGTAGTAATCAGCATAAGAACCGGCAATCGTGCCTATATCTTGTTTTTTTCTTAAGTTGCTAATACTTATCATTGTAACACCACCTTTGTTTGTCAACACTACCGGCGTTTTTGATATTTTTATGCGTTTCGGCCGGCAATTTTGTCAATAATTTCGTTTAATTGGTTGCGCGTGTCAAATGTTATTATTATCACGCCAGCACCACCACGCCGTTCAGTAATTTTGACTGTCGCCCCCAGCGCGCGCCCTGCCCTTGCCGTCAAATCCTTAACGGTTTTTGCATCCATTGTTTTGTTTGTAAATTTGCGATTTTTTTCGGAACGCGCCACGTTTTTCATACGTTTTTCGGTATCCGCAACCGATAGTTTTTGTTCAATAATCTCACGCGCGACCTTTTCTGGGTCTTCGGCAACAGTGATTGCGCGCGCGTGCGATGCGGTGATTGCGCCCTGCTCTACCATTTTTTTGACCGATGCCGGCAAACCGTTAAGGCGCACCAAATTCCGTATATAACTTTCGGATTTTCCAATCAAATGTGACACATCCGCCATGCTGTATTCGCATTTGTTCATAAGGTTCACATACGCCGCAGCCTCCTCTATCGGGTTCAGGTTTTCGCGTTGCACATTTTCAATCAGTGCGATTTCCATTGCGTTATTGTCCGCCAAATTCTTTACCAACGCCGGAATTTCGGTCAATCCCGCCATTTTACTTGCGCGATAGCGGCGTTCACCCGCGACAATTTCATACATATAAGGGCGATTTTTCACTGAACGCAACAAAATCGGTTGCAATACACCCTTCTCTTTTATAGATGCAGCCAAATCCGCCAAATCTTCGGCTGTAAAAGTCTTGCGTGGCTGGTCCGGATTTACACCAATCTGCACCACTGGAATTTGTCGCACAACAACACGTTCAGTTCCACTCAATATCGACACTTCGGGTGCCGCACCCATTTCGTTCTGTAAATCTGTCAAATTCCGTCCCAGTCCAAATTTTCCCATTTTATTCCCCCTTTTCTATTTTCTGAATGACCTCGGTTGCAAAGCGCAAATACGCCTGGGCACCGCTGGAATTAAAGTCATAAAACAACGCCGGCTTGCCATGACTTGGCGCCTCGGCCACACGAACATTGCGCGGCACAACCGTTTTGAACACTAAATCACCAAATGTTTCGCGTACATTATCTTCGACATCACGCGTCATACCATAACGCCGGTCATACATAGTCAACAAAACACCCAAGACACCCAAACTTGGGTTCCATTTTTGCTGAATACCTTTGATTGTATTTATAAGATGCAAAACCCCTTCCAGCGCGAAGAATTCGCATTGCAACGGTATAATTACATGATTTGCAGTGGTCAGAGCATTTAGCGTTATATAACCCAAATTCGGAGGGCAATCTAATAAAATATAATCATAATGTTCCATTATCGGCTGCAACGCATCGCGCAGGCGATATTCTTTGTTTTCCATATCCAACAATTCAACCTCGGCGCCGGCGAGTGCTTGGGTCGATGGTAAAATATGCATACCCGGGACCGCGGTCGAAAGTATGTTTTCTGCCGCGTTTGACACACCCATAATCACATCGTAAACACTTTGGGAGTGCGAAGAACGCACAAACCCCAGTCCCGTTCCAGCATTACCCTGAGAATCCAAATCTATCAACAAAACCCGCTTTTTAATCGCCGCAAGTGAAGCACCAAGATTTATTGCAGTCGTGGTCTTTCCAACACCACCTTTTTGATTTGCAAACGCAATTATTTCCGTCATTTTCACACCTTTCTTATCCTTGCTTGCAAGTATATATGCAGAATCTAACACGGTCAAGAAATAAAAACAAAAGTAAAAAAACACCATAAAATCAACAAATTATTCTTTGTTTCATATGAAATTTTACACACAATATAAAAAGCAAGTAAAAACAATACGATACATTTTATTTCACGTGAAATCACCGACCAAAACGCACAATTATTATGAAACCATCGCCAGTTTTTGACGGCACCAAATCGTAATCAAACCTATATTTCTTTTTTGCATCAGAAATTTCGCGTTCAATTTCCCGACCTTTTAGCAAAAAAAGTCGGCAATTTACCCCACGAACATAATCTAAAATTTTCACAAGTGGTGCGAACGCACGTGCGGTTATAACAAATTTCCCGGCCTTTTTTGTATTTTTGTTCAAAAAAGCCGGGAAAAAATTTTCAACACGTCCATGATAAATTGTTAAATTATCAAGTTGAAGTTTTGTTTTTAATTCATTTAGAAAAGAAACTTTTTTACCAATCGATTCGATACAAGTCACATTCCAACCCAAAATTGCCAAAACTACGCCTGGGAACCCCGCACCCGACCCTAAATCGATTACATTTGTATCCGCAGGTAAAACATCTGCCAACTGCGCAGAATCGGCAAAATGCCGAGTTTCTAAGTCGTTTAATGTACTCGGCGCCACAAGATTCATCCGCGAATTCCAATCGCGTAGAATTTCCGCATAACATGCAAATTTTTCTTTACTATTCATATTATTATTGTAGCATATTTTTACAAATGGCAAAATCAAAAACACTATTTTTTATTTGTTTGTTTATAATAATAGGCATCTTGGCTTATTTGGTGTCATTTCGTGCATTTTTACCCAAGGAGGGGCAAACACTCGGCGAATTGCCGATTACAAAATATGGCTCTTTTTTGGCGGCCCAACATGCGATATATATAAATGACTTTGATAAGGCAAACGAATTTATTTCCGACTTTTCAGATGTAGAATATGATGTTGCAAAAGATTTACGCATGTTGGCGGAATTTTTATCAGGTCATATTCCTATGAATATCGAATCTTTGTCTGATAAAAAAGATATCGCATCACGAATGATGTACGACACATATCTTGCGAGAAACGACCGATGGGGCGATATGCACAAACGGTTCTATACGAACAAATCCGCCATATACGCACCTTTTAGGATTTGGTCTGGAATTGGGGCAGGGCACAAAGATGATGTTTTAAAATATATTGAAAAAGCCGAAACAAACCCAAATTGGAAAACATTCGTTCGCGGGCAAATTTGTGCCGAATCTGGGGATATAAAAAAAGCGGCTAGTGCATTTGAAAATATCTCTACTGATTTTATGAATATAAGTGATTATATCTATCTAATGTCGTTTTATAGGGCGCATGGAATGGACGAAAACGCAGAATCGTTGCGCACGAAATTTTCAGAAACCCCCGGCGGAATGTTTTTAATGCATTATGATGATATTCCAGATTGGAACTCAACGTTTGCAGGGGTTAAAAATGAATTAGCGTTTAATATCATTCAAAATGTTTCTCACACACATATAATGCTTTATTCTGATATTTCCATCTTAATGCTGCGTTTTGCACAAATAATCGGTCCAGAATCACAATTTTTCCAGGACGCTATAAACTATTATGCTGGTCAATTTTTTGCAAATACACGCAGTGGCTATGCGCGTTATTTTGATTCTATTTCTACGGACAGTCCTTTTTATCTGTTTGCCAAAATGCAAACAACCGATTCTGTGGAAGAAATGAGAAAAATCCTAAGTTCTCATAGATTATTTATTCCGGCATTAAATAAAATGGTTGCAAATTATATTAGGGCAGGGCAAAAATCCGCGGCCCTGCGCACAATAAACAAGACATTAAATAACAAGAAACTTTCTGATTCTGGCAGGACTTATTTAAAAAAACGACGCGCTTTTGTGTACATGATGTTTGGTGATTTAGATCGTGCACAAGCCGACATTCACGATGTCGCCAAAGGTAAGGCTGTTGACCCAGAAGTTTTAGCGATACAGGCACGAATATGGGCAGCACAAAATCGTGAAATTGAAAATGCATACGATTATGCTATGGCATTGGTAAAACGCGATCCGATGGATGTTGTTGCTTGGGATACAGTTGCGGTGGTTGTTGGCGTACGTGAAGGAAACAGTGCTTCACTGGAAATACTTGAAAAGATTGGTGGAACGGCGAATACTTGTTCTGCATTGTTTGAACATTTGGGTGATGCATATGTTGTTGCGGGTAAAAAAGATTTGGCACGAGACGCATATAATCGCGCAATCGAATTATCCGAAGATGGGTTGGTTATCGTGCCAAATATAGAGAAAAAAATAAGGAAAATAAAATGAAAGTAGGAATCATTGGTGCTGGTGCATGGGGGACAGGGCTTGCGCATGTTATCGCACGTGGTGGAACAAGTGTTGTTTTATGGTCATTTGAAGGTGAATACGAGCATTTTGATGGTATTGGTTTATCGTCTGCGGTTGTTGTTACCACAGATATGGCAAACCTTGAGGATTGTGATGTGTGGATTGCAGTTACACCAGCAGCATTCTTCCGCGATACTATGACAAAGGCAAAGGAATTTTATAAAAATCAACCTATCATTGTTTGCACAAAAGGTGCCGAGCCGAAAACTGGTAAATTTATGACAGAAATATTAAAAGAAACTATTAATCCTAACCGACAAAACATTGGTGTTTTGTCAGGTCCGCAGTTTGCAGGCGAGGTTGCTCATGATGTCCCGACAGGTTCAACCCTTGCGGGCAGCAGCAAAATTCATGAAATTGGTAAAACAGTATTTAATCAATTATACCTTAGTTACACTGATGATGTTATCGGAACAGTGGTTTGTGGGGTCGGCAAAAATGCGGTCGCACTAATAAGCGGATATGTTAAGATAAAAGGCAAGGGAGAGAATGAATCTGCACTGGCCATGACAGAACTGTGGCAAGAGGTTGTGTATTTGGGAATGAAACTTGGTGCAAAAATGGAAACTTTTCTTGATTTTTGTGGGCTTGGTGATTTATTGCTGACCGCAACATCAAAGACAAGTCGTAATTTCTCCGCCGGTATGGCGTTGGCTTTGAACGAACCCCTAACTGGTACAGTAGAGGGTATATCGGCACTAGATGGTTTGGTAAAACATGCAACACAGGCACACGTACACGTTCCAATTTTATCAAAAATGCAGGGGAAATTGTCGCGAGATAGAATGATAACCCACGAAAACAAAAAGTTAAAAGATGTAAAATTTATGTTGGGCATATCTTCTTTTTCCTTTGCAATGCAAAAGAAAAAAAAGTTGAAGAAATACTTTGATTTTGCAAAATAGTCACATGAACAAAAAACAAAGTCAAGTTCGTCCATATCGCTTGTTAATGTGCAATTAAAATGGGATATGGTGATTGCATATTAACAAATTTACTCGTATCGCAAACTGTCAATGGGGTTTAATTTTGCAGCCTTTATCGCCGGGACAACGCCTGATGCAAGCCCCACAACAACCGCGACTGTTATCGAAAGCACAACTGGCCACAAGCTAAACGGCACGTTGTACCCAAGTATAAAACGCCCAACCCCTTGGGATAGGCCAATACCAAGGACAAGACCTATCATTGAACCGATAAAAGATATCATTATTGATTCTGCCAAAAATTGCGTGATTATATGGCGTTCGCGTGCGCCTATTGCCTTGCGTATGCCAATTTCGCGTGTGCGTTCCGCCACAGATACAAGCATCATGTTCATAATTCCAATTGCACCAACAAGCAATGATACCGCCGCAATCGCAATTAATAATAATTTCAAATATCCTGTAACTGTAGTCATCGTTTCCATTATTTGTCGCATATCCATAATTTGAAAATCATCTTCATCACCGTCTTTTAGTCGGTGCCGGTCGCGGAGCAGGGCGGAAACTTGGTCAATTACAACTGAATTATCCGCATCTTGATAAAGTTTTATTGCAATCATACTGACTGCATTAGGAAATTTGCTGCCTTGCAAACGTTTTTTTAGTGTTGTAATCGGTATCATAACCATGTCGTCTTGGGAACCCATCGCTGTATCGCCCCGTTCTTTGGCAACACCCACAATAACAAAAGGAACGTTTTGGATGCGAATAACTTCACCAACCGGGTTTTTATCCATTCCAAGTTCCGTTGCAGTTTTGGGACCAATTACCGCATATGTTGAAGCATTTCTAACCGCGCTTTGGTCAAAAAAAGCACCATATTCAATATCAACACTTTGCACAGTTGTATAATCTGGGTATACACCAATCATTGATGTTGCCCAATTTTTATTTCCATATACAATTTGAACCCCAGATGCTTGAACCGGGGTTATGGCCGCCACATCTGGTAATTTTGCGATAACTTCTGCATCATCGGTTGTAAGCGTTTGTAAATTCCCACTTCGTACACCACCAATACGCGCAGCACCTGCGCGTATTACAATAGTATTTGTACCAAGTGATGAAAATTGGTCTGTAATTTCTGTTTGCACAGTTTCGCCCACAGCAACCATTATCACAACTGCCAAGACACCAATTATTATGCCAAGAACAGTTAAAAACGAACGAATTTTGTTCGCACTAATTGAAAGCCAAGATTCTTTTAAAATGTCATTAAATGTCATTTCATTTTCCGTGTGTTTTCCGATTTAATGCATCTTCGCTTTTTGGAATAACACCATCATAATTTATCCTGCCATCGTAAATGTGTATAAGACGTTTTGCATATTGTGCAATATCAAATTCATGTGTTATCATGATTATTGTGATTCCTAAATCATTGTTCAGTTCTTTGAAAAAATGTAAAATTTCGTTTCCCATTTTTGAATCAAGCGCCCCAGTTGGCTCATCTGCTAAAATTAGTTTTGGTTCACCTGCCAAAGCCCGCGCAATCGCAACACGCTGTTTCATTCCACCAGAAAGTTGTGTTGGTAAATATGTTTCAAAATTTTCAAGCCCGACACGTCGCAACATTTCACGTGAACGACGGATTCTTTCGTCTGGGGACATTCCGCGATACATTAACGGCAACATAACATTGTCCAACACATTGCGTTTAGAAAGCAGATTAAAATTTTGAAAAACAAAACCGATATATTCATTACGAATAATTGCTAATTCATCATCAGTCATGTTTGTTATATTTTTTCCATAAAGTTCATAAACCCCAGATGTCGGCGTATCCAGCGCACCAATGATATTCATACATGTTGATTTTCCACTACCCGACGGTCCCATAATTGCAACAAATTCACCAGAAGAAACAGTAAAACTTACATCAAACAAAACCTGTTGTGCCCCACCGATTTCAAGTGGAAAACTTTTGCAAATTTTATTCATAGAAATTATATTTTCATTTTTTTTCATCATATTAAAACGGTCCTCGACGGCGTGCTTGGGTTGCGGCTGAACTTGTTGATTGTCCCACGCGCCCAACAATAATACGATCATCAGATTTTAATTCATCGGATATAATTTGTGATTCTGTGGCGGTGGTAAGACCTTTGGTATATTTGATAAAAACAGGTTTCCCATCACGTAAAACAGCAATATATTCATTTGGATTTATATTGTCCGGAGTATCGGTAATTATATTCTTGAAATTGCGCACCAAGAAAACTGCGTTTTGTGTTTTCCAAACATCTTTGGCTTCGGATATAAGAATCGTTACAAACGCGGTCATTCCTGGCATAAGACTTAAATCGGCATTATCTACATCTATCACGACAGTATATACGACAACATTTGATGTTGTTGTTGGTGAAAGCCGAACTTGTTTTACGATACCGTTAAAAGTTTTTCTTGGGTACGCATCAACTGTAAATGTTACATTTTGGCCCTCTTTGATTACGCCTATATCTGCTTCGGATACCGCCGTTTCAATTTGCATTTTCGAAAGGTCTTCTGCGATTTCGAACAAATCTGGCGTTTGAAAAGAAGCCGCCACAGTTTGACCTTTATCAACCTTGCGTGAAATCACCGTACCATCAACCGGCGAAGTTATTGTTGCATATCCGAGGTTTGTTACAGCACGTTCATACTGTGATTCCATACGCTTTACACTTTGTTCTGCTTGTTCATAATTTGTTTGGGATTGTTCCATTTCGGCACGCGCTATATAACCTGAATCATAAAGTGTTTTATTTCTTTCGTAATCGTTCCGCGCAAGATTTAACTGCGACTTTGCGGAATCCAACGCTGCACGCGCCTCGTCAACTGTCGCCTGTAACACAGAAGGTTCGATTTCAAGTAACAACTGCCCTTTGGTAACATGCGAATTATAATCTACATATATGTTTGCAATTGTCCCAGAAACCTGTGAACCAACATTTACTGTATTCACTGGATTTATTTCGCCCGTTGCGGTTACAACATGCTTTATATCGCCACGCGATACATTTACTGTTACATATTCGACTTTGTCACTGGTTGCCGCAATAATCCACCATATACCACCAACCAACAAAAGAACAATCACTGTTAGTGACCACCATTTGTGTCGCCAAATCCATGCAAAGAACCTACGTAAAAAAGAGTGTCTAACTTCTTCGGTCATTCTTGCTCATCCTTTTCTATTTCAGATTTTATATCACCAATTGAAAGTGCCACTGCTGCCCGCTTTACAAACAAGTCATATTTGGCGGCATTATTTTGTTTTTGCGCTGATACTAATTCTGATTGTGCAGTTTGCCAATCAAGCATCGTTGCACGTCCAACTTTATACATACCAGCCGTCACACGTTCCGATTCTGTCGCAGATTTTAACAGTGTTTCAGTTTGCACTAAAACAGTTTGAGCAGTTTTATAGTTTTGATATGCAGTAAATACATCAAGTATTGCATTATCATTCGTTGTTCGCAGGTTTTCTTTTGCGCTTTCATACGATGCTTGGGCGCTTTTGACACCGTACATATTGGCAAAACCAGCAAATATCGGCATAGAGGCACGAATACCAATACTTCCGCTTGTATGGGAATTATCATTATAAAGATATTCATTCGCATTGTCGTTCCAAGACAACGTTCCAGTTGCACTAATACTTGGTAAATTTTTTAAAAACATGCTATTGCGACGATGCCACGCAGCATCTTTATTTGCTGCCGCCCGCAGCAAATCGGGGCGTTTTTCGCGGGCAATTGCGATCAGTTCATCTATGCCCCGGTTTTCACGCACCGAACCAAAATCACCCGACATATCTGCAATTGTAATCTCGCCGTCCGCCGGGAAAGAAAGTTTCATAAGAAGCGTTCCTTTGGCGACTTCGCGATTGTTTTTTGCACGTTCTAAATCGAGATTACGACTCGCCAATGTTGTCTCTGCTTTTAATACATCAGCGCGGGCAACAACACCGGCCTTAAATTTTTTATTTGCGGTATCAAGTGCTGTTTGTGCAACAACACGCAAAGATTTAGCACTTTCAACATCGGCATCAGCATTTAGTAATGCATAATACGCACCAACAACACCGTACACATAGTTTTGCACTCTGTCATCATAATCAAAACCCATTGCGCGCCATGTGGATGATAACTGATTTAAATCCGCCAATCTTTTACCAAAATCAAATATCAGGTATGATGCAGAAATAGAAGCACCATATTCCCATTTTTCCCAATCATGATTTCGATAGCCTTTGGTCATATTGGCCGTTCCATTTACTGCGGGCAAATAATTTGAATACCCCGCGTTTTTATTATAACGCGCTGATTCCATAGAAAAATACGCGGACATGGTTTCTGGATTTCGACAAAGGCCAAGCTCTATAACAGTTTGTAAATCTAAAACTTTTTCTGGCACACTTTTGCGCGACAAACAATCGCTATTCGCCCCATACGAGAAACTAGGAATAAAAACCAGCAGCAAAAAAACTTTTATAAAATTCATTCTCTCTTGACCTTTTTGCGTTTTTATTATATATTTTTTATGTTGAAAAATAAATTTATTTTGCTAGGATAAAATGGCTATGCATGGCTTGGTGGCAGAGTGGTTATGCAGAGGACTGCAAATCCTTGTATGCCGGTTCGATTCCGACCCAAGCCTCCAGATTTAAAAAGCGACAACTGTCGCTTTTTTCTTTGTTTTCAACGCTTTTTTATACTTGCAAAAAAACACAAAAATTTTTAATCTGACCTATGAAACACTAGTAAAAATATGATAAAAAACCTTATGATTACAAATTTTAGAAACCATGTTTCATCTCGTTTTTCAACGGGCGGACATAGGAACGTTATCATCACTGGTGCAAATGGAACTGGCAAAACCGCAATTATAGAGGCTATATCAATGCTTGCTGGCGACCGTGGTATGCGTGGTGCGCAAATGACTGACATTGCACGATTTGATGGGGACGGCGGTTTTTCTGTGATTGCAGAACTTTATGATGATACGGAAATTTGTGTATACTTTAATCATGGTGATTCAAATAGACACGCAAAAATTGATGGCGATGCAGCGACACTTTCTGATTTAGCAACCCGATTACGTATTGTTTGGATAACACCACGCGAAGATAGAATCTTTATCGATGCCGCTGCCGATAGGCGGGCGTTCTTTGACCGACTTGCTGCAAGTTTTGATTCTGCGCATGCCGGACGAGTCGCACGGCACGCAAAACTGCTATCCGAAAGGGCAGGGGCATTAAAGGCGGGCGCAAACACAAAATGGATTGATGCGTTGGATGCGCAAATCGCCGCAACGGCCGTTGCAATAGCTGCTGCCCGCATTCAATACGCCGGCGAAATAAATTTCTTTTTAACCGATGCCGCCGTTTCGGTTGACGGACTGGTTGAATCTATGATTATGGAATCCGGCGCGGGAACAACAGAAAGAAATTATCTGGATTATTTAAAACAAAACCGCGAATTGGTAAATGACAAAATGGTTTTAGACGGAGTGAATAAATCGGACTTTGGCGTTTTTAATCGTGAATTGAATTTACCTGCAAACCTTACCAGCACTGGTCAACAAAAAACATTGTTGTTAAAAGTAATTTTGGCGCATGCAAAACTTGTTCATACAAAAACCGGTGTAAATCCCATAATCTTGCTTGATGAAGCCGTTGCGCATCTGGATAAAAATGCACGCAGAAAATTATTTAACGAACTTGGTGATGCATCGGCTCAGGTATGGGCAACTGGAATTGATGCAGATATTTTTTCTGATGTTCCAGATGCACTATTTGTTACTTGCACTGGCAATAAACTAAGTCCTATAATCAGTGAACAGGGGGAAAAGTAAATGGCAAGAATTGATTATCAATCTTTGTTAGATAACGCGTTAAAATCCGTTGTGCGCGAAGCATTGATTCATGCACAGATAAACGGCCTTGGGGACGGGATGCATTTTTTTATAACTTTTCGCACGCATGATGCGGGGGTTGTGTTGCCGGATTTCCTGCGTATACGGTATCCCGACATTATGACGATTGTGTTGCAGTATTCGTATAATAACCTGCATGTGTCGGACAAAGAATTCGGTGTTCAGTTGACATTTGATGGACGGCCGTTCTTTATTCGCGTTCCCTTTTCGGCATTGGTTGAATTCAAAGACCCGTCTGTTGATTTTATGCTGTCTTTCCACAAAGGGCCCGAACGCAACGCACCGGATAACGATATTGAATTGCCATTAGACGGCACCGGTGACACAATTCCCGACGACGGCCGCGTTGTGTCGTTAGATGAGTTTCGGAAGAGGAAAAAGTAAGAGATAGTGGTTAGTGTAAGTGGTTAGTGTCACCCATGAATGCGGTCGGTTTTATTAGATTTTCAATACTTATAAATTTTACAACCTTGCGTTTAATGCGTTTTTTGGTATAATTGCAATCAGAAAAAAGGATTTATCTATGTACAATTTTATTGGTAAAAACGGTGACAGTTTTGAAGCTTATTGGGTAATACACGGCCATCCGCGTGGCGAAGAAGACAATACCGACAGAACAGACCCGCCTGTATTTCGTCAATATCTATCTAAATTTCATACTCCAGAAAGCACTTTAGATTATACAACCCCCGGTGAAACATTCATAAAAAAAGAAGTACCTGGTCTTACTGGTGGTTTTGCATATACATTTGCTCGTACTGGAATATATGGGAATCAGGGCGACAGACCAGGGACTAATTATGGTGCAGTAACAGTTATTATGGACGATATGGATGAAAAAAGCACTGAACAATTCGAAAATGATTTAAAGGAATGGTTTATCGTCAATATATTAAACAAATTTACTTATAAACACCCAGGTAAAGTTGGATGGCGCAAATGGGACATGAATGCCGATAAGTTATTCAATGGCGCTTATGACGAAAAATTAAAAAATTCTATAGAATCTGTCATAAAACCGTATTTGGAAATAACCGCTTTGAAATCTGGCAACACAAAGGATATTGATAAGTACAAAGTAGCAACTGAAAGACTGCAAGCCGAAATAGAAAGATTAGAACAACAAAGAGACGATCTCAATCGACAGATTGCCGAAAAACGCCGAGAATTAGCAAACATGTAAATTTTTTATGATTTAGAGTGGTTTGTTTATTTTTTATATTATGATAAGAGCATGTTAAAACTTTTTTAAATACGCGAAATCGTTCTGGTTTCACAATCGTCTCATTTTATACAAAAATCGTATCATTTTTTGAGACGATTTATGCCTGCGTCATAGTACAAACCGGCGCAATGCGCCGGACAACGATATAGAATTACCACTGGATGGCACCGGTGACACAATTCCCGACGACGGCCGCGTTGTGTCGTTAGATGAGTTTAGGAAAAGAAAGAAATAGTGGGTAGTCCGTCACGACCGCGGCGCGGTGTGCCGCGACGGGTGTTAGTGGCTAGTGTAAGTGGTTAGTGCCGCCCGCATTTGCGGGCGGTTTTTATAGTTTTTTAACTGCTTGTATTTAATACATATTTTGATATAATTCTGGAAAAGACAACGGAGACAAAGATGAAAGATGGTGAGGCTGGTGTTGTAGTATTTGGTGTTCCGTGCGGATTTGACACATCCAACTGTCCACCAGAGATACGAGATTTTTTACAGGGGTTTTATGTGCCGCATACTACGGGGACAGAGATACAAGTTATTCGCAGGAATGACAATAGTATGCATTATGTTTTCTTGGTATACGAAACAAATTCAGACGTGGGTTTTGTTGATGCAAATGGTCGTAGTGGTTCTTTTTTCGGGATAGACGTTATGTTTAAAAATCGATACCTGCCGAACACAGAAAAGTTAAAGAAATTATTTGATTTAACCTATGAACGTTACGTAAAAGACCAAATCATACAAGAATCACCTAATGGGCTAAGGAAACATATGTTTTCGCGGTTTTGGTTTGAAGACAATAGAATAGCAAACCATGTATCAAATGGTATGAACAAGTTGGTAAAAGAACATCCTGAATTGAATATTTTCCAAGACGTTCGACCATTACCACCATTACAAAATAACAGACAACGGGTTTAAAAATCCCAAAACGATGATATCGCCTTTCTTTATTTGAATTAACGAATAAAACCGGCGCAGTGCGCCGGTTTCACTAATCACTAACACTTACCACTTATTTCTTTTTATGTTCTTTTTTTAGATATTCTTCCAACCAATGGTTATCAAAATTCAATGTTCTAACATCGCGGTTGTTCAGAAGTTTCTTTTGCAACGGGATTGTTGTTTTTACGCCTTCGATAACAAATTCGTCCAGTGCACGTTCCGCACGCATAATACATGCAGACCGCGTTTGCGCATGCACGATAAGTTTTGCAATCATTGAATCGTATGTTGGTGGAATTGTGTATCCAGTGTAAACCGCACTGTCCACACGCACGCCAAGTCCGCCCGACGGTGCGTAAAGTGTGATTTTACCGGGGCAGGGCACAAAAGTTTCCGGGTCTTCGGCATTGATGCGAAATTCAATCGCGTGACCATGCGGAATCACGTTCGCCTGGGTATAGCCAAGTTTTTCGCCCGCCGCAACACGGATTTGTTCGCGCACCAAATCAACACCATAAACCATTTCTGTTACTGGGTGTTCAACCTGTAAGCGAGTGTTCATTTCCAAGAAATAGAATTTGCCGTCTTCGTACATAAATTCAAATGTTCCGGCGTTGGTATAGCCCATTTTCTTTGCCGCCGTTTTGCAGATTTCAATCATATCGTCGCGCTGTTTCTGTGTAAGCGCAGCGGCGGGGCATTCCTCCATAACTTTCTGATTCTTGCGTTGCAACGAACAATCGCGTTCGCCAAATATAACAACATTGCCGTGTTTGTCGCCCAAGACCTGAAATTCAATATGCCGCGGGTGCAATAATAATTTTTCCATATAAAGCGTGTCATCGCCGAAACCACTGCGTGCCTCGTTCTTGGTAATTTCGAACGCCTCACCCATTTCATCCGCAGACATAACAGGGCGCATTCCGCGACCACCACCACCAGCCGCTGCCTTTAACATAACCGGATATCCGATTTTTTTTGCCCATTTTAGTGCGTCTTCGACCGTATCGACCGCACCATCAGACCCCGGAACAACCGGCAATCCGCATTCAATCGCGGTTTTCTTGGCATTTACTTTGTCACCCATTTTATTTATCATCGCCGCGTCCGGCCCAATCCAGATTAAACCATGTTGTTCAACCTTTTGCACAAAGTCCGCGCGTTCAGACAAAAAACCGTATCCTGGGTGAATCGCATCTGCATTAGTAAGCAACGCCGCCGTCAATATCGCGGATTCGTTAAGGTAAGATTCCTTGGACACCCCAGGGCCAATACACACAGACTCGTCCGCCAGTTGCACATGCATTGCATCGCGGTCCACGGTAGAATACACCGCAACCGTTCGAATACCCATATCGCGGCACGCGCGAATTATTCGCAACGCAATTTCGCCACGATTGGCAATTAAAACTTTCTTTATCTTTGGCATAGTTTTTCTTATTCAATAATTATCAATGGTTGGTCAAATTCAACGGCCTGGCCGTCAGTAACCAAAATTTCTTTGACAACGCCGTCCTTGTCTGACTTTATTGGGTTAAAGGTCTTCATCGCCTCTACTAAAATCACGGTATCACCGGCCTTTATTGATGCGCCAACCTTAGTAAACGGCTTGGCCCCCGGTTCCGGTGCAAGGTAAGCAACACCAACCATTGGCGATTTCAACGCATAGCCCGATGTAGTTGTATTAGCAGGTTCACTGTTTGTGTGTTTTGCATTCTCGGACACAGGCAATGTTGGCATTGTAATACCAGATTGCTTTGAAAGATGAATGTGTTTGCGGTACACGCCAAACAAAAACTGGCGTTCCAAATCAAGTTCGGTAATTCCCATATCATCCATAATTTTTGACATGGATTCCACGGTTGAACGAAATGACATTTTTTAATCCTTTTGTATAAATTCTTTTATGTTATCAGAATTCTAATCTTAAAACCCTTCATTGTCAAGGTACGGGGTCAAAACCAAAACCACCACCCGGGCGACAACGCAGAATTCTGCGCATTCCCATAACAGTTCCACGCACGAGTCCATATCGTAAAATTGCCGTTTTTGTGTATTCGCTGCATGTCGGTGTAAAGCGACAAACCGCCCGCCCCCCAAAAACCGGTGATATAAAATGTTGGTAAAACCAGATTAACCCAAGCCCGACATAAGCCGGAATTTTACGAATCTTTTGCATTTTTGTTTGCTTTCTTTGGCTCATATTTACGCATAATGTGTGTTAGTGCCTTTTCCATCGCAATCCGTCCCGCCGGCCGAGTTGCGTTCAAAATCATATGGCGTGCAATGAAAATATAATCAAATTCCGGACACATAAGCCTTTCATGATACCGAACCCAATCACGCAACAAGCGCTTTGCCCGATTGCGTTCCACCGCAAGTTTAAATGTATGCTTGGTCGCCATAAACCCGATACGCGGATTGGTTGGAAAGCGCGCCGGCTTTGCCCGGACGAAAAAGAACAATGCCTTGGCCGATGGATCATCATCGGTTGTATGAAAGTCGGCATGTGATTTTATTGTATCGCGCATGTGTCTAATAATAGCAAAATATAAATAAAGTCAAACAAAAAACGTTTTTATTGTGTATGGCTTGATTTTTCGTATTTCGATGTTTATAGTGATAGCAAATTATTGCGAAAGGGGCGATACATGTATAATTGGCTAATGAAATTTTTTTCTGCAGATATGGCAATAGATTTGGGGACGGCGAACACACTTATTTATGTCAAGGGGCGTGGAATCGTTTTGAATGAGCCCTCTGTTGTCGCTGTTGCGGAAAATCGTCTTCAGGGACGCAAAGAAATACTTGCTGTTGGAACAGAAGCAAAACAAATGTTTGGTCGAACACCGGGATCAATTACTGCGGTGCGCCCTTTGCGCGATGGGGTTATTGCAGACTTTGAAGTTGCCGAAGAAATGATAAAATACTTTATTCGCAAGGTTCATCACAGAAGCCCGCTTACTGCACCGCTTATCATTATATGTGTGCCATCGTGTGCGACACAGGTTGAACGCCGCGCTATCCAGGAAGCCGCCGATGCCGCTGGTGCACGCAAGGTGTATATTGTCGAAGAATCAACCGCCGCCGCAATAGGCGCTGGGTTACCAGTAGAAAAACCGTTGGGTTCAATGGTGCTAGATATCGGTGGTGGAACAACCGAAGTCGCTATTATGTCACTTGGCGGAATTGTATATTCTAACGCTGTCCGCACTGCTGGCGATCAAATGGATTTAGATATTATTGAATTTGTGCGCAAGAATAGGAACCTTCTCATCGGTGAAAATACCGCCGAAGAAATCAAGAAAAAAATCGGCACTGCAATTTCACCAAAAGACAAGGCGAACGAACTTTCTATGAAAATCAAAGGACGTGATTTGCTGTCGGGAACCCCGCGTGAGACGATTATTACCGAATCGCAGATTGCATCTGCACTATCACAAACTGTGGCAAAAATCGTTGATACAGTGAGACACGCATTGGAATTGACACCGCCAGAACTGTCTGCGGATATCGCTGATTTGGGTATCGCGATGACGGGCGGCGGTTCGTTGCTTCGCGGTCTTGATGCCGCGATTCGTGCTGCAACGGGATTGCCGGCGTTCTTGGTCGATGACCCATTGGCATGTGTTGCACGTGGCAGTGGTCGTATGCTGACCAGTTTGGATAAGAATAAACATATCTTGCAGACAATGTACTAGTAGTTAGTGTTTATCAAAATGGCGCAATGCGCCATTTTTTTATATTTGCTTTATACATTTCGGAATATAATAACCACTAAAATCCTTGCAATCGGGATTTTCTTTGTTATAATCTGCTTACTTTGGGTGGTTAGCTCAGTTGGTTAGAGCGTTACGTTGACATCGTAAAGGTCGTTGGTTCGAGTCCAATACCACCCACCATGGATTTTTATTATCCAGAGAGTAAAAAATGAAACGAATGCAAATATAATTTTAGAAAAAACATAAACGGGATTCGGATAGACGCCCCGTTTGGCGTCATTTTTTATAAAAAGGAAAATAACAATGGGCAAAAAATATCTTATTACTTCGGCATTACCATATATAAATGGTGAATTACATATTGGTCATTTGGTTGGTTGTTGGTTACCATCTGATGTATACGCACGGTTTTGTCGCGCAATAGGGCGTGATGTTTTGTATATTGGTGGTGCGGATGAACATGGAACACCGGCACTTGTTGGTGCCATGAAGGAAAAAATGCCCGTTTTAGAATATACTAACAAATATTATGAAAAACATTTGCGTGCAGTATCTGATTTTAATTTATCATTTGATTTATATGGACGGACACATACAGAATTACAAGAAAAATTAATTCATGATTTATTCACACGTCTTGACGAACAGGGCTTAATTGAAGAACGCGAAACAGTGCAGCCTTTTTCTGTGGATGATGATATGTTTTTGGCAGACAGACAACTTGAAGGAACTTGTCCAAAATGTGGTTATGAAAAAGCACGTGGCGACCAATGTGATAATTGCAGCGCAACATATGAAGCATCCGAATTACTAAATCCACGTTCTGTAATTTCAGGATCAACAAATATTGAAATGCGTAAAACAAAAAATTTATTTTTCCTTGCTTCTAAGATAGAAGATGTTTGGCGTAAATGGTTGCCACAACATGCACCCAAATGGTCCAAAACGGCGTCTTCTATTGCAATGGGCTGGGCAAACGAAGGATTGCGCGATACAAGTATTACGCGCGATTTGAAATGGGGGATTCCGGTAAATAAGCCGGGATATGAAAACAAAGTTTTCTATGTGTGGTTTGATGCGCCGTGGGGCTATGTTTCAATTTCGCAAGCTGCGAGAAAAGATTGGGATTCTTGGTGGAAAAATCCAGATTGTTTTTATGCGCAATTTATGGGCAAAGATAATGTAAAATTTCATTCTGTGTTTTTTCCTGAACAACAATTGGCGATGAACGATAATTGGAAAACAGTAGATTTATTAAAAGCCGTTAACTTTCTAAACGCTGGAGGAAGTAAAGTTGCAAAGTCAAGTGGAAACGGAATTTTCTTAGATAAAGCCCTAGATATCGCACCAAGTGATTGCTGGCGTTATGCCTTATTAGCATCTGAACCGGAAAGTGACGATACGGACTTTACAATGACGCGGTTTGCGGAAATTGTGAACAAAGATTTGAACGGGTTGCTGGGGAACTTTGTATCACGCGTATGCAAACTGTCACAGAAAAATTTTGGTGACACTGTGCCGGCGGCGGGTTTGGCGGATAATGAATTGGCGGACAAAGTCAACGCAAAGATTGCCGAACTAACCGATGCACTCGATGCGTGCGAATTTAGGAAGTCTATTGTTGCGCTGCGTGATATTTACGGAATTGCAAATGAATATATGACTGCAAAAGAACCTTGGGCACTTGTTAAAAACGGCGATATGGCGGGTGCAGCGGCGGTTTTGTATGAGTGTTTTCAACTTATTGATTTGTTTGCGCGCATATCGGCACCAATTATTCCGGACACGGCGGAAAAAATTCAAAATATATTTGCCGGCAAGCACGATTTGTCTTGGCCGACAAAGTATGAACATCGTATCGACACGGGCGAAAAATTTACTGTGCCGGAAAATTTATTTAGTCGGATTGAGTTAGAAACAAACACAAACGGCGCATTAACTGGGGTTTGAATGAGAAATTTGTTGCAACGGAAAATTTGTTTAGTAAAATTCAACTATAGGACTGGTACAGCCTGGGGGGAATGTGGTTTTATAGCACGAAGGGTGTAGACTATGTCGCAAAATTTTAAGAGCTCAGAATATACAGTTATATCCAATACAGATGTTCCAAACAAAAAACGTGTTGCGGTGTTTAATAATTCTGAAAAAAAAGAACTGATGGATTATATAATAGGTGAAATTTACCTTAGCGATATGTACAGTATTGATACACTTCCAATAACATTGGTAAAAGAAACAACAATAAAAAATTTTCATACACGTATCGGCGGATTCGTAAATCAGCACCAAACAAGAACTAAGAAAATAAACATTTATTTTTACAACAATGCAGTTTGTGAATTTATAAACGGTTCATCAACAAAATTAAAGACTCGTTAATACCAAAGGAGTTAACAGAATGAAACTTAAAAGTGTTGTTCAGTTTTATATGGATGATTATTTGGGTCGACAACAAATCACAGGGATTGACGATATCAAAAAAGTTATTGCAGAAAATTTAGAACAAAATGGTGTAATACCTTATAAAGTAGAGATTATAAGGAAGGTCTGTATTATTGATTTAGATAAATCAATCAGTGATGTAGGGGCACCATATGTATGGTCACCATATAGACCGGTAGAGTCCATTGACGAACATCCAGTGGAGGTGTCACTGTTTGGAGGACGGTTTAATTTTATATGTCCTTGCATCATGTATCAAAAAGATATGATAAAATATTTAATGGAAACACATTTGTTACAATCAACACCAAATTTTAAACCAATAACCCCAGACCAGCAGAATCTACCCATTTGTTTTGATATTGGTGCTACATATACTATATGGAGTTTTTTAGATAAAAATACAAATGTGATTCTTGATAAAAACCTGAATCAAATTTGGCCGACAAAAACAAATAAACCACCAGTTGGTCTGGTCGAATTAATGAATAAAACAACCGAAAAGGTGTATTAAAATGGAAACAACTAAAATTTATCTGTATCACACGGGACCGTGCACACAGTGCCACAATGGTCCATTTAAACAAATTTCTTCGTTTGACGATTTGTTAAAATATACGCGCGGATATCCTTTGCATATGAATATACCGTATACACTTCGGCTGAAACGTATGGTGGACACAAAGGTCACGGACGAATACACTATTTTGGTTGGTGATAGATTGATTTATCCAAATGACGTTGCAACATTTTTAAATGACCAATACAGAAAAACATTTAACTTTGATGCAAACAGTGCGGAAAACAAGCCTGTTATGTTGGACGGTGTTCCGGGACATTGTTTTGTCCGTTGGCATTATTTGACCGATAGTGATGTTTTTATAGAAAGGGAAACATTGAATCAGATATGGCCGGTTAAAACAGGTAAACCGCCGGTCAGTTTGGTTGAATTGCTGAACAAAAAAACAGAAAAGGTATATTAAATGGACTCTGAAAAAATCACATTAAAACGTGGGGAATTTAAGTTCCCTTTCGTTAATGTTGAATCCATATATGATGTTGCAAAATATGTATCGGAACAAACATTCTATAAAGCGGAATCACGACTTATGGATTGGGATAAAAACTATTTTACAATACAATTACGAAAACAAAATAACTCTTTTTATTTTTATGTTATGGATAAATTAGTGTATGCCAAAGATATAAAAAAATATTTATATGATAATTATGGCGAAACCTTTGAATTTTATGGTGTATCCAAAGAGATGCCTATTGCATTTGGCGGATGGACAAAAGAAACATATCAACCGCTTTCTAGCCCCAAACCGATTATTTCCAAAAAGTACGTGTATAATTATATTCGTCCAAATTATATTGTTGTTGATAGAAATCTGAATCAAATTTGGCCGGTGGCAACCGGAAAACCACCGGTCGGATTAATTGATTTATTCAAAAAAACACGCTAAAAAGGGATAAAAGATGAAATTAAAAATTGTTGTTGAATTTTCTTTTGTTGACCAAGTGCATTGGTTGAAACCAACAAAGCAAATAACCAAAATTGGTGATTTGAAAAAATATGTTGCAGAAAATGCACAATATACCGCAGAAACACCTGTGGAGATTGAGGTGTGTCGCACATTAAAATTAATCGACCTTGACCGATATGTCAAAGATATGTCGAAACAAGAACAATTGAAATATTCTTTATCCAAAGGTTCGGTGATAGATGGACATCCGGTTGAACACATGCTTGACGGCGGAAAATTTAAATTCATTATGCCAAAGTTGATATACCCAGACGATGTTAGGAACTATTTATTACGCGAATATGATTCAACATTAAATTTTAAACCAGAATCAGAATTAACACCCGTAATTTTTAATGTAGACGAAGAATATAGTTTACGCAAAAATGGTGAGCCAATATATTCTGTATCTTGGCGTCCATTGAGCCGGCAAGATATTGTCGTAGATAATAAACTTCATCAAATCTGGCCAACAAACGAAGACCTTTGGGAAACGCCGGTCGAACTTATACAATTGTTAAAAAAGACCAACGAAAAGGTGTATTAAGCAATGAAACTTGTTCTTATGTCTTGTTGTGCACCATGCAGCGCCGGCGCGATAAAACAATTGCTATGCAGCGAAATCCCGCATATAGATGATTTTATTGTCTTGTTTTTCAACCCAAATATATTTCCCGAAAGCGAATACATGCGCCGCATGCAGGAACAAGTAAAATATTGCGAAAAATTGGGCGTAAAATATAAGATTTGCGAATATGACCATGATGCGTGGCGTGCGGCGGTGCGCGGGTTGGAGAGCGAACCAGAACGTGGCGCACGGTGCAGTATTTGTTTTGCGTATCGTTTCGAATATGCGAAAAAGTTTGCGCGCGAAAATGGGTATAATGCGGTTGCGTCCGTATTCGGCGTGTCGCGCCACAAAGACCAAGCGCAAGTTGATACCGCCGCAGAATCAACACTGGACGAGATTACATATTTGCCAATTAAATGGGACGAAAAATTACGACAACAAATCAATCGTGAATCCGACTTTTACCGCCAAAATTATTGCGGTTGCGAATTTAGTATTCGTAAAGTATAATCAGCATATAATTTATCAAAGGAGTGACGATATGTCATCGATACTTGTTTTTCCAGGGCAAGGTTCTCAGGCCGTTGGCATGGGACGCGAACTGTATGAAAATAACGCGGCGGCGCGCGCTGTGTTTGACGAGGTTGACGATGCTTTGAATCAAAAACTGTCGGACATCATTTTTAATGGACCAATGGAAGATTTAACATTGACCACAAATGTTCAGCCAGCAATTATGGCGACATCTATCGCAATGTTGCGTGCAGCGAATGTGAAACTCTCGCAATATGTTGCGGGGCATTCATTGGGTGAATATACGGCGCTTTGTGCGGCGGGTGCGTTGTCGGTCGCAGATACCGCAAAGTTGTTGCGGTTGCGTGGGGACGCGATGCAACGCGCGGTGCCGGTAGGTCAGGGACTCACAGCGGTTATTTTGGGTTTGGATATTGATGTTGTGCGTGATATCTGTGCTAAAAATGATTGCGATGTTGCGAACGACAATTCCCCAGGCCAAGTTGTGATTTCCGGTGCGCGTGAGATTGTTGAAAAAACACTTGAAGATGCCAAGGCCGCCGGCGCAAAACGCGCGATGCCACTTGCACTTTCGGTGCCGGTGCATTGTCGGATTCAGGCACCCGCCGCCGAGGAAATGCGCGCAGCACTTGCGAGTACGGAAATAAAAAAGCCAGCGGCGGCGTTGATTTCAAATAAAACCTGTGCGCCGATAAGCGAACCCGATGAAATTCGTGAAGCATTGGTATATCAAATCACACACGGCGTTCGTTGGCGCGAAAGTGTTCTGGCTATGCACGATTTGGGAATAACCGAAACTATCGAGGTCGGCCCGGGCGCGGTTTTGACAGGACTTACAAAAAGAATCTGTCCGGAAATGGAAGGAAAAAAATTAGAGGTGTAAATATGCCACGTATGATATATGAGCCTTTACCCATAGCATCAAGCAACAATATGGTTCCTTATTGTGATGCAGATAACAACACAATTTGCTATGGTAAATGGTGTGACAAAATCTTAAAATTTGAGGCCGCACCAGGAATGACAATACACACTGTCGTAAAATATGTTTTAAATCAATCCACGACATATAATCGAGATGCGATTTTGACCTTTAATGATGTACAATTAAAAATTCCGAAACAAACGGAAAATAAAGAGGAAACGGTACGTAATATTGTTAAACGATATATTTTGAAGTTGAAGTCTGAAAAACGGACTCGTGGTAACTAAAAGGGTAAAATATGTTTGAACTAAAAGACAAAGTTGTTTTAATAACTGGCGCGACCGGCGGAATCGGCGGGGCAATCGCGCGTAAAATGAAAGATGCGGGCGCAAAGGTTGTTGTGTCGGGGCGCAATGTTGCAAAACTGAATTCGGAATTCGACGATTCTTATGTAAAGATTCCGTGCGATTTGGCGCAAGAAGGTGCGGCGGTTGAACTGGTTATGGACGCGATTGAAAAATGTGGTCGGTTAGATGTCTTAATCAATAACGCCGGAATTACTGCGGACACTTTGCTTATGCGCATGACAGACGAACAGTTCGATAATGTTATCAATACGAACTTGCGGTCTTGTTTCAAGATGTGTCGCGCGGCGATTATGCCGATGATGAAGCAACGCTTTGGGCGCATTATAAATATGGCATCGATTATCGGTGTTATCGGTGGCGCGGGCCAGGCGAACTATGCGGCATCAAAGGGCGGTATGATTGCGATGACAAAATCAATTGCTGCCGAACTTGCATCACGTGGAATCACTGCGAATGCGATTGCACCGGGCTTTATTAAAACACCAATGACCGATGTTTTACCAGATGAATTGAAAAAGAATTATTTGGCGCAAATTCCAGCAGGCCGCTTTGGTGAACCAGACGACATCGCGAACGCGTGCGTGTTTTTGGCATCTGATGAAGCATCATATATCAATGGCCAGGTATTACATGTAAACGGCGGTCTTGGGCGGTTTTAATGCAAAGATTTGATGTGATTGTTATCGGTGGTGGACACGCAGGGGTCGAAGCGGCCGCGGCCGCGGCACGACGGGGTGCGAAGACACTGTTGGTTACAATGCGTGAATCTGATTTGGGCGCAATGTCTTGTAACCCGTCGATTGGTGGGCCGGGCAAATCACAAATGGTTGCAGAAATAGATGCCTTTGCCGGCGTTATGCCGCGTGCCGCAGATATCGCAGGCATTCATTTTCGAACACTTAACGCATCACACGGTCCGGCAACACAGGCTTTGCGCGCCCAGATTGACCGCAAACTTTATCATAACGCGGTGATGAAAATTTTGCAGAATCAAAAAAACTTGACGGTGCAATTCGAAAAAGTTGAATCCGTTGATTTGGAAAAGAAAATCATAAACGGTCTCTATACGGCGAAATCTGTCGTATTCACGACAGGAACTTTTTTGCGCGGGCTTGTTACAATGGGTGGCGATAAAATTCCATCTGGGCGAATTATGGATAATGGAGAATATCAATCACCTGACACGATAATTTCCAGAGTGTTGCGCGATTTTGGATTTGACATAATTCGACTTAAAACAGGAACACCGGCACGAATTTATCGTGATTCTATCGACTTTTCTGTATGCGAAGAACAACTGCCGGACACGCCACACGATTGGTTTTCTGATGGTTGCGATGTGGATAACAATACGGCGGTTTGCTATATCACACACACAACAGGCGAAACACATGAAATCATTCGGCAAAATATAAAAAACGCGCCGATGTATAACGGCGATATAACCGGCATTGGGCCGCGGTATTGCCCATCAATCGAAGACAAAGTTATGCGGTTTCCGGAACATACTTCGCACCATGTGTTTTTGGAACCCGAAGGCTTGCACAGTGATTTAATTTATCCGAACGGAATTTCAACAAGTTTTGGTGCCGATATCCAAGATCAATGGATTCGTACGATTCCAGGTTTGGAAAATGCGCGCTTTGCACGATATGGATACGCGATTGAATATGATGCGATTGATGCGCGCGCGATTGACAAGCATTTAATGGCACGCAGCGCACCCGGATTATTCTTTGCCGGACAAATAAACGGAACATCAGGGTATGAAGAGGCCGCTGCCCAGGGCTTGGTTGCTGGTGCAAATGCCGCCGCGTTCGCGCTTGGTGCGCCGACACTCGACATTGACCGAACAAATTCGATGATTGGTGTTATGGTTGACGACATAACAACCCTTGGTGTGGACGAGCCGTATCGTATGTTCACATCTCGATCAGAATATCGGTTGAACCTGCGTGCCGATAATGCGATTGCGCGACTTGGGCAAATTGGTGTTGATTTGGGGCTTATCGATTTGCCGGCTTTTTTGAACAAAATGAACAAAAAAGCCGGGAAAATTTCCGAAAATGATAAATTCTATGCCGGCTATATTATGCGAAACAATCGGGAAATTGAATCGTATCGCCGCGATAAAGAGATAAAAATCCCGGCTGATTTTGACTATGACAATATGCCGGGGCTGACACACGAACTTTGCGAAAAGTTGAAACGCGTGCGGCCGGCAAATATTGCAGAATTACAAAAAATCCCCGGCATGACCCCGGCGGGAATTATGGTGGTGCTGCGGAAGATAAAGTGTTAGTGGGGCGCGACTACTTTTTGACAAAACTGTGTTAATTATGTCCATTGTTTTTTTCTAATAATTTCCATATACCTGTATGTTCTGGTTCTATATCCTGATTTTTAAATCGATTTACAGAGACTTCCAAAGAATGTGAATTTCGTAATGGATTATTATGTTCTTTTTTTAACATTTCGCCGTTAAGGATTGAAGTGGCAACAAACAGTTCTAAATCTGTTCCTTTTGCCACCTTTTTTAATAAATCCATAGCATCCGGAATTTCGTCATGATTATTATACCAATATTGTACAACCAACCGCATTAATTTCATTTGTTCCCGACCAACTTTGGTTAATTTCTTGAGGTCCGTTTCAAAAAAGGCTTCGTTGTGTTCTTTGCTGCTCCCCCTTATATCAGTTGACATTAAAATCTTATCAAATGCCATCATTATTTCATTTTCGTTTAATTTTATAAATGCAGATTTCTTACCTTTGATTTTCGAAAATTCTGAATTTTCATCTAGATGAACAGGATAAGAATTAGAATATTTTTTATCATATGTTCTGTCAGATTGGCCATCGGCAACAGAGTATCGTTGTAGAATTGTAGTTGGTATATCTTCAGTCATTTCTAGTTGAGAATTATTAGAAATGCACAGAATTTGTTTTAATGCCGTATCTATCAACTGTTGATTATATCCCAAGGTACGCATTTCTTGTTTAAGAATATTTAAAACCTCAATCATCACTGATGTGCCGTAACAATGGGTTACAATTAATATGTTATGCATATTATTTAATAAATTTTTATCAGATATTTTATCCCAACCTGATTTTGTTTTCTTTGCAATAAATGGCATAAATACTTTCAATGTTTCTCGCACAAAATCATTGTTATACAATTCGTCAATATTTGTTGCCATATGTAATGTAAAGAAAAAATCTTCGGGAATATCTTCGTAATTTGCTAACATTTGCATTTTATTTTGCTGTTCTTTTGTGAAATCAAGTGTCTTTACAAAAGAATTTATATTACCATTAGCTGCACGTGCGTTTCTTGTTCCATCGCCCCCGAAACAAATTATTGTTTTCTTTTGTGAATCCAATATAAATTCGGTTGTCCAATGCTCATTATTCTCTGATGTCTTCATTCCTATACGAATAAACGAACAAAATTTCGGGTCAACCCATATTTTTCCATCTTGAATTGTATATGGCGTATTGGACATTTTTATACCTCTTAAGAGTAATTATATCACAAAATTTGCAGAATTACAAAAAATCCCCGGTATGACCCCGGCGGGAATTATGGTTATATTAAGAAAGATAAAATAAGTGGTTAGTGGTTTAGTTAGTAAATACTTCGGGTGGGGTTTTTGTGGGGCACGGATATTGAAACCTTTGGGCAAATTCATTTGCAAGATAATGCAGAACCATTACAAATTCCATAGGATTCATTTTGTATTTTGGGTTTCTTTTGAAAAAATACAATAAATTGCCATATAATGAATCTTTGGCCGATTCCCGCAACCAATCTTTTTCATGTGGCATGTTTAACCTCTTTTTTTGTTAAAATAAAAACCACCTTTTTTCTTAGGAAAAAAAGATGGCAGGAGGTAACAACTACTATAGACGAAATAGTCCGACCTATTGAGTATTCGGTCAGCCTCCTGCATAAAGACAGAAGGCACATTTAACGTCTGTAAGACGCGTCTATAGTGGCTTGTTAAACCATCGTCATCGTATAGCGATTGCTATACATGTTCATTATATATATTAAAACATAACTTGCAAGATTATTTATTATTATAATCGCAAATTTTACAAAGTGGGCAGGTGGCGCATTTTGGGCGCAGGGCGGTGCAAGTGTATCGACCGAACAGCACCATCACATGATTTGTTATTGCGTGATATTTCTTTGGAATTTTTTTTAGTAATTCCACCTCTACCTTTTCCGGCGTGTTTGCAGAATCCGTCACCCAACCATAACGATGGCTTAGGCGGAACACGTGCGTGTCGACCCCGATATTCGGCGCATTCCACAAAACATTTGTGATAACGTTTGCGGTCTTTTGCCCGATGCCCGGTAATTTTATAAGTTCATCGCGTTCGTGATATTTTTGCGGAAAAACAAATTCATCTTTATTGGTTGGAATATCTTTTAACTGTTCCGACAGCGCAATTATATTTTTTGCCTTGTTGTTAAAAAAAGAAATTACACGAATATGTTCCTTTAATCCACCGATTCCAAGTTCCAACATTCTTTGCGGTGTCGGCGCAACACGGAATAGGGCAGGTGTGACCTCGTTCACCTTTTTATCCGTTGCCTGCGCCGACAAAATCACCGCGACCGCAAATGTGAATTCGTTCGTGGAATATAGTTCTGAACGAATATTCATATTCAGATTTTTTGGAACAATTTCAAAAAAATCTTGCGGTGTTATCATATCTTATTCTGCGCAAATCTCCGCACATTTTTTATTGCAATCAAGTTCTTTTTTGTTGGGTTCTGAAAAATACTGATACATCTCAGTTTTTTCAACTATGTTGTCCCCATATGCGCATTGGCACGATATTGTGTTCGTTGAATAATAGCGTTCTGTTGATTGACCATTTACTTCTTGGCCCCAACTTTGCAATTCAAATTGTGATGAACATCCGACAAATTCACCATCCGCGAACGGTTTAAAATCTGGGTTATCGTTAAGAAACACTTCAAAACCCGTTTCACATACCGTTTGGCATTTATCATTACACAAAGCAGTCGTCTCTTCGGCGGTTTTCGATTCAAACATTGTATGATTTACATCCTTTAAATCAAACCACACAGGCTTTTGATTTCCAACCGTTACCATGCACATACATTGCGAATTATATGTGTCATATTCTTTGTCGATTATGTTTCCTTGTTCGTATATTATATGATGCACAGGACGCGGCGCTTCACATTTATGTGAAACTTTATACTCAGTTTTTTGCGCCATGGATTCGTTTGAATTATCGATAAACACAGAATCCGTATTTTCGGAAAACCATGGTTTTGGTTCATCATGCACAAATTTTGCATCATAAGGTTTTCCAAAATGTGACCATGCTGCACACGCAATAATCGTGATAATACAACCATAAAACAAAAATTTATTCTCTTTCATTTTTTAAGCCTTTTGTATAGAGATTCCAAAATTATACCCTTCGATTTCCGTAAAGTATTCAGCCGCACCCGGCGACATTTCACGAATAAGCGCGTTCGACATTATCATCTTTTTATGCTGTTCCAATGCACCAGACAGCGCCAAATCTGCCGTATAGGTAAGATTTATTCTGTCCGAAACATCCAATCCCAATGCTTTACGCGTGTCTTGGATGAAACGTAACGCGTCGTTCGCCAAACCTTCGGCAATCAGTTCAGAATTCAATTCTGTATCCAAAATGACAACCGCGGTATTATCTGGCAGTGGCATACCCGTTACACCATCGCGGATATTCAAACGATTTTCAAATTCGTCTGCGTTCAATGTATATTCGCCAACAACCAACTTATCGCCCGACAATTCATAATCGCCACGTTTCACGGCCGGCACAATTTCACGCAAAGCACCGCCAAGGCGCGCACCGATTTTTGGTGTGATTAAATATATGAAACTGTCTGCGACCTTTGTCGTGTTATCAACCCATTCAACAGACTTCACATTTAATTCATCACGAATAATGTTTGTGTATTCGGTCATCGGCACACCGCCCGCAACCGTCAGTTTACTAAGTGGCCAACGATTGTGAACCTTGTACTGTTCGCGCAATTGCTTTCCAACCGAAACGATTTCTTGGACGCGGCGCATATCGGCGACAATTTTCATATCCACAGAATTTGCCACCGGCCAATCAGTCAAATGCACAGATTCATCGCCTGTTAAATTTTTATAGATGTATTCTGATAAAAACGGTGTGAACGGCGCCATTAGTTTGCACAAGTTCACCAATACATAATACAATGTATTAAATGCTGTGTTATCTTCGCCCCAGAATCTTTCACGATTGCGACGGATATACCAGTTATTTAACACATCCAAGAATCGGATAAATTCTTTGACCGCGGCATCCGGTTTATATTCATCCATTGCCGATGTTGAAACTTGAATCAAATAATTTAATTCGGCCAAGATATATCTATCCAACAAGTTGGTTGAAGTATCGTTCATACTCGCAGTAACATTGCCAGCATTCGCATACAATGTAAAGAAGTGATACGCATTCCAAAGAGGTGTCAAAACTGTTTTACCCGCACCACTAAGTGCTTTGCCTTCTTTATCCACATAGACGGGTTCTGACCTTATCAAGTTGCTGCCCAAGATGAACAAACGAACGGTGTCTGCACCAAGCATCTCAAGTTGTTCTGATGGGTCAACATAATTACCCAACGATTTTGAAAATTTGCGCTTTTGTTCATCAAGAATCAAACCATTGACCGACACAGTTTTAAACGCCGGCTTGTCAAACAGCGCAACCGCAATCACCATTAGCGAATAAAACCACCCACGTGTTTGGTCTAGACCCTCTATGATATAACTTGCAGGGAAAGTTTTTTCGAACTTTTCTTTGTTTTCAAATGGGTAGTGCAGAGATGCAAATGGCATAGATCCAGACTCATACCAACAATCCAAAACATCGGGTATGCGTTTCCAGCCGTCTTTGGTTAAAGCGTCCAACGTCGGACGATGCAAGTCTTCGACTTTTGTTCCAAAGAATTCTTCCAATTCTGCGATAGAACCAAAGATTTTATATTCGCCGTCACGTTCCCAAATCGGTAATGGTGTTCCCCAAAACCGATTGCGCGAAAGCCCCCATGGACGCGCATTTTCAATCCATGACATAAAACGATTCTTTACCGATGTCCAATGTGTTTCGTTTTTGGTTATTTCAACCAAACGGTCGCGAATCTTTGGGACATCGATATACCACGCATCGGTTGCACGATAAATAAGTTTTTCTTTACTGCGCGGACCAAACGGATAGCTGTGTTTATGTTGGTCTTTTTTAACCAAGATTCCTTTGCTTCGCAACCAATCTATGATTTTTGGATTTGCCACGAATATATTCTCGCCAGCCCAATCTGTCACAGTATTATCAAAGTTACCATAATCATCGACATTTAATATAACTGGGAATTGTGGGTCAATCGCTTTGGCCACAAAATAGTCGTCTTCGCCATATGCCGGCGCAATATGCACGATACCGGTTCCGTCACTGTCCGATACGTAATCGCCGGAAATCACTGTATAAAGACCATGACCATCCTTTGCCATATCCATATAATATGGGAATATCGGTGTGTAATGTAAACCAACCAATTCGGAACCCATAACCGTCCCAAGATTTTCAGACGTCGCAAATATCTTGTCATATGCGGACAAACGTGATTCAGCCAAGATATAAACATGACCATCATTGTGGCGCATACGAACATATTTCATTTTGTTATTTACCGCCAGCGCAGAATTAGCCGGTAGCGTCCAAGGCGTTGTTGTCCAAGCCATAGCACGATCGCCATTTTCTAATTCAAACCAAACGGTTACCGTATCATCAACAATTTCTTGATATTCAGACGAAGCTTCGGAATTGGATAGTACTGTTCCTAATTTCCAATCATACGGATTAACTTTATAGTCCTTATATAACAGTCCTTTTTTATAGAACTCTTTTAATGACCACATAACAGATTCCATAAAGTTTTTATCAAGTGTGCGATAACCAACATTATCACCGCCATCAACCCAACGACCAATACGCTCTAGATAACGCAACCAATCATTTGTATATTTCATAACATCGGTGCGACACATATCACAAAATGCGGCGATTCCGTCAGTTGCGACAATATCTTTGGCGGTGCGCCCTTGCTTTTTTTCAACAGATGTTTCCGCCGGCAACCCATGACAATCCCAACCAAGTGTTCTTTCAACATATTCACCACGCATAGTATGATAACGCGAAACCGTATCTTTTATGACAGATGGAACCATATGCCCCCAGTGTGGCAAACCGTTGGCGAACGGTGGTCCATCATAGAAACAAAACGGATGTCCTTGCTTCGTCTTGTTTAAACTTTTATGAAAAGTATCATCACCACGCCAGAACTCTACTACTTCGTGTTCCAGTTCTGAAAAATTTACCTTTGCTTCGGTCTTTGGATATGCCATTTTGTTTACTCCTGTTTGCAATTATCATAAAAAAACGGGCGCACCTGCGCCCGGGCCATCGCCAAAGCGCATAGCCAGTTTATCTTATAATAATGATTGTTTTTTTGTTCATCATGCGCGCAGTTTATTACACAAAATGCAATATTTCAAGTATTTTTTTGACAAAGCACATATTTAATATAGAATGGAAAGGCAAAAAGGATTTATATATGAAAGACGAAAAGATTGTAAATTTAGCATATTTTGCAGGGAGATTATTAAAACCACTGGTCGCAGTTTGGGCGCCAATTGTTGTGTCACAGCAAATTCGTCAAGAAATCGCCGACCCGAATAAAATTGATAAACCACTTGAACTAGGTAAGCGTATAAAAAAACACACCAAAAGTTTTATGGAATGCAAAGTGCATGCGTTGCCAGATTACTTTGCACACAAAGCGATGGCATATAACGAACGATGCACACAAAAACACATTTATGTTATTCAGGTAAAACCCCATGTACAACCAGAAATTGATAAGAAACAAATTGGCGATATTGTTGCAAAACTGCAAAGCGCGCCGGTACTTACTGTTTCATATTTTGAAAAGACCGAACATCAACCGGCGGTGCCGGCATCGTGTGAATTTCGCGATTATGTTATTCAATTTTCACCGGCGGGAACCGAATGGTGTGGTGGTATGCGTAGCAACGGATATATTTCAAAGAAAATCCCAAACGGTACATTGCGACAAATTTGCACTATTTCACCAAACCTTTCGGATTATTTGGCAGAAGTTGCAGATAGACAATACGAATTGATGAAAAGAAAAACCAGGTAATCAATGTTTTGTGCGCGATAACAATTTGCTACAGCCCGCCTTCGCCGATAAGTGTGAAGTTTTTTTCTTTGGTTGCGACCAACGCTACGGCGAGGCACTCAAAAATTTTAATCGCGCACTTTATTGTGCGCGATAACAATTTTTGGTGGTGCCGGTGATAAGACTCGAACTTACGACCCCCTCATTACGAATGAGATGCTCTACCAACTGAGCTACACCGGCGTTCCGTGAAACACACTTTACATGACAACCTTTCCATTTTCAAGTGTTTTCCGCGTTTATTTTTACCGCCCATGTTGGGTTTTGTAAATACGAACGATTAATTCATCAAAATTTATTTTTGTGACTGGTTCGCGCAGATTTCCATAAAACGGATTTTTATACCTTTCGTTGGATTCGATTGGTTCCTTGGTGGTGGCGATTATTATTGTATCTATCACTGACATATTATACGCCGCCTTCAAGAATACTGGCCCGCCAATTAAATATGCGCCTGGGTGCACAATGTTCAGGGCAGGCAAAGATTTAGCCCCCGTCTTTTCCGCAACAATAAATTCGCGTGCAGGGTCGTTTAACATTTTTTGTGGCAACAGGTTATATGTATGCTTGGAGCATACGCACACGCCACCAATGGTTGTTAGTAATTTAAATATCTGTTTATCCAACACCGGTGTCCATGTCATTGTGTCGTTTGGGCCTTTTGCCATATAACCGTTGGAAGATTCAACCAAGATTGTTTTCATTTTTTCTCCTTTCCTTTGGGTCAGTATAATCGGTTCGGGGATTTTTTTAAACGATATTTTTTATCGTCGCCATGAGTATATTTACCGGCTTTTTTGTAAAAAAATTGCAAAAAAGCCGGCAATGCCGGCCTAAATGACAAAAATGTTTAAAAATGCCGGTAACTACTTGTCGCGCACGTGGGCAGGGCATTTCTTTTCAACCGCCGCGATTATATCGGCGTGCAATTTTGCCAAATCGTTTTCTGACATTTTTTCGCGTGGCGTAAATGTAATCGTGAACGCAACTGACTTTTTGCCATCACCCATTTCAAAAGAATCAAATACAACCGCACTTGATATCGGGTTTGTGGCATAGCGCGCTGCCGCAACCAACCGGTCCGCCGGAAAATCAGACGGTACAATAAACGCAAAGTCCCGCGTTATCGGCTGAAAATCACTCATCACAATTGGACCATGTGGTAAAACCTGGCGTGGTAAGTTATTTATATCGCAAACAATTCCGATAACAACATTTGTTTTTATCTTTAATTTGCGCGCAACCGACGGGTGCAATTCGCCAAATTCGCCAAGTTTTTTCTTGCCCTGCATTATCGCGCCATAGCGATATGGGTGCGCCCAAAGTGGTGGGTTTTCTGTTGATATTGTAAAATTCTGGCCTTTTAACAAGGAAACAATATCCGCCTTGACATCATATATATCAACATCGCGATTACGTTTCTGCCAGTGCTTTGGTGATGTTGTCCCGCTACGAACAATCGCAATTTCTGTATGCTGTTCGCCCGGCATATCGCCATCAAACACAGTTCCCATTTCGAACAAGTTCAAATCTGGATAGCCGCGTTTTTCATTGTTTGCAACCGCAACCAAGATGTTCCCCAGTAAATTATTGCGCGCCGTATCCATATCAACAACAATCGGATTTGCGACCCTGATAATCGGTTTATCAGTCAAGATTTTTTCAATTTCAGAATTGCCAAAACCAAAAGTTATTGTTTCATTTAACCCGCGCGCCGCCAATTTTTCCTTTAGTGGGATATTCAAATCATTGTGTTCTGCGGGGAATGTTTTTTCAGGAACATAATTCAAACCAACTTTGTCATACCCATAAATACGGATTAAATCCGCGACAATTGTTTCTGGAATTTGAACATCAACACGCGAATTCTGCGCGGTTAGTTTCCACTTATTTCCGGCAAAACTTCCCGTATAGCCAAGTTTTGTTAAAATGTTTTTCATGTCACCCACGGGCATTTCAATACCGGTTTTCTGAACAAACAGTTCCGGTGAAAATTCGATTTCCGGATTCATCGGTGCATCCGTCCCCCCCGCAGAAAAACCAACGATTTTACCACCACATGCATCTGTGATAATTTTTACCGCGAACATCAACGCCGACCCGGTTATTGTTGGGTCAATTCCGCGTTCATAGCGATACGATGCGTCTGTCGATATCGACAGCCGCTTTGATGTTTTGCGAACACACACAGGGTCAAAATACGCGCTTTCCAGTATGATATTTTTTGTGTTATCGGATGTACAACCACGCGCACCACCAACAACACCAGCCAGTGCAAGAACACCTGCATCATCTGCGACAACAATATCGTTTTCTTTTAATTCGTGTTTTGTTCCGAACAAATCGGTAAATTCTTCACCATCGTTCGCCATGCGCACAGTAATATCGCCGACAATTTCATCTGCATCAAAGCAGTGCATTGGTTGCGCCATGTCATAGCAAATATAATTTGTTGCATCAATTGGCGCGTTCTTTGGATTTATGCCGATTGCACGCAGGCGCGATGCAATTTTTGCCGAACTTTGCGACATTTTTATATCGTGAATTTCCGCAAGTTTATATGCGCGACATTTATCAGTTTTTAATTTTACACCACGCGCCTTGCCAGACACTGCAAATTTGTCGTCATGCGGTTCAATATATTCGCCTGCGCCCGCCGCAGACAAATCACGTGCAACACCGCGTACTGCCAAGTAATCCGGACGGTTCGGCGTAATACCCGCATCAAAAACCGTTGGGCAATCGACAACGGGTGTGCCGATTTTTGTATCATCAGGCAATTCAATAATACCATCATCATCATCGTTTATCCCAAGTTCTTGCCCACTGCACATCATGCCATCAGAAACAACGCCACGCAGTTTTCCACTTTGGATTTCGTGACCTTGGATTACACAACCCGGCCGCGCAAGTGCAGAAATCATTCCGACACGGACATTGGGCGCGCCACAGACAACCTGGCGCAAATCTGTGCCACCATCATCCACTTTTAAAACATGCAGATGGTCGCTGTTTTCGTGTGGTTTGCATTCGACAATTTTTGCCGCAATAGGGGGCAGGGGGGCAGATAAATTTTCGACCTCTAATCCGGTGCGGGTCAATCTGTCCGCAATTTCCGTAGCGGATAAATCTGTTTTTAGGTATTCTTTTAACCAATCAAATGTCCATTTCATCTTTTACACCTTTTATTAAAAACCACATGTTTTAAGCCAGCGAACATCACTATTCGTAAAGGCACGAATATCGTTCAATCTATATTTCAACATCGCCAATCTATCCCAACCAAAACCAAACGCAAAGCCCTGGTACTTATCTGGGTCAATGCCACAATTACGCAGAACATTTGGATGAACCATTCCCCCACACAACAATTCAAGCCATTTATCCCCCCATTTCATATCCACTTCAATTGATGGGTCTGTGAAAGGAAAATAAGATGGGCGAATCCGCAATTCTACATCGTCACGTTCAAAAAACTTTGATGCAAAAACACGCATTGTTCCTAATAAATCCGACAAGTTTATATTTTTTTCAACCTTGTCAACATATAAACCTTCAAGTTGATCGAACATCGCAGAATGTGTTGCATCCAACTCTTTGCGATAGCAATTACCAACGGCAAATATTTTAAGAGGCGCCCCAAATTTTTCCATCGCACGAATTTGAATCGCAGATGTTTGTGTCCGCATAACATTACCATTTTGCAAAAAGAAGGTATCTTGCATGTCACGCGCAGGGTGGTACGCCGGTGTATTTAACGCGGTAAAGTTATGCCAATCATCTTCTATTTCAGGACCTGTCATAAGTGTGTATCCCATAGATTCGAAAATTCTGATTGCTTCTTTAAAAGACTGGGTTACAGGATGTATTGTTCCGCGGTTTTCTGGTTCGGCATCTAATGTTACATCCAACCGTTGTCCCGCAAGTGCGGCATCAAGTTCCGCCGTTTCGATTTCCGCTTGGCGCGATTTGAACAATTCGCGCAGTTCGGTGTTTTCACGATTTAACCGCGCACGCGCATCATTATCCAAATTTTTCATATCTTTTAACTGCGCGGTCATTGTGCCGTTTTTACCAAATACGGAAGTATACAACTCCTGTAATTCAGCAAGTGATTTTGCATTTTTTATTTGTTCTTTTGTCATAACTTTTACCTTTTAATAAATATGGGGTCGCGGTCGCGGCCCCATAATCTTAAAACAAAAACAATTCGCCGCCAAGGGTTTTATTTATCCCCAGCAATAAATCGTTTTGCAGTTTCAATCAATTTTGCGAAATTCGCATCAGATGCATACGCCATTTCCGCCAAAACCTTGCGATCAAGTTCAATCCCAGCCTTGTGCAAGCCGTTCATGAATTGACTGTAAGTAATACCAGACGGACGAACCGCGGCATTGATACGAACAATCCAAAGGCTGCGAAAATCGCGTTTCTTTGTCCGGCGGTCACGATATGCATACTGACCCGCTTTCTCTGATTTTTCACGTGCGGCACGATATGTGCTGCTGTGCCGGCCAAGAAAACCCTTAGCACGTTCAAGAATTTTATTGTGTTTTTGACGAACCGTTGTTCCACGTTTTACCCTTGCCATTTTCGCCCCCTTTTATTTCAACCCATACGGCGCCAGGATTTTAGCCTGACCCATCATGTTATCATTTAAATACTGCGGCTTTGTCCCCGCGTTATTTGCACGCGCAGATTTTTTACGCAGAAGTTTCTTGTGGGCGTTTCGGCGAACGTTGATTTTACCAGTCGCGGTCATTTTTGCACGCTTTTTCAAGTATGACTTTGTTTTTAATTTTGGCATTTTTACCTCTTTTTGTTATCATCCTTATGGCAATGCCTTTGCCATTTCGGATATTCAGTGTCGGTATTATTACACAAATAATACAAAAATCAAGTTTTTATTGAATAATCATTTTTTTCTGTTTAAACTTCGCATGACATGACTTCTAGAAAAGTATCTTCCAGGCTGCGCACTATTGTAAAAGCGATAGGTTTCGGGTGTTTAATCCCGGCAATCGTAATCTATATTATTGTTGCAAAACCCGATTTTCGATTTGCAAACGGCATCGCGCACGTCGCTTTTCCGATTTTTAATGCGATTGGTGATGCAGTGACATGGCCTTTTCGGGCTGGGGGAAAACTAGTAAAACGGATTCATCGTGTTTCTGTGTTAGAAGAAGAAAATAAAGAATTACGCGCAAAACTTGCCGCGGCTTTGGCAAAGCAAACTGATTGTGATGTTGCGATACTTGAAAACAAGAAACTTATTCGTGAACTTGGGGTTGCTCGCAATTCAGATTACAACACTGTCATAGCCGATGTTATTTATGATAATTCTGCAATAAACCATGAAACTTTCATGATAAATCGTGGTGCATCTGATGGTGTTGAACCGGGCATGGTGGTAATTTCTTTTGAAAACAAACTTGTTGGTGTTGTTATTGATTCGGCCATGCATTTTGCACGCGTGCGTTCATTAATAGATTCGGCAACAAATATCGCAGTTCGAATAGCAGATTCCGAAGTCTATGGTTTCTTGCATGGTGATGGTTCTAACACACCTACGGTCGGATTTTTTAGCGACCACAAATTCCAAGGTGCCAAGGGTATAAAGTTACTTACTAGCAATATAAGTGGTGTTTTGCCCCCAGATATATATGTCGGTGAAATGGAAAACGAATCCGATGTGAATGTTGTTTTGCCACGAAATGTATCACGCGTTATTGTGCTAAAATTTACTGGTGAAAATGGTGAGTATCAATGAAAATTATAAAGTATTTACGATTTTCTTTTCCTTTTTTGATTACAATCGCTTTGTGGCGATTGTCTTGTCCATGGATAAATCCTGCTGGACTTCTTAGTATTATACCTATTTTTTATTGTTCTTTTATACGTCCGGTGCCTTATTTTTCACTGTTTGCATTGATTATGTGTTTTTTATTAGATTATAAATTCGGAACTGTTTTTATGTGGACTATGTACTATTGCATGTGTTACGCGATTATAAAATTACAAACAATTGTGGATTTAACACATACTAAAAAATTTGGGTTTTATGCATTTAGTGTATTTTTATGTCCGGTACTTATTTTTATGATTGTTCAGAATATAAACTTGAAAACATTGCTTTACAGCTTTATAGCGTTTGCTATCACATGCATAATGTATATTCCAACAGTTACGATAACAAGGACGATTCAAAATGATTGATAACGAGATTTCAAAACAATTTGATCGTCGAAGTGCCTTGTTTCTAACTGGTGGTGTTGTTCTTACATCTGTGCTTATTTTGCGAATGTTGCAAATGCAGGTTTTTAAATACAATGATTACAAGAAAAAAAGCGAAAACAATTCATTCAGAATTCAAATAAATATGCCTGAACGCGGCAAGATTTTATCGCGCACAGGCGCCCAAATATCTTATGATGCACCAATTTACAGACTTTATGTTATCCCCGAAGAAACAGATGATTTAGAAGGTCTTGTGAATACTGTTTCGCGTGAATTAAATCTAACCGAAAAACGCGTAAAGACGATTTGGAAACATATAAAAAAGCAACCAAAATTTCAACCAGTTCTAATTAGCGAAAATACTGATTGGAATACGCTTGCGGGAATCCAGGCGAAAAACCTTATGGGATTACATATCCAAGATGGGTATGCCCGCGTTTATGAAATGGGACCTGCGGGTGCACAAATTTTTGGTTATGTTGGTGCTCCTGAAAAACCGGTCGCAAACACGCCTTTTTATACATGTGGTGTCACAGGATTAGAAAAGGTTTTCAATGAAAATCTTGCCGGAACCCCTGGAAAAACTGTTATGATAACGAATGCGGTTGGACGTATAACAGGCGAAGATAAAACACAATTTGAACAACCAATTACTGGGCAAAATATTCAAACGACAATTCACGAATCTGCACAGAGGGCGTTATATGATTCTTTGACACTTTATAAATCTGGTTGCGGTGTTGCATTAGATATTGAAACAGGTGATATATTAGCAATCGCATCCAGTCCAAGTTTTGATCCGAATAATTTTTCAAATGATGATGCCGAAGAATACATTGCTGGGCTACGTAACAATTTTGCAAAACCTTTTATGAATAAAGTATTTGAAGGTCTTTATCCGCCCGGGTCAACATTTAAAATTGTTGTTGCACTTGCCGGTTTAGAATCTGGTGCTATTACGCCAAACGAAACTGTTTTTTGCCCCGGGCATTGGGATTATGGTGACCGCCGATATCATTGTTGGGAACACAAAGGTCATGGAAACGTAAATGTTGTCACAGCACTTAAACATTCTTGCGATATTTACTTTTATCAAATGGCATTGCGTATCGGTATTGATGCGATAAAGCAAATGGCAATTCGTTTGGGACTAACCGAAAAATATATAGAAGACATTATTTCTAAACAAATGACAGGTATTATTCCTGATAGAAAATGGAAAGAAACAAATATAGGCTCACGTTGGGTACATGGTGATACTGTTATTTCTGGTATAGGGCAAGGCTTTATACTTGTTAATTGCATGCAACTTGCGGTTATGATGGCGCGCGTGGTATCAAATAAAAAGGTTGTTCCACGATTTATAAAATCTAGTAAAAAACCGGTATTTGAAAATATCGGGTTACAAAAAAAGAGCCTTGATTATGTTTTAAATGGCTTAGAAGAAGTATTGAAACCAGGAGGAACAGCATCAGGTAGTGCAATAAATGTTGATGGCGCAAAAATGGGTGGTAAAACAGGAACATCTCAAGTACGCAGTATTTCCAAAGCGGAACGCATAACCGGTGTTTTAACAAATGAACAGCTTGAATGGCATATGCGGAATCATGGGCTATTTGTTGGATATGCACCTACAACCAATCCTAAATATGCCGTATGCGTGATTACAGAACATTCCGGATCAAGCGGTTCTGCGGCACGTAGTGTTGCCAATGTGATGAAGGAGTTATTGAAAAAATGACAAGACAAACACGTGTTTCAAATGCAAACATGATGAGTTTTTCTGAAAAACTTAGTCGTTTTTCATGGGCAATGTTTATTCCTATGTGTCTTGTTTTAGTGTTTTCTGAACTTATTCTTTATTCTGCCGGCGGTGGTTCGTGGCAACCTTTTGCTCTGTCGCAATTTGTAAAAATAATTCTTGGGCTTTGTCTATTTTTCTTTGCTACATTTACAAATATAAAACTTTGGATAAAGTCGGCGTATGGAATCTATGCAATCGCGACGATTTTAATTATACTTGTTACTTTTGTTGGACATACCGGTATGGGGGCTCAACGTTGGTTAAACATTGGGTTTATGCACATTCAACCATCCGAACCATTCAAAATGGCGCTTGTTTTGGTACTTGCTCGGTATTTTGCTTGGATGAATTCTGTTGAATTAAATCAAATTAAAAATTATCTTGTTCCAGCAATTATGATGTTAATTCCATTTGGTCTTGTTGTAATACAACCAGACTTAGGAACCGCACTTTCCATTGCCATGATTACAATTGGCATGTTTTATATCGTTGGCGCAAACAAGAAATGGTTTATTATTGGTATAATTTTGGCTGTTATGGCTGCACCCGTAGTTTGGTTTGGTGGACTGCATCAATACCAACGCGAAAGAATCATAACTTTTTTAAACCCAGACCACGATATTCAAGGTGCAGGATATCAGATAACTCAGGCAAAAATAGCCTTTGGCAGTGGTGGTATTGTTGGAAAAGGTTATATGAAAGGTTCACAATCACAACAATCTTTCTTGCCAGAAAAACAGACTGATTTTATATTTACTATGCTTGGTGAAGAATTTGGTTTTCTTGGCGCTATGACTATATTGCTGATTTATACATTCATTGTTGTTGTACTGTTCTGGGCGGCAAAAACATGTCGAAATAGGTTTGGTCAACTGGTGTGTTTTGGTTTTATGTTGAACTTTTTCATTTATTATTTTATAAATATATCCATGGTCCTTGGGCTTCTGCCCACAGTTGGTGTACCTTTACCACTGATGTCCTTTGGCGGCAGTAGTTTATTGTCACTTATGTTCGGCTTTGGACTTTGTGAAAATGCGCACATACATAAAGATCAACAATTATCTGCAAAAGGAAACTGATATGAACTTACTTATCGTGGAATCCCCTTCAAAAGCAAAAACAATTGAAAAATATCTTGGACGTGGATGGCGCGTTATCGCATCTGTTGGGCATGTGCGCGACCTTGTACCGGAAAATGGTAGTGTTGATACAGAACATAATTTTACTATGCGTTGGCAAATTATGCCTGGAAAAGAAAAACAAATAAAACTTATTACAGACGAAGTTAAAAAAGCCGATGCTGTTTATCTTGCATCAGATCCTGATCGCGAAGGCGAAGCGATTGCATGGCATATCTTGGATATATTAAATTCAAAAAAATTACTTGGGAAAACACCGGTTTATCGTGTTGCTTTTCATGAAATTACGAAAAATGCTGTACTTGATGCTATTAAAAATCCGCGTGAAATCGATTCAAATTTGGTTGATGCATACCTTGTGCGAAGGGCATTAGATTACCTTATTGGATTTGAAATATCGCCATTACTTTGGCGTCGCAACCTTGGTAAATCTGCGGGGCGTGTGCAGTCTGTTGCGGTAAAATTGGTTGTTGACCGCGAACGAGAAATTGAAGATTTTATTCCACAAGAATACTGGTCTATTGGCGCAAAGTGCAATTTTAATAAAAAATCTTTTAACGCAGGTCTTTCATATTTTAATGGCGAAAAAATTGAAAAGATGACACTTAAAAATTCGTCTGATATTGATGCGGTTTTATCAAAACTAAAAACGCCGATATATGCCGGAATCAGCCGTATAGACAAGAAAAAAGTATCACATAAACCGTATGCACCTTTTACAACAAGCACATTACAACAAGAAGCCGCGCGTAAACTTTATTTTTCATCAAAACGCACTATGTCCGTAGCGCAAAAACTTTATGAAAACGGTTTTATTACATACATGCGAACTGATGCGACAAATTTATCGGCCGAAGCAGTTGGTGAAATTCGCAACTTTATTGCTAAAAATTATGGTGATAAATTTTTACCTGCATCACCAAATGTCTACGTAACAAAATCCAAAAACGCCCAAGAAGCGCATGAAGCAATTCGTCCAACACACTTTGATAGTGCGGCACACGAACTTGACGGCGATGAAAAGAAACTTTATGAATTAATATGGAAACGCACAATTGCGTGCCAAATGACTAATGCAGAATTTGATTCTGTCGCAGTTGATATTTTAACTGATGATAAACTTGCAACATTTCATACTGTTGGAACAACACGGACTTTTGACGGTTTTATGGCGGTTTATGTTGAAGATAAAGATGATAATGATGACGAAGAAAATGAAAAATTGCCGGTACTTTCTGTTGGTGACCGTATTACAATTTCTGAAATTGAACCCGAACAGCATTTTACACAACCACCTGCAAGATATACCGAGGCATCACTTGTTAAAAAATTAGAGGAACTTGGTATCGGCCGGCCGTCAACGTATGCAACTATTATGTCAACGATTGTTGATAGAAATTATGTTGAGCAAGATAAACAACGTCGTTTTCATCCTACATCTGGCGGTTGGGTAATTGCGGCGTATTTAGCAAAGTATTTTACCGATTTGGTTGATGTGAATTTTACCGCGAAAACCGAAGATACTTTGGATGATGTGTCAAATGGAAACACCAATAAATTGGTTGCGCTAAATGAATTCTGGGGCGATACAAAACAAATGATTTCTGGGGCGCGCGATGTTAAGACGACTGAAATTATCGATGAAATAAACAAGTTTATGACAAAGCATATGTTCATCGATGGCAATAATAAATGCCCAAAATGTGGCGGAAGTTTGGGAATAAAACTTTCTAAATTCGGACCATTTATTGGTTGTGAAAATTATCCAACTTGCGATTACACCGCACGTATGACACCAAATGAAACGACGGAAAAAACACAAACAAAAACAGAACCAAAAGATTTAGGTAATGGTATTTCTTTCCGCATCGGGCGCTTTGGGCCGTATGTAACAGATGGCAAGAAAAATGCGCCTGCAAAAAAATATACTGCTGATACAATTACACTGGAAATTGCATCAGAATTACTTGCCGGCGGCAAACAAAAAGTTGAACCGGTTGAGATTGGTAAAAATCCCGCAACCGACAAGATGATTTATTTCTATCCGACTGGGCGTTATGGCGCATACATTTCAAGCAACAAAGTAAATGTTAGTGTCAAAGAACAACCTGATTTGAAAACTGCAATTGATTTGATAAATAATAAAAAAACAACAAAACGATTTCGTAAAAAGTAATGGCAAAATACGATAATAATTTTACTGACCAATTGCGCGAACGGCTTTCAATCGTTGATGTTGTGTCGCGGCGCGTGCCACTTGTTAAAAAGGGTCAAAATTATTGGGGTTGCTGTCCGTTTCATAATGAAAAAACTCCGTCTTTTTCCGTCAATGAAGACAAAGGTTTTTTCCATTGTTTCGGTTGTGGAAAGCATGGCGATATTATCTCGTTCACTATGGAATCAGAACATATTGATTTCAAGACGGCTATTGCAGAACTTGCGGATATGGCTGGATTAAAGTTGCCGGAATATAAACCAAAATCACAGCAACAAATTGATGCCGAAGAATCTTATATTTCTATCACAACGTCGGCGGCAAAATTGTACGCAGAAAAATTATTCACACCTGATGGCGCACATGCTTTGGAATACATTCGCGGTCGCGGGTTTAGTGATGATATGATAAAAAAATACGGCATAGGATATGCGCCCAAAAATAACATTATTTCAAATAAATTTGTAAATGTGCATCAAGATAAACTTATTGCGACCGGCCTTACGCGGCGTGGCGAATATGGTATGTATGATTTTTTTCGTGATAAATTAATGTTTCCAATTTTTAATGCGCGCGGACAGATTGTTGCTTTTTCGGGGCGTTCACTCGATGGGTCGGAACCCAAATATATCAACACGACCGATACAGAAATGTTTCACAAAAGACAAACTTTATTCGGTTTTAATTTTGCACGCGAAGCGATTCATCGTGCAAACCGCGCAATAATTGTCGAAGGACAAATTGATGCGATTCAAATGCAATGCCATGGTTTTGGTGAAACTGTTGCACCATTGGGGACGGCACTTACCGAAGACCATATTGCGATTTTATGTAAAGCAAATAGAAATATCATTTTTTGCTTTGACGGTGATGGAGCAGGGCAAAAAGCCGCTGCACGTGCATGTAGTATAATCATGCCGTTCTTGCGCGATAATTCAGATGTGCGTTTTGCTTTTGTGACTGGTGGAAAAGACCCAGATGAAATCTTGCGCAAAGGTGATTCTGGTGATATGAAAAAAATTATTGATTCTGCAATTTCACTAGTTGACTTTCTGTGGAATATCGTAAATAAAAACTTTTTAACAAACACACCATCAGGAAGGACACAAGCAGAAAAATTTTTAAAAAAAGAACTTGAAAAAATAACCGATAAATTATTACGCGCAGAATATGAACATGAATATGAATCACGCAAATTTAATAATTGGCATAAATGGAAAAAAAACTCAGAAATCGTGCGTATAGATGTTCCAGAAATTGATACTATTGTTAAAAATACTGTTATTTCGATTATAAATAAATATCCGACACTTGCCGAACGGTATGGTGATTTTATTAGTAAATTTAATCTCAATTTTTCAGAAAAAGTTGCGGATTGTGGATTGTCTTTTGATGCAGCAGAAAAATATTTAGTATCATTAAAATTGCAAAAATATATAGAAAGTTTGGAAAAACAAAAACGTGATTTGACTGTGCGTGGGCTTTCTGGTGAAAACGATGTAAGCGAAGAAATCCGCCGTATAGATGATGAATTGAATAAAATGAGAGAGAAGTTTGAATTGTTAGTGTAAGTGGGTGATGACCGCGGACGGGCTGTCGCCCACTACCCACTTACACTAATCACACATTTTTAACTCGCGATTATCTTCTTCTTGGTCTATGCGTTTATTACGAATTTCCTGGGCCGCATTTATTTTTTGATGTAAAAGAACTATTTCTGGATGACTTTCAATTTTCTTATAAAGTTCTTCTACAAAAGAATCTATACTTTTTATATCTGGTGTAAAAATTGGCATTACAGAATTCATAGCATTAGAAACAGAATTTTTTATATCAGGTTCCATATCTGTTAAAATTGATAGGTACGCATCTATATGTTTTTGTTCGTGTTTTAAAACTGCATTATATGAACAAGAATCTTTTTTATGAGACTTATCAATTTTAACCAAAAAATTTTCATATCCCAACGTTGCATCTACACCATTTACAATAATACAATATCCATCATTTTCTGGGATTATATTAAAATCCATTTCATATTTTTCAACAAAACTTGTTTCGGTTGTTCCATGTAATTTAAAAGAAAAATATTTACCACTATATTCATCCATCGGATCATCAGATAATTCTACTGTTGTTGTCCATTTTGGATTTTTTATATTTACGAAAGGTGTTTTTTTATATTGCACACAATCGTCTGCTAATACAGTAAATGGCACCAGAAGAAAAAATAAAATTTTTTTCAACATATTATATATCACCTGCACCTTGTTTACGCAGGTATTCCGCAACAAACGATGAACCATATTGGCGATAAAGTTCTTCTGCAAGTAATACAGATGAACGACCAGATTCAAATAATTTAAGTAAACTGCCTAATCCACCAAGTTCAGTATTTAAAATTACCGATTCATTATTTACAGGTCTTGATAATAATACTGCACGTTTAAGGCTTGGATACGCTTTTCCTTGGATAAATGCCATTTCTAGCGGATTTAAATTCCAATGCTCGTAATCCGCCGCATCCGCCGCAGGATTACGGAAAAACATAACTGTTTGTGCCTGGCCACGAACAACATCACCGATACCAAGTTTATCTAATACATTTGCACGTTGAAACGCAACCATATAAGCCTGACGATTTTTACGACCTTCTTGGAGTCCAGTAATAAAATTATCACGGAACATCTTATTTTCAAGCATTGGTGCAGTTTCATCAATCATAATAAGTGACGGATTTCCCCCAGATACAGTTGTGTTATTTATTCGATGTAATATATAAGATATAACAGCAGGTGCAAGAGTAGAATCTTGTAAAATTTCAGTAAAATCAAAAGTCGTAAGGCGTGATTGTAAATCAAGAGTATCTGTTTCTTCATTAAATATTTCGCCGTATTGCAACGGATCAACCCACTTTTTTAATGCAGCGCGCATTTTACCATTTGATGAAAAACAACTTTCCCATAAATTTTTTAACATTCTGTCTTTATCAGATAAATAATCAAAATTTACAGATACAGCACGTGCAATTTCATCATCAGAAATTGGATCTGATTGTTCAGAAATCATTGAAAACCAACGACGTAAAAACGCACGATTACCAACAGTATCAGGCATTTTTAAAGGGTTAAGATGCGCAAGAAAATTTGTTTCATTTTTCTCTTTACCTTGCATAGTTATATACTTCCCACCAGTTGCAAGTGTGAATATTTCAGCACCTTTATTCCTATCAAAAAAGAATGCTTTTAATTTTTTGTGACGCATTGACTGTGCAATAAGAAAAGAGAACAATGTTGTTTTACCACCACCAGTTGGTCCTATGGTAAGTGTGTGCCCCACAGCGGCAGTTTTATCTGATACATGAAATTGAAATTGATATGGTGTACCTTGGGCGGTTGGAAATATAACAAGTGGCCCGGGTCCCCAATCTGAATTAGATATTCCGCGTGGTGCCGAAGACATAGGAACTGTAATTGCCGCCGCACGTGATAACATTTTAAAAGTCCGTGGAAAAGTGTCAAAACCGGGTACGGTAGAAAACCAAGACACTTTACTAGCAAAATTTTCTTGGATTGGGGAAACACCGAATGATGCAGATATTTTTTTAAATTCATCAACATATTCTTTTAAATCTTGTTCTGATTTTGCAAAAATCATAAACAAAGGATAATAATTTACCAATGTTTGATTTCCAGAAACATTTTCATCCATAGACGATTCAGCAGTTGAAATTTGTTCTTCGGTTGAATCATTTTCTTTGGATGCAACACTGCGCCGTTGGCGCAAAACCGCTTCAACATCAGCCGCACCCATTATTTTAAAACCGTTCATACAAATCATTTCTGTTTGAATAGTATTTACAGAATCAAAAAAATCTTCATCAAGATAATCAGGCGCAGAACGAAACGATATTAATGATGCAAAATATTCATTATTACCACTTATATATTTAACTGTACCATTTGATAAAAATTCAACATCATCAACAGTGATATTTTCTGTAATTTTATCATCACATATCGCAGGTGATGGTTTTGTAATAGGAGAAAATATACGTCCAAAAAATTTCGCCATGTTGTTACGCGATTTATTTTCCAGTACTTGCGGTTTATATGGTGCAAGTATAGATTCAATATAATTTCCATATTGATTTAATTTATCGCGTGCATGCGCGCCACGAACTGATAATACTATGTAATAATTATTTAAAAATATCTTTAATCCTTGTGAATGCCATTTGTCATATATTTTCTGTAATACAGGTTGATCAAACTCATAATCTGTATTTTCACCAACTGCATCGCGCACAGTAAAAAAACGCAAAACAACACTTGGGTCATGAATCTGATTAAATAATTGTGCACGCAAATCAAGAAATTTTTCACGTTGTTCATCGGTTTGCATACTGGTTTGAACACCGGCTAAAGAATAAACACGTATCAAACACCCATCATTTAATTCAATAGAATTATCAGTATAAACAGTTGTAAATGGTATATATTCAGCATAATGCTTATAACCAAATTTTGGAAAAACATGTTTTACTATTGTCGGAATATACATTAACAAAATAATAAATACAAATATAACAGCCATAACCATAATAGTTAAAGTTATAGTATTTGAAAATCCATTACCGGCAAAATATTTAAAAAATTCAGGTATCATGCGGCCAGTCTCCGTGGAATTCTATCTTTTATCATTCTTATTTTTGCAATTAAAATTTGACCAAGTTGAGGATCGCGTCGCGAATAATGTGCTAATAACATATGAACCAAGCATACTGATATTATAAAAAATAAAGGATTTAAATAATCATTTACTTTATCACCAAGAATAAATATACCTGCGACATACAAAATAATAAAAATAAAGAACTGAATCATAAAATTCAGCACCGCTAAAGTGTACGGCACAAAAAATAAATGTGACGGATTCGCCAAAGCTTTTAGCACTTGTTGCTTCATTTTATGTAACATCCCCCCTATGGATGTTTTTATTATAACAATTTCAACATTTTTCAACAAGCATAAAAAATAAAAATATAAATTTGTTAAAAATGTTAAAAACTTACTATTTTTTTAACAGTCTTTTAACAATGATTTTTTTCAACAAATTTGATAAAAACACCGGAAAAATCCTAAAAAAATGTTGAAAACTTTGTTAAAAACGATTTTTTAACATTTTCAACATCCCCAATAACAACAACAAAATAAATATATTATTTGATTTTTGCGAAAAACTGTTTATAATTAGCAAAGCAAAAAGGATTAGATATGAAATTTTTAAGTTCTTTGAAAGCATGGAAAAAACGCGGGAACATTAAACAAGTTCGTCGCGGCAAACAGGTTATTTTAATGGATCCTGATAACCCAAAGTTCAAGGCTAAACAGGGTTTTAAGCGTAAATAATCCATTGTTTTTATGCTATTTTTCGGCGTTTCTGTGTATACGGAAATGCCGATTTTCTTTATGCTAAAATAGATTAAAATCTTTAATAAAGGCTTCTGTAATAGTTTCTTTAACCTCTGTTCCAGATAATCCAGCGGAACGCAAATAATTTTCTTGTGGTTCTGTTATATGCATCATGTATGCACTATGTTCTGCAAAATTTGGGACAGATTTTATACGTTGAGATGGAATAAATCGTATTTTTGCGCTTTTATCTGTTGTATATCCTGCAAGTCGTATGTCTGATTTTGTATTTGGACAATTTTTATTTATAATTGCCGTTGCGGATATTTTAGAATAACTGTTTTTATATCCAATTATTTTTGTTTGGAGTAAGATACCTGTATCAGCGTTATCATGTTCTGTAATAATTTTACAGGCAAAATCAGAGTAATTTTTGACCATTATATGACCGCGCAATTCAGAATTTTTACCGGCATTTTTGATAAAAATGTTTAAAAAACCCGGAAAATTATTTTCTACATCAACAGTTAAAAACACAGGTTGATTTTCGATTATTATGTTTATATTTAGTGTATTTTCACGTTCTATTTTTCCGGTGTATATAATATGTATAGGTAAATCATACTTTTTTGAAAAAATTTCGGTTTCGTCTAGTGTTGAAAATTCTGGTCGAAAAATACCGTCGACATAAACCAATGTTTCGGACGGAAAGGTTTTTATATTGAAATTGTTCCACATGTATGACATATTTATATATATTATAAAGGATTTTATTATGGGTTTCAATTGTGGAATTGTTGGATTACCAAATGTAGGAAAATCAACTTTGTTTAATGCGTTAACACAAAGTGCTGCGGCTGATGCGCAAAATTATCCTTTTTGTACGATAGAACCAAATACAGGTCGCGTAGTTGTGCCAGATGAGACATTGCATAAATTGGCGGCGGTGGATAATTCGGCCAAGATTATTCCGACACAACTTGAAATTGTTGATATTGCCGGTCTTGTTCGTGGCGCATCTACGGGCGAAGGGCTTGGTAACAAATTTTTAGGTAATATCTTAGAAACAGATGCAATAATTCATGTTGTCCGTTGTTTTGAAAATGATGATATTGTGCATGTAGATGGTCGTATAGATCCTATTTCTGATATTGATACAATTGAAACAGAACTTATGTTGGCAGACTTAGAAAGTTTAAATAAACAGATAAAAAATCTTGAAAAAAAAGCGCATGGACTTGATAAAGTTGCAATAAAACTTTTGGCTGATGCAAATATAATAAAAGAAAATTTAGAAAAATCTGTTCCGGCGCGCGATACAGATATTGATACAAAACCATTTAATTTATTGACTGCAAAACCTGTTATTTATGTGTGTAATGTTGAAGAATCTGCTGCGGCAAATGGAAATAAATTTTCAGATGCTGTAAAGCAAAAATTTGGTGAAAAAAATCCAGTACTAATTATATCTGGAAAAATAGAAATGGAAATAGCCCAAATTGTAGATTCTGGGGAACGTAAAATGTTTTTGGATGATTTAGGTTTAAAACAATCTGGGTTAGAGCAGGTGATAAAAACTGGATATGAAACACTTGGTTTACAAACTTTTTATACTGTTGGACCAAAAGAGGCGCATGCATGGACAATAACACGCGGTATGACTGCGCCACAGGCGGCTGGGAAAATCCATACTGATTTTGAAAAAGGGTTTATAAGAGCAGAGATTATTTCACCAGAAGATTATATAAAATATGGTGGTGAAGTTGCTGTGAAAGAAGCTGGAAAAATGCGTCTTGTCGGACGTGATTACATTATGCAAGAAGGCGATATCTGCCATTTCTTGTTTAATAATTAATGGTTTTATAACTTAACGAATCGAATAATTAGATTTTATGGACACCTCTGACAGGAATTGTATCATAAAAAATTGTATAAAATAGAGGTCATATAAAATACATTATATTTTTTCCTAATATGAATTTTTTGTAAATAAAAAATTGATAAAAAACCTAGGAAAACCGGTGCTTGTGAGATATTCATAAAGCTATACAATACAAAGGATAAATTTCATAACATGATATTTTTGTTGTTTATATATATTTATTTGATTACACTATAATTATTTTAATATTTTTTATCTTTTTTACCTTTTTTAGATATCCGATACATAAAAATAGGATAAACTAAATTTTCCTGGGAATGAATATAATATGGACATGGTTACAACAAAAGGAGATTACCATGACTCATAAAGATATTTGGCAAGCAATTGATAATTTCGCTTTTCAGCAAAATATGTCTTGTTCTGGATTAGCGAGATTTTCAGGATTAGATGCAACAACATTTAACAGAAGCAAGCGTTGGTCGAAATATGGTCAACCAAGATGGCCTTCGACAAACAGTATTGCAAAGATATTAAATTCCACAGGAAAAACATTAGAGGATTTTGTAAAATGTATCTATGATTAAATATTTTTTATTTACAAAAGTATTTAGTCGTGTAGTATACATGTTATGTCAACATTAAAAACAAAAATAATTTTATTAAAAGAGTTATTAGCTCTGAAGGAGGTTGTTGATAAGGGTAGTATACAAATTGCCGCTGGTGAAAATGGTATCAAAAATTCTAATCTATCGCAGATGATCAAGAATTTAGAACATCGGTTTCATACTAAACTTATCAACAGGGGGGCGAATGGTAGTTTACCAACAAATTCTACGCAACTTATATATAATGATATATGTGCTGTAGAAGAAATAATAAATAAAATTTTAGAAAATTTTATAGATTTAGATGCTTTGTCTGGGTCTATGTCTGTATGGACCGAGGAGGGTTTGTTCGGAAGTTTTATTTTAAAAGATTTATCAGAATTTTATGCTAAATACCCAAAAATTCGTTTAGAATTATTAATGCGGAAAGAGCCTGATATATCTAGTATGGATATTTTAATTATCAAACCAAAATTACATCCAAATATTCATGGAACGGTTTTGTTTAAATTTAAAACACATTTAAAATTTTATACCAGTAAAAAGTATTTATCTAAACATGGGGCACCAAAAAATATAAATGATTTACTAGAAAATCATAAATTATGTATGGTTATTCGTTATATGAATTTGCCTGAATATCAAAGTATCATAAAACGTGCAAAACATTTAAATACAACATCTGATTCTTTGGCGTTGATATATCGTTTGGTAAATGATGGTGATGGTATTACGGTTTTTCCATCATGGTTTGAAGAAAGCAGTCCAAATCTTGTTTGTATAAAAGATTTAGATTTTGAATATGAAATGGAAACACAATGTATTTGCAGAACAGAAATTGCAGAATCACCAAAAGTTAGTGCGTTTGTGAATTTCTTTATAGATTTTTGCAAAGGACATAATGTTCCGATTGATATATATTTTTAAAGATTTTGTTATTTGTAGTTTGTTATAAAAATATTAAGATTCTGATAAAAATCACCCAGATGGACAGTGGTTTCATTGGGTGTAGTTCCCGAGCCGAATTATTAGAAATTGGTCGAGAGATTGATTATTTGAAAGATAAATTATGGTTTGTGGATTTGATTTAGACATATTTTTTAATTTTATTTCCACAAACTTTATAAATCTTGGTATGTTTTGGTATTTTTTTTAATATAATCGGTAATGTATCTTGGTCATAGTTCCATGTCCATTTTATTCCATTCCATAACCCGTTAAATGTTTCTTTATATGTTGAACGTTCTATACCTAATTTTCTTTTAATATATATTTTTATCTGGCGATATACACGAGTTATTCTTGATGGTGAAACAATATGTATCTCTGTTGCACGTTTTAAAACTGGATTTATCCAATCAGAAAAAGATGCGCCCTCGGATACCCAATTTTGTGTGTTTGCAAATTCTTGTGCCATACGTGTTCGTTCTGATTCACTTCGTTTACGTGATATAGAACCTGAATTATCATGATATATTTCGTCCAAATGATGTAAAGGTAATTTTTTTGAAATAGCTAGTTTACGTGCATATGTAGTTTTTCCAGAACCTGGTGCACCAATAATATGAATTCGTGGCATAACATATCCTTGTGTTTTTATGAAACTATACCATAAAAAGTTCAAAAGCAGTATAAAAATAGCCTTTTTCAAAAAGATAACTTTCGAACTTTTTGTGGGTATTGGAAAACAAATAAAAAACCGCTCTGAAACGAACGGTTGTCTATCTTGGTTGCGGGGGATGGATTTACTTCGTCACCTTGGCTCATTCGCTACGCTCACCGGTGCACTTTCGTTCACCTTTCGCCTACGGTTGAACCACGCTTTTTCGGTGGTCCAAACCCAACACAACACACGTTAAACAAAAAATACACCACAAAGGTGTATTTTTTATTTAAACTGGTTGTGCTCGGTGTGCGGTTCTCGAACTGATAACTATATGGATTTAATAGCATTTGTACGAGAAATACAAATTTTTAAAGATAAATTACTTTTGTTTTGATTTTACCGATTTGTTAGTATTACGTTGATTTGCATATTCTGACAAAGCGACATCGAAAGCATCTTGACCATCTTTACATGCGATATCCGGTTTATAGCCATTTAATTCAAAATTCTTAACAAACATTTCACGATATACACAACCGACATTAAATGTCATATTACTATGTGGCAACAAGATATACGCATAATTATACCCGTATACTTCACCACCACATGTGTTTGTACCGATAAATTTTATATTTGGATAATTAAGCATCTGTGTACAGACCACTTCCCCGGCAGACATTACTTTACCATTTATTAACATGTATATTTGACCATTAAATCCTGCTTTTTTAGCATCAAATTCTGGTAAAGCGTTTTTGCTAGCATCTTTAAAAATCACAGGATCTTCGTTTGATTCTATGTTAAATTTATTCCCATTAAAATGTTCATATAATTTTTTTACTGCATTTGCATCTGGATTATTACGTATAAAAACTCTGCGTGCTGCAGGGTAATGATATCCCAGGATATATGATGTTAATTTTATCGTTGGCCTATCACTGCCACCATCGTTATCTCGTAAATCAATAATCAGAGTTTTTGCTTTTGGTAACATTGTTTGCCACTGTTGTTCAAATTCTTCTTTTTCTTCCGGAGTCCAATTAAACAATGTTCGAATACCGATTATACCAATGTCATTTTTTAATTTGACAATAAACTTTTTATCACCCGCAACATTAGAACCAACATTTGGTCGTTGTTTGCGCAACCTTGTTCGTACACCCTTATCATGCCCGATCATACGAAGGCTTATATGGTTATCTGGTATGATTTCAATGGCTGGTTTTAATTTTTCCAATAATTCTAACGATGTCATATCGTGTGCATTTTTGTGGATTTCTATCAGTATTTGCAAAATTTTGCGTTTCAGTATTTTATCATGAAAAGGCCATCCACAATACACATTTACCAGCACACGCGCGAACACAGATACTTCATGCTGGACTTGTTTCGCGGTAAGCATTGTATCAGGGGATTTTGCTTTTGTGTCGCCGGATGCCACTAAATCACTTGTCTTGGAATCCTGCAACAAAAAATATTCCATTTCCTTAATTGACGGTATTTTGACCATAAATAATCCTTTTTACGAATTATATCATAAAAAGTTCAAAAGTGGCGAAAATTTTCCGATTTTTTAAATTTAACTTTCGAACTTTTTGTAGGTATTAGTAAAAACTTGCCCCGGTGGGCAAGTTTTGAAACTCTGGTTGTGCAGTGCGTGCGGTCCTCGAGCCGAATTATTGGAAATAAGGCTAGATATTAATAGAGTAAAAGATAAATTACCTGATATTAGATTGTTTCCATCTTAATGCGTTTAGAAGATAATTTCTGGCTAATTCAATATCAAATAATCCAGCACGTCGCAATTGACCCTCGGCATCAATCCAAGTATCGTATTCTTGTGGCAAAATTCCAGAAATTTTATTCAAATTATATTCAACGTTATCAGCCGACATACCGCCGGCATAACCAAATTGAATATCTTTGTATACTGGAGTGTCCCAATGATCTGGAGACCTACCAATACCGTAAGATGCATCAAATAATAATTTAAATTTTGTACTGAATTTTTTTAACTCATAAATTTGTGGCTTTGTATTTTGATTAAATGGAAATATAAATTCACAATCTGGAAAACACTTGAACAAACCTATAATTTTATTTGGTACAAAAGTTGTCGTATTATCACCAATATTCAACTGAACACGTTTTATCAAAGATTTATTTGATTTATTATTTTTGCGACTAAGCCATCCAGCTATTTCGCTAGGAATTAAGCCATTTGACATATAGTCACACCATTCATAATTTACATGTAATGCAAGATTAGGTTGTATTGTCAAACTTTCAACAGCATCTAATAAATTATTCATCCACTCATTGCGTGGCATGCCAACAATCATCGCACTTTTATGCGCCTGAATTCCTAATTCCGCCAACGGTGATATTTGTAGTAACTTTATCGTTTCTTCTATTGATAAATTCTCACGCGGATCAGACATAGTTATATAACGCAAGTGCATGTAACCCCCTTTTTATTATTTTTACAACAAGTGATTATAACATAAAAAGTTCAAATGCAATATAAAAATAACCTTTTTCAAAAAGATAACTTTCGAACTTTTTGTAGGTATTGGAAAACAAATAAAAACTTGCCCCGGTGGGCAAGTTTTTGATACAGCCCGTCTTCGTCCTTTGGACTATGGCGCGGCACTGAATTTTCTAAACAAAAATACCGCAAACGCGGTATTTTTAGAAAATTCGTGGTTGCGGGGGATGGATTTACTTCGTCACCTTGGCTCATTCGCTACGCTCACCGGTGCACTTTCGTTCACCTTTCGCCTACGGTTGAACCACGCTTTTTCGGTGGTCCAAATCCAACACAACACACGTTAAACAAAAAATACACCACAAAGGTGTATTTTTTATTTAAACTGGTTGCGGGGGATGGATTTGAACCACCGACCTTCAGGTTATGAGCCTGACGAGCTACCGGACTGCTCTACCCCGCGATAAGTGGCATTAATTATATATCTTATTTTATTATTGTCAAACAAAATATGATTTTTTTAATAAAATACGTGGTTATCTGTTTATGTATTATTTTCGATTTATATATGGATAGAAATATGATATAATACGAAACTAGATGGAGTTATTTATGGAAAAATATAATCCTGTTTCTGGTGACACATTAAAAATAAGACGTCTTATTGGTAGTTATAATTTTGCTTATTTGCAAAATGGTGGGGCGGTTTTTATTCGGCACAAGGCGAGGGGTACAGGTAAAAAGCATAAAGAAGATGTTGATGTTTGTGTTTTAAAATACGGCAAGGCTCTGACTTTCCGTATTAATGAATCTTTTGGGTATGATAATGGAACTGTTTTTACGGTCGCAAGGGTTGATAGTGTTCCACTAAAACAAAATCCAAATGATAGTGTCGGACTTTATCCATACGGCATTTTTGATGCCAAGGAATCCGATATCATGGAACATGCGGCCCGGATTTTTAAAAAGTATGATGCGGAAAATCCAAATAATCTTGTTAAGATAGAAAAGATATTTAGGTCTTATGTTCCGGCAAGTTACAAGAAGATAAAAGAACAACTTGGTATGACGAATGAGGAAACAAAGCAAAATATCAAAAATGCCGATAATAAGGTGCAGATTATGCAGTTTGGTAAAAAGTTCGAAAATTTTTAGTTTTTGGTTTGGATATAAGGTAAATATATGATATAATTATCGCATAAAACAAAGGAGAATTATTATGGAAAGAACTACGGTGGCAGGAAAAGAACAGATATTAGCGAGGGTTTTTGAGGGTGAGAGAATTAGTCTTGCTTATTCACACAATGGTGGTGATGTTTATATTTTCCGTGAAAACAAAGATGGTGGGAGAGGATACAATTCAAAGGCTATAGTTTGCGTTATAAAGCAGGGTGAAAAGGAACCTTTGGTTTTTAGGATATCTGAATCTGTGAATAATGAGGTGATGACTGTATTTACCAGAGCAACTGTTGATGGAATGCCGTCTAGAGGTAGTAAGGATAGTGATGGTGGGCTTTATCCGTTTAATATTACTTTGTCAGATGACAAAAAAACACCGAATACTGATATTATGGCGCATGCAGCGGAAGTTTATGAAAGATTTGATAAAGAATATCCGGATCTTGTTCAAATCGGAAAGATATTTAGAAAGTATGTTCCGATGAGCTATGAAAAGATAAGAGAGCAACTTGAATCTATGGATAAAAAGAAAAAAGAAGATGATTTAAAAAATATCAGGGTTGCTGATGTGGTGCGATTCAGTGAACAATTCAAAAGGTTTTAGTTTGATTTCGTGTATTGTTAAACCTGTGCCATATGGCGCAGGTTTTTTGTTTTGGTTAAGTTGTATAGGATACTGTGCCTAATGTGTGCTTGAAATCTGTTTTTTTTATTGGTAAAATCATGGTGCTATGTTTAGAAAAATTTGGAAAAAATTTTGGGAACCTATTTTGAGGCTATCGATTTTTCAATGGATTATCGCCGCGATTATGGCGATGATAATTTGGTTTGTATATTTTACATGTCGTAAAAAAATTGTAAATTATGAAACTTTTAAGAAATTTCGGCATAAACCGGCAATTTTTGTGTTCTGGCATGGACGCAGTTTTATGCTGTCGCCGATTGTATGTTTGGGTGGTATGAAGTCTTATGCGGTGGCAAGCCGGCACAAAGACGGTCGTATGATGGCAAAATTACAACATTTATTTGGTTTGCGCGCAATTTATGGCAGTTCGCATAACGGTGGTTTGTCGGTTTTACGTGATGGGGTGCGTATGTTGCGGCGCGGTGACCATTCGCTTTGTATTTCGCCGGATGGGCCTGGGGGGCCGTCGCTAAGGGTTCAAGAAGGTGCGCTTTATTTTGCCAAAATGACAGGGGCGCCGATTATACCAGTGTGTTTTTCGGCACGGCATGTTTGGATTCAACGAAGATGGGATAGGTATTTATTGGTATATCCTTTTACAAAAATAAAGTGTATTGTTGGTGAACCAATGTATATTGATACTAAAATATCTTCGGATGATTTCGAATCAAAGCGTAAAGAATTGGAAAATATAATGGTTGGACAATTGCGCGAATTAGATGCAGAATTTAATTTGCCTGTCGTTGAACAAGATATGAATTCTGCGGATTTTAAAAAGGCCAAGAGAGAGGGCAGGGAACCAAAACTTACAAAAAGGTATAGATAAAATGAAAACACCTTGGTGGTTTTTACACAAAACTCCACTTAGTTTTTTGTTGTTGCCATTTGCGTTTGTTTATTATCTTGGTGGGCGCGTTGTGTTTTTGTGGCGAAAAATGTTTGCGTATAAATCGCGGCGTAAGGTTATTTGTGTTGGGGGAATCCTTGCGGGGGGGGTTGGTAAAACACCAATTGTGCGGACAATTGCAAATTTCTTGGATGCACCTGTGGTTATGCGTGGGTATAAACGGACGGCGCATACGAATAACATAGGAGACGAGGCGGCAATGTTAATGTCTGATGGAATCGCCGTACATGTTGGGCATCGCAAAAGTAATATCATGTTATTAAATCGTCAAAAGGATAATGGTCCAATTGTTATGGATGATGGCTTGCAAAACCCGTCTATTGTTAAGGATGTTTCTATTTTGGTTTTTGATGATGGTTTGGGGTTTGGTAATGGTTTTTTATTGCCTGCGGGGCCACTGCGTGAGTCAAAAAGACATGTTAAAAATGCCGATGCAATAATTGTTGTAAAAAGTAAAAAACCACGAAAAAAATTTGTTTTGCCGAATGGTGTACCTGTCTTTTATGCTGAAAATAAAACAGTTTCCCCATATCAAAAAGGTGAAAAGTTATTCGCGTTTGCTGGGATTGGTTATCCAAAAAAATTCTTTAATTCTCTGAATGGGATTGTGGCAAAGCGTAGTTTTGGTGACCATTATCAATATACTGATAAAGATATTGCTGATTTGATTGAAGCCGCAAAAAGAAAAAAAGCAAAACTTGTTACGACAGAAAAAGATTGGGTTCGTTTGCCGACAGATGTGCGTAAAAAAATAAAATTTGCACAGTTGGAGACAAAAATAGAAGATTCTTTTTTTGATTGGTTAAAGGAGAAATTAGATTGCGAACAATAAAAAATAATGTTTTGTGTTCTGGGGTTGGTATTCATTCTGGGTTGCCAGTAAATATGGTTATACGACCATCTGAGGTGCCGGGTATATTTTTTAGACGTGTCGATTTGGATGATAAAACTTTGATTGCTGCGACATATGATAATGTTTCAGATACAAAGATGCGTAACACAACAATTGGAAATTTATCTGGGGCACATGTTAAAACAATCGAACATTTAATGGCGGCTTTGTTCGTTGCAGGTGTTGATAGTGCAGTAATTGATTTGGATGGTGCCGAAGTACCTATTATGAATGGCAGCGCAAGTCTGTTTTATCGCAGAATTATGGAGGCCGGAATCACAAGGGGAAAATATAAAAAAATAATTGTGAAAAAGCCAATTATTGTTACAGCAAAGGAAGTTATGAGGAAATTACCTTTGTGGCAACGCATTGATATATTTTTTTCAAATTTGTTTTCTGGGCGGCGCGCTGATGGTTATGTAAAACTTTCACCGTCAAGAGAAAAAGTGTTGAATATCAAGGCTACGCTGGTATATAAAGAGCCAATAATCGGAAAACAAAGTTTTGTTTATTCTTTTGATGAATCAAAGTGGTCTACTGATAATTTTATTAGAAATATCGCGTCGGCACGAACTTTTGGTAAATATTCAGAATGGAATTACCTTAAGGCGCATGGTATGGCACGTGGCGCAGATGAAAAAAATGTTATCGTTTTGGATTATGGTGGCGATAAAACATTGAATAGAATTTATTGGCCAGATGAATTTGTGCGTCATAAAATTATTGATGCGATTGGTGATATGTTTACATCTGGTGGTTTTATTGTTGGTAATTTAGAATCTTATAAAGGCAGTCATGCTATGAATAATATGGTGCTTAAAAAGTTGTTTAGTAATCCAGAAAATTATGATATAATAGATGCACAATAAGTAAAAAAAGGAAGTGTTATGAAAAAGTATTTTGGTTTATTGACGTGTCTTTTGATACTTGGTGGTTGTGGCGGATATATTAAAAATGAAAATGGAAGCGAATATATAAAACAGCTTGATGGTGAACCAATCGGTTGCATTTTTCTTTATAAATTAGAATCAGAAGTTTCAGTATATGACCAAGATGATGCACGACGCTATTTGGAAAATCGTATTGCTGATCAGGCACGACCAGGAAATGCATATTGGATTGTTAGCCAAAGGACAAGACCAAATGAATGGGTTTTGTTTGGACCGGAACGTGCTTTTGTTTTGACTGCAAATGTTTACGAATGTCCGAATATACATAATATAAAAACCGCGCGTGCAGACAAGCCTATGCCAGAATATAATATAAAACCTTGTGGTGGTTCTTTTTATGGCGTGTCTAATGGATGCGCTGGTAATTGATGTGAATAGTTGAGGTTTTCTTGAACGGCGCGATGCGCCGTTTTTATTTTTTACATTGATCTAATAAATTTTTACACTGGAATTAATTATTCATTTTATGTTATAATCTCTGTAAGCAAATTGGAGAGAGAATTTGTCCGGTCAGTATATTTATATAAAAAGGAGAAAATATGCATCGGGATTGGTATGGCAACCGATGGTGGCTGGATTTACGACACGTGCATATGCGCAAAAATTATCAAATGGAATTGACAAGCGTTTAAACCTTTATGTTCGTTATAACAGTATGGTTGGTTTGGGCGCTCGTGCCAAAGGGCATAGGTCTGGGATGCCTTCGATTGCCATAGAAATTATAAATGCGTTACCTGGGTATGCTTCGCTTTTAGCCGCGTTCCAAATAGCGGATAAGTTCGTGTTAATCGCGGTTAGAAACGGTGTTATTTTACAAGATTTGTTGTTTGATAATGAACAGGCGGCGCGTGAAAAATATGCTGAATTAAACGAAATTCCTGATTGGAATGCAACATTTGCACCAGCGGCATGGGGAATTCCCCGGGCTGTTGATCGTAATTTGTTGGAATTGATACCTGGGCGTGTTCATGCTGTTTTACATCCGATTAGTAGATTTGCTTCTGGTATTATGTCTTTGGTCTTTATATCGGTTTTTGCGTTGTTATTTTTGTATTTTTTTCGTGAACCAATAAATCAAGTGTTTGCGCCTAAACCGCAAATATCAAAGATAAATCCTGAACTTGCGGCGGAATATAAAAGAAAAATTGAAGAAAAAAATAAAGAATTAGATGATAAATTTAACATACATCAAGAGCAGGTGCATGAACCAATAGTTTTCCCATATGATTCTTTGCCTGATATATATGAACGGGCTGATTTATGTTATCGTGCGATTGGTTTTTTGATGCAACCTGTTACTGGTTGGAATCAATCTGTTGTTGAATGTGATAAAACACATGTGAATGCTACATTTAAACGTTCATTTGGGACTTTGGATGATTTTTATGTTATTGTTGGTGAAATTATGCCCGGTGTTTTTGTTCAAGAAATTACGGACGATGAGATTTTTGTTCGTGCAAAATTGCCTGAACGTTTGGTGTATGAATCTTATGATTTGCGTGATGTTGATACTATTGTTCGCGAAATGACAAGTCGTTTTCAATCTATAAACATTGATGCGAATATAGTACCTTTGATTGATGTTGTGTCTAATGGTGTAGAATCTGTGGATATATATTTTATTGGGATTACGGTTAAAACAAAACTTATTCCGGAACAGGTTATGAAAATTTTTGAAGATTTTGGCGGTGTTTATATGACAAAGGTGTCATGGAATACAAATGAAAAAACTTGGAACTATGAGGTGGTAATCTATGCAAAACAAAATTAAAATGTTATTTGGTTTAACTTTGTTCGCGATAACTTTTGGGTGTTATGCCGAAGAAGTAATTGTTGATGCGAATGTTGATGATATAACGGCAAACGAGCAGTTTTCTGCGGATGCGGTTGAAGAATACAATATAGATGGGTCTTTGTTTCAACAAATTACTGATTTAGAGCAAGAAAAAGTTCTTATGCAACTGGAAAAAGAACGCGCGCAGTTGAATCTTGATTTGGATAGATTGGCCGCAGAAAAAATAAAGTTGCATATGGAGATTGATACTTTGTCTGGGCGTGCAGAACAACAGCAACAGGAATTTGAGACAGAACGTGCGCGCTTACAAAATGAAGCAAAGCGGTTAGAAAACGAACGCGAAGCATTGACAAATCGCGCAGCAACTTCTGTGTCAGCATATTCGGCTCCGATTCAGCAACAATATGTGGAACAAACACAGTCTAAACCTGTCGCAGAGATATCAAAACAGTATAAACTTATAAATGTGTTCGGTGCAGGTGGACAATTACAGGCGACGGTTCAAGATTTATCAAATGGCCAAAATAAAAAGTTGAGTGTTGGTAAAACGTTAGATGGCTACACCGTTAAATCAATATCTTTGGATGAAGGTGTCGTGTTTTCAAAAGATGGAGAAATTCAAACACTGAATGTTACAAATGGCAATTAAAAATGAAGGGTTTTTCAGACAATATCGTTTTTGATAAAAAGCCGACCATACCTGTCGGGGTTGAACGTTTGGATACTGACGATATTGTTGAATATTTGTTTTCAGAAAACAATCGATTACTTACGGCAAATGGTGCAGAATTTGAATTGCCAAAAGAAACCCAGAGTTTGTTAGCGTATTTTTCTGGGGGTGGATTAATTATATCTCGGACGCATCGTTATGATGGACGTGTATTGGCTTTTTTAGATTTGTTGCGCAAGAAAAATTTGCCGATGCTTTCACCTTTTTATTCTGATTTGGGTTTATTGTCCGCGGTGTATAAGTATTACGAAAGTAAACTTGGTGGACCACGCACGCGTGTCGATTACAACAATCAGATGCAAAAAGATTTTATAGATATTGTTGCAAAGGCTGCTGCACAAAAAGTTTCTGATATTCATATAGAGGTTGCAGACCAAACAACAATATATTTTCGTATAGATGGCAGTATGCAACCAGTTTTGGAATTTAATTCTGGGTGGGGTGAATCTTTTGTACGTGCTGCATTTGCATCAGCGGATATTTCAAATTCAAATTATGCGCAAAACGAATATCAATCTGCGCAAAAAGATGGTCGGACACCTTTGCGTGGAACAAAAGATTTATATTTGCCCGAAGGTGTGCTTAGTATCCGTATGCAATTTAATCCTGTTGCATTTGGGTCACGTTATGTGGTTATGCGATTGTTGTATGATAACCCATCAGAGAGTATTACGATCGAGCAAGAATTTGGAAAATATGAACAAAAACTTTTACGCAGACTTCGTTCTTTCCCAACGGGATTGGTTGTGGTTGCCGGTCCAACGAGTTCTGGTAAATCAACAACGCTTGTCCGTAATATGGTTTTAATGCTAAAAGAGCATCATTACGAAATAAACCTTATTACAGTTGAAGATCCTGTTGAACAGAAAATTTTTGGTGCTCATCAGATTCCTGTTATAAATACCGCCAATGAAGAACAGCGTGAAAACGAATATACCGAAGCGTTGGCGGCTGCGTTACGCAGTGACCCTGACACATTGATGGTTGGTGAAATTCGAACTCTGGCGGCGGCACAACTTACGGTTAAAGGCGCATTATCAGGACACAATGTTTGGACTACATTACACGCGAATTCTGCGATGGCGGCTTTGGTGCGGTTGCTTGATATGGGGGTTGAAGCATTCAAGTTAAAAGAAGAAACTATGATGCGTGGTCTTATTTCTATGCGGTTGTTTAAACGTCTTTGCCCACATTGTCGCGAAAGGTTAATGCATCATCCAGAACGTTCGGAATATGACAGGGTTGTTGAGGCTTTTGGAGATTTGGGTTTAAATCAAGTTTATATTCGTGGTGCAGGTTGTGAACATTGTAATGGAACCGGGACTATGGGGCGTATCAAGGCTGGTGAAGTTATTATAACAAATAGTGATTTCTTAAAACTCGCACTTGCCGGTGATACAGATGCGGCAGTGAAATACTGGTTGGAAGAAATGGATGGGCGTACTTTAAAAGAAGCAGCGTGTTCATTGATGTTACAAGGTATTATTGGTGTTGATGAATTAGAACGTTGGGTTGGATTATTGGATAGACCTGGGGTTTATTAAAAATGACAAAGATTGAACTTTTTTATGCAAAAATGATTTGTCGGTTTAGCACGAACAAGCGAATTGCTATTTGGCGTAAATTGGTGTCGTTACTTAAAAACGATTTTACATTGGTAAATGCATTAAACAGATTGCAAATGACGGAATCACATGGTGGCGCAAAACCAAACGAACCGTTTGCAATATGTATGCGTGAATGGGAGCAAAACCTTGAACGCGGTCTTAGTTTTTCCGAAGCAACACGTGGTTGGATTCCAACCGAAGAAACACTGTTGCTTACGTCCAGTAATATGTCAAGTTTGATTGTTGCACTTGAAAATGTTGGTAGGATTGTTGTTGCAAATAAACGTATTGGGCGTGCAGTATTTGGTGCGATTGCTTATCCGTTGTTATTATTGGTTTTAGTGTTTGGTATTGTTATTATGGTCGGAATTTATCTTGTTCCGCCTTTGGCAGAAGTCGCAGGTGATAACATAGTATGGACCGGTGGGGCGGCATCGTTAATTTGGCTATCAGAATGGGCGGGGAGATATTGGGACTTTATTGCTTTTTTATTCATATTGATGGTTGTATTCACGTGGCTTTCGTTGCCGGTCTGGTCAGGTCGAATACGTGTATTGTTTGATAAATTGCCACCATGGAATATTTATAAAATTCGTGTTTCAGTTGGATGGATGATGTCATTGGCGGCGATGGTTTCGTCCGGGGTTTCTATACCAGATGCAATGCGTATTATTGCGGATAATGCAAATAAATATCTGCGTGATATATTGGATAAAACATTGCGACATATTGCTAACGGTGATAACCTTGGAAACGCGTTACAAAATACAGGTATGGATTTCCCAAGCCAAGAATTGATAGGTGATTTGGCCGTTTATTCAGATATGAACGATTTTGATGAAAATTTGAATCATATCGCGAACGAGTATTTGGAAGAATCTGTTCGAAAAATTGAATCTGTGTCCGATGCACTAAACACAGTCGGTATTTTGTTGATATCAGGTGTGATTGCGTGGGTCGTCCTTGGGACATTCCAAATGCAAGACCAGATTACGACGTTTTTGTCATAAACAAAAAAATAATTTTATGCAAACACCGCTATATGCAGCAATTTTGAAATTTTTTGTAAAAAATTCAGGCTACAAAGCAACACCCGATGAATTCGTCGGTTTGGTCGATATATTATCCAAAGAGGCTTTAAAAAACTAAACCATAAACGGCAGGTTTTCCAAAGTTCCCTCTGCAACACGCAAGTTGACATCAATCATCATGAACACGCAATCCGGACTTGATTTTACAAGTTCAGGGTCGAACATGTGGGTTGACAGCAAGTGGCTTGTGTTTACCGAAATCTTTGTTATTAAATGGTCGTCGTCAAGTAGAGTGTAAATTGGTCCAGCATCCCGCGGGACATTCTGTCCGATTTCATGTTCGTTTTGTGGACAACGCAGACCGTCAAAAAGTGTCTTTATCCGGTTATCAATATCTGAACGCGGAACACCAATAATTTCCGGATGCAACATTTGAATATCCAATTCCGCAATCAATTTTAATTTAGGGGTGATAATCGGATTCCAATCTATGCCGCCAACATGCCTAGTTATAATCGGGCTTTTTTGAGCATTTGGTCCCATGTATTGCGTCAAATTTGTCCATGGTTCATGTTCTAGTAATTTTTTTAGTTGTGGGTGAAACTGCATACGGATATCAGAAACGTGCTGAGCGCGTTTTTTGGGATTAATTAAAATTTCACCGAAATATAGCAGTTTGAATTTCATTGTTTTTCCTTTTGAAGTTTTTTAATGATTTCCATAAATTTTGCTTGTGCCTCTGTACAGGGATGGATGCGTGGAGAATTTCTCTTGCTGCCTGTTCTTATGATAATATTAACCTGATGCCCCGCATGCATCACGACCAAACTTTCGGCTTTTTTTATAGCTTTTTTGACCGTATCCAAGTCTAGTCCTTTGTTTTTAGCATAATCTGTCGCGGTAAGACAGTCTTTTGCCCCATAATTTTCTGGCATTATTAAATCTCCTTTATTTTTTCCTTTTTCTTTGACAATTATACCACAATTTGCTATGTTTTTGATACAAAAAAAGAAAGGACTTTTCAATGACAGTTAATAATGAATATACTGGTGATTCAATTAAAGTTTTAAAAGGGTTAGAGGCTGTAAAAAAACGCCCTGGAATGTATATAGGTGATGTGGGTGAGGGTGGGTCTGGTTTGCATCATATGATTTACGAAGTTGTGAACAATTCTATTGACGAGGCAATGGCCGGCTATGCTGATACGGTCTATGTTTCGTTGAATCCGGACGGTAGTGTTACAATCCGTGATAATGGACGTGGTATGCCGTTTGATATTAACCATGAAACGGGTCGCAGTGCGTTGGAACTTATTATGTGTGAATTGCATGCTGGTGGTAAGTTTGATAACGAAGGAAACGGTGCGTACAAGGTTTCTGGGGGGTTACATGGTGTTGGTGTGTCGGTTGTGAACGCGCTTTCAACATGGCTAAATGTAAGGGTTTGGCGTAGTGATAAACAGGCGGAAATGTCGTTTGCCGATGGTGTGCCAACTATGGATTTAAAAGTTACGGAAAATAAGACCGGGTATGAACACGGAACAGAGGTTACTTTCTTGCCGTCCCCAGAAACATTTGCATCAACAGAGTTTAATTTTGATACACTTGAAAATTGGTTGCGTGAGCAATCTTACCTTAATGCGAATGTGCGGATTATCTTGGAAGACTTGCGCGGTGGTGAAAAAAAAGAACGCGAATTTCATTCAACTGATGGTCTTGCGGGGTTTGCAACATATTTGGATAAATCCAAAGAATTGCTGAATCGTGACCCGATTCAGATGATAAAGACAATTGATGATTCTTATATTGAAATCGTTCTGCAATGGACAACCGCGTATACTGAAACATCGCTTTGTTTTACGAATAATATTCCAAATCGCGATGGTGGAACGCACTTGGCAGGATTTCGTGCGGGGCTTACACGTGCAATTAATAAATATATTGCCGAACAAAATACCAAGAAAGATATAAACCTTTCGGGTGAAGATTTTCGCGAAGGTTTAACAAGTATCATTAGTGTGAAAATTCCAGACCCTAAATTTGGTTCGCAGACCAAGGATAAATTGGTGTCCAGTGAAGTTCGCCCAATTGTCGAAAATACTACGTCAGAATTGTTGTATCAATATCTGGAAGAAAACCCGGCGACTGCGAAACTTATTATCGATAAGATTTTAGAAGCCGCCACCGCGCGTGAGGCGGCGCGCAAGGCGCGTGAACTTTCGCGGAAAAAGACAGGGCCAGAGCTTGGTGGTTTGCCTGGTAAACTTGCAGGGTGCAGTGAACGCGATCCGTCAAAGTGCGAACTGTTTATTGTTGAAGGGGATTCGGCAGGTGGTACAGCAAAGCAGGGGCGCGATAGAAAGACCCAGGCGATTTTGCCACTTCGCGGAAAAATTTTGAATGTTGAACGCGTCCGGTTTGACCGAATGTTGTCGTCTGATACGATTGGTGCGCTGATTACGACAATGGGTGCGGGTATCGGCAAAGACGATTTCGATATCGAAAAAATGCGCTATCATAAAATTATCATTATGACCGATGCTGATGTCGACGGACAACATATTCAAACACTGCTGATGACATTCTTCTATCGCCATATGCCAGAGGCGATACAGCGCGGTTATATCTATGTCGCGAAACCTCCGCTATACGGCGTAACCCGTGGCAAACAGCAGATTTATTTGCAAAACCAACGCGAAATGGACGACTATTTGATGGATCAATTGGCGACCGATGGCGTTGTGCAAATTGCGTCTGGAACACAGATTTCTGGCGCGGATATGAAACGCTTGCTCGATTTGGTTTTGGATATGCGAAATGTCTTGCAACCACTGAATCATATTATGCCACTGCGGTTTGTAGAGGCATTGGCACTGAACCGTGTATTTGATGAAGAATCGGATGAAAACTGTGCGAATGCGGCAAAAATGTTAGATGCGCAAGAGTTGGAATTTGAACGCGGTTGGCATGTGACCGCGAACGATGCGGGTGTTACGATTACGCGTACACTGCGCAGTGTTACGGAAAGTTATTTGTTGTCGCGGGAAAAATTGAATTCGCCGGAAATCAATGCTTGGAGGCGTATGAATGGGCGTGAAGAATTGATGGAAACATTTTCTGCACCGACGGTACTTACTGTGAAGTCAAAGTCGCAAAAGATTTGGGGGGCGTTTAATTTGTTGAATACCGCGTTCGAATATGCGAAAAATGGATTAAAGATTCAACGCTACAAGGGTCTTGGTGAAATGAACGCGGAACAGTTATGGGAAACAACAATGGACCCGAATCATCGCAGTTTATTCCAGGTTACAGTGAACGATGCAAGTCAGGCGGATGCTGTGGTTTCTATGCTGATGGGCGACGTTGTTGAACCGCGCCGCGACTTTATTGTTGAAAACGCACTGGATGCGAATTTGGATGTATAGTGTATGTTTTAAAAAGGAGCAAAATTTATGTCTGAAAAATTTAAAGTTGATGAAAATGGTACAATTATATTTGATGACAGAAAAGATGAACCGCAAACTGAACACGATAAATTGATGGCGGAATATGTTACTTTGGAACACGATGTTGTGAACAGTATTGCACATCATACTGATGACCCGGTTAAGGTTGCGCGTTATCATGAATTGAAAGAGAAACTTGGTATACCAGATGCCAAAGATGTTTTTAAACAGGGGGAAAACGTATTAACCGAAGCCGAAAAAACAGAAAGAGAATCTGATAATGCTGAATTTTGGAACTTGGTTAAAAATTTCAAAAATGGTGGCAAAAAGTAAACATGTTCACTGCAAATTGGTTCTTTGATTTAGAGAAAAAAATAAAAGATTTGGGCGCAGACAGTGACGCCCAATCTTTTGATGAAATTCGTGAAATGTTGTCGCGGCCGCGGCGATTTTCGGCTGATGAATTTGCGACCATGTGTGTCTATGTGATTTTGGCGGGCGGGTTTTCGCAGAAAACCGCAAAGCGGATTCATAAAAACATAATGGAATATATTTATAAAAATGGTGCGAATTTTGATGCGTTGTTTCAAATATTTCATAATAAAAATAAAGTAAGCGCTATTTGTAAAATATGGGAAAACAGGACAGGACTGTGCAATGGCTTTTATAATTGCGCAACGGATTCAGAAAAACTTATTTATTTATCAAAATTGCCACATATTGGAAAAATAACTGCGAATCACCTTGGGCGGAATTTGGGAATTGATGTGGTAAAATATGATGTTTGGATTCGTCGTTTAGGCGCGCTATACGCCGGAATTAGCCGTACGGACGATTTGACACCGGAAATAAAAACGGCATGTGATGATATGTTTGCGCACCTGGTGCATGAAACGAATTTGCCACGGGGATATATTGATGTGGTGTTATGGAAGGCGTGTCAGCTTAAATTGATTTCTATGGATTTCTGCTTGCGGTCGGTAAAGACTCTCCCGGCCTTCGGCCACCCATCCGCAGGAGAGGAACTGGCTACTAACCACTAAATGAACGGAGTGAACGATATGGATGTAAAGATAGAAGAATCTTGGAAGCGGGTGTTAGCACCGGAATTTGATAAAGATTATTTTATCAAACTGACTGATTTTGTGCGTGCGGAATATATGGCAGGTAAAAAAATTTACCCTGCGGCAAAAAATATTTTTAATGCGTTCAATCTGTGTCCGTTTGATTCTGTGCGTGTCGTCATTATTGGTCAAGACCCGTATCATGAACCGGGTCAGGCGCATGGCCTTTGTTTTTCGGTGCCGGACGGAATTACACCACCACCGTCACTGGTGAACATTTATAAGGAAATTGAATCTGATTTAGGGCGGCCAAGCGTTACGCACGGCGATTTGACGTCATGGGCAAAGCAGGGTGTATTATTATTAAATTCCACGCTTACGGTTGCAGCGCATTTAGCAGCATCACACGCGGGGTATGGATGGGAACAATTTACCGATGCTGTAATTCGCGCATTGTCCACGCGCGATGGTCTGGTTTATATGTTGTGGGGCAGTTATGCGCAGCGCAAAGCAGAATTCGTGGATGCAACGCGTAATTTAATTTTGAAAAGCGCGCATCCATCACCGCTTTCGGCATATCGTGGTTTTTTTGGATGTCATCATTTTTCGCATGCAAACGAATACATTGTCGCACACGGGGGAAAACCAATAGAGTGGTGAAAGATACCTTTTTATTAGAAATTATATGTTACGCCAAGACCGTAAAATGCATAGGAATAGTTTTCTGGGGCGGTATTTCCATTTGAAAAATGTTGCATAAAAAGTTCCAGAGCCCAGACATCATTTATATGATACCCCCCAACCAATTTGAATTGAAACAACAGTTTCGCTCCAAGTCTGTCGTTTTGCTGGGCCTGCATACCAACACCAGCGCCAGCAGATACATAAAAATTCTTATATTCAGAAAGGCGTACGTCGCCCGATAGTAACACCATAGGAATCGTATATTTATCCCAGTTCCACCCATATTTTGCGCCGAATCCAACAGTTTGCCCAATGTTTAATGATTGACGCGCCGGCAAGCCAAAAAATGTTGTCGGTTGTGAATACTGTAATTGCAAAAGGTAAAAAGGAACAGGCTTTAGCGGTGGTGGCAATAAAAACCCACTGTCGATACCTTGACCGAAATTAAAGGCTATTTGATTTTTATAATGTCTGGTAAAGGTGTTTTTCGCCGATTCGGCAAATGCCGAAAATCCGGCTAGCATCACAGCAAGTGAAAAAATAATCGCGATTTTTTTCATGACGAGTAATTATACACTATTTTGGAACAATGTTCAAATGGTAATCGGTTCCCATAAAAGTTTGACTATGATTTTCTTGCAATCGGGAAAAAGTTTGTTATAATGCGCGATGTTATGGCGGCGTAGCTCAGTGGTAGAGCAGAGGAATCATAATCCTTTGGTCAGGGGTCCGAATCCCTTCGCCGCTACCAAAAATTAAATCGGGCTTGTCCCGATTTTGTTTTTGGTATAGTCCGCGGTGGATGAGGACCCGCGGGTCCGACACGATAGCCGGTTTTGCAAGCCTTGGCGTAGCGAAACCGTTGCGAGTGGAAAGGGGCCCATTGCAGAGCAATGGGAATATACAATCCCTTCGCCATATAGTCACGAAATAAAAAATCTAAAAAATGGACAAAAATATCAAATTTTTTCAAATTTTCTACACAACGGATACACAGATGTTTACATGGATATATTATTGTTTTTTTACTTTGGATAGGTTTTTGTAAAATTCGTTCAGCATATACATATTATCTGTATTTTTTATCCCCAATGCATTTAATGCTTCGCGTTGCATTTTATTTGAATTTTCCGGCATCCAATACCCAACTATTTCAGGGAATATTTCTTTGAATTTTGGATAAATATCGTTACGTTCCTGGGATAATGCAGTAATAAAATCATAATATTTTTTTGGGATTCCACGTATTTTTTTCAAAGCAAGCAAATCTGCAAATGTGGCATCCGCCAAGTGTAATTTTTGTGCTGTTTCATAGTATAGTTGATATAAAGCAATTGCACGTGGAAATATGACGTCCAATATTATATATTGTGCAACAACAGTTTCACTGTAATATAATCTGGTTGCGGCATTTGTAGTGTTTTGTGCCAAAGAAATATATTTTTTTGCAGTATTTATACAAGATTTATAAAAACGGTGAACGGCGGATGCAGACATAGATTTTGCAATTTCATATGCTTTATTTAATGCAGGCAAATATCCCGGCAATTTTTTATGATTTCTGTCTTCAAACCATGAAAAGAATTTCATGCTATATTGGGAATCGCCACGTATAATATTCGGTGCAACACCAAATTTTTTACGGATAAACAAATCTAAATCTGAAACATCTTTGGATTCCATCCATGGTGCATAAACATTCAACCTATTTGGTAACGATTCTGCCAAGACACAGCCACCGTTATATGGCACGCGTTTCATATTATCAAACAACCATGCTTCATCCATCCAAGCGGTTTCATTTGATTGCATAAATTCGATATCTTCTTTGATTTGACCGGTGGTTGCATTCATTGTGATTATATCGCCGGTTTTGAACTTTTTCGTCGCGTTTGGATAATTAACTATGCATGGAATACCAAGTTCCCGTGATAAAATTGCAGCATGACTTAAAACGCCACCTTGTTCAGTTATAATACCAGAGGCGCGTTTCATAATTGGAACAAAGTCAACTTCGGTATAAAGTGCAACCAGTATCGCCCCATCTGGAAAATTATCAAAACGTTTTTTCATAATCTCTGGTGATGTATGCGCACCCAATTCTGGAATTACGTATACAGGGGCAGTCACAGTTCCGCCAACCACAGGAATAGCAGAATTATTGGTGCGATTTTTTATAAATACAGGTTGGGTTATTGGGCGTGCTTGGACAAACCAAACATGTCCATCAGAATCAATACACCATTCTGTATCCAATTTTTTCTTTGATTTATTACGCAGAATTTGTATTTTTTCAATTAAACTGTTTATTGAATCTATACCAGGCAATAATTTTCCAGAAATAGATATGTTATTATTATCCAAAATATTGTTACGAACAGGCACTTTGATTTGTGTTGGTGTGACTAATCCAGAAACCAATTTATCACCAAGACCCGATGTGACTTCTATCAAAACAACTTCTGAACTATCTGTGTCAACAGCACTGGTGAAAGCGACCCCAGAAATAACAGGATTGACCATTTTTTGAATCACGACACCCATATTATTGGTGCTGCCATCGTATTCGTTTACGCGTAACGATTTACCACTGGCAATAACAGATGAAATCGCATTGCGTAAATCTTTCTTTGTTGTCGGGATATTTAATTTGCTTTCAAACATACCAGCAAAAGATTTTTGTGCGCCATCTTCATTTGCGGCAGAGGAACGAACTGCAACTAAAACATTTTTGCCAAAATATTCAATAATTTCATCTAATGTTTTATCAGATATATCGGATGCCTGTGACCAATTCAAAGCCACCCATTGTGGGACTGGCATCTTCAATTTATTTAACAAAGCAAGCCCTGCGGCTTTGCCACCACAGGTATTTGAGTTATCATTATTAAATTTATTTGTTTTTTGGGTCATCTGTAATCCTTTGATAACAATCAATATGGCATAAATTTGTGGATAATACAATAAAAATCCTGGTTAGCTCAATTTATAAAATCGGTGGAGTGGGAATGTGCAATCCCTTCGCCACCGCCCCATTTTACATAATTCTACACACCGACTATATGGCGGTTTACACAAAAAAACATTTTACTCTCTACTTTTCCCGATATTTATATGTTGTTGATTTTGGGGCAACAGTTTGTATATTTTTGCACCAGGTTTTGATATAATTTCTGTCATTGTTTGATTATTGTTATCATCTGTTTGAACCATAATCGCTGCACCCTCATCAACACCATAACCGAACTTTGATTCTCTTGCTAACATGCGTTGCACAGCGTTTCTAGATACCGCATCTTTGTCAATGCCTTCTTCGGGCTTTTCGTTCCAGTGTGGCTCAAAATACCCATGAACCAACCCCAATGCTTTTTTGGGTTTGAATGTATCAAATGTGCCATCAAAGTCATCATCTTCATCGTTGCCATAATATTCAAACCAAACACAACCGCCGGCACTATTTCCCGCCATTATGATTCCTTGGTTATATGCTTGAATCAGCAGGTTATCAACACCAGTTTTTTTGAGTATATTCATAAGGAATGTGACATTACCGCCACCAACATAAATAATATCAGCCCCTAAAACAATTTTTTTGATTTCATCGGCGCTTGGTCTTTTTGAATCATCAACCAAATTTAAGTTTTTAACTTCGCAACCAAAATCATCACTAAAATACTTCTTAATCACTAAAAAACGAGATTCGTCATCACCATGTGCGGCACCAATGAACACAATCTTTGGGTGATCTTTGCCGGTGAGTTTTATCATTTTCTTATCTATCTCTATCGAGTCCTTAGTTTTTTGAACTTGCCGACCATCAGGGTAAGTTTTGAGTTGACCATATGAACCACCGCCCACAGCAATAATAGTTTTTTTCATCGTATAATCTTCTTTTTTTACGGTTGAATTTTATTATACGTTTTGAGTTTTTGCAAATGTTATTCAAAAAAATAACTGGTCGAAAGATAGGGTGTTCGTGATTCTTATTACAGCCTACAAGAAATTTCACAACCACAGTTTGTTTTAAAGCAATTGAAATTATAATGTTGCAAAGCAAGCATTCTTTTTATTATGATCTAAATCATAGGAAAGGAGAGTGTATGAAAATCTTTAAATGTTTTATGTTTGTGCTGTTTATGATTGTTGGAATGGCGCGGGCAGAGAATTTGATTGTTTATTTTTCTGATTCGGGTAACACAGAGCGGGTTGCAGATACTATACAGGCTCTGGTTGGGGGCGATATGGCACGAATTGAATCAAAAATTCCTTATCCAAAGTCTGATACAGATAAGACCTATGTTGCAAAACGTGAACAGGAAAGTGGGGCAAGGCCAGAATATGAAGATTTAGGCGTAAATGTCGCAAATTATGATGTTATATTCCTTGGGTATCCGATATGGTGGGGAACTATGCCAATGGTTGTTTATACTTTCTTGGAAAACAATGATTTTAAAGGCAAGGTAATTGCGCCTTTTGCGACATATGGAACATCGGGTCTCGGTAGTTCTGTTAGTGATATAAAACGCGTTACCTATGGGGCAGTCGTGACCGAGGCATTTAGAATTCGTGGTGTAGAAACCAAGAAAGATCATGCAGAAGCAGTAAAAACCTGGTTGAATAAAATTTTTCAATAATGTTTGATAATAATATAATTTTAAATTCTCTGTATGCGGCGGAAGATGCTGTATACAGAGAATTTAATTCTAAACTTATTCCAACGGTTAGTGCAAATAAAATTATTGGTGTGCGGACACCTGTCTTGCGTGCGATGGCGCGCAATATGGTTAAAACCAGCATATATAAAGATTTTATTCAAACGTTGCCACATGAATTTTTTGAAGAAAATCAATTACATGCTTTTATAATTTCTGGGTTTAATAATTTTGATTTGGTGGTGCGTGCTGTGGACGAATTTTTGCCATACGTTGATAACTGGGCAACGTGCGACCAAATGTCACCAAAAGTTTTTGCAAAAAATACCGATAAACTTTTGCCATGTATAAAAAAGTGGATACGGTCAAAACACGTCTATACGGTGCGTTTCGCGATACTTAGCCTGATGCGGTATTATATGGATGCGAATTTTGATACAAAATATGCAGATATGGTTTTTGGTATAAAATCAGATGAATATTACATAAATATGATGCGGGCGTGGTTTTTCGCAACCGCCGCAGCAAAGCACTTTGATTTGGTTTATCCTTATTTTGAACGACTCGATTCCTGGACGCGGGCGCGCGCAATTCAAAAGGCCACAGAATCCTATCGCGTTTCGCCGGAACACAAGGTAAAATTAAAGGCGTTAAGGGAGAAATTATGAAAGACTTTATAAATATGCTTAAAAATCGCCGGTCAGTTTATTCATTGGATAAAACTTTACCGGTTGCGGAAAATATGGTTGCCGATTTTGTGCGCACCGCGGTGCAGTATGTGCCAGATGCGTTCAATATGAAAAGTCAGCGTGTTGTTCTTGTTATGGGAGAAAAGCACGACAAATTTTGGAATGCGGTTTATGACGAAATGGTGAAATTTACCAGCGGGCGGTTTTCGCGCGATAAAATCGATTCGTTTGCGGCGGCATATGGAACGGTTCTTTATTTCTATGATACGGCGGCGGTCGAAGAAACTCGGCGGGCGTATCCATTGTATGCCGAAAATTTTCATGATTGGGTTATGCAGTCGAATGCAATGCTGCAATTCGCAATTTGGGTTGGGTTCGCAGATATGAATATCGGCGCGAATTTACAGCACTATAATCCAGTTATCGATAATATGGTGCGGGAAATGTTTGAATTGCCAGATGCGTGGACGTTGGTGGCGCAAATGCCGTTCGGTGGAATCGCCGCTGCACCAAATACACGTCCAGACATAGATATTCCTGGGCGGGTTAGGGTGGTAGGGTAAAAGACTACTTCCGGCTTTGCCATATTTCTCCACAGGAAAAGAACGTTTTTCCTTGATTTTTTTGTGGTGGACCGTATAATCGGTTAGTAATTTTGCGAATTGCCCTAATAGTCTAGTGGTAAAACACGTCCTTGGTAAGGACGAGTCGCAAGTCCGATTCTTGCTTAGGGCACCACAAATGAGTCATCTGTTTTGCGTTTGGCGATGATGTGACCAACAACCACGGAGCCAGATTCAAAAACAAAAAAAGTGATAAATTCGGGTGGCACCGCGCATAGCCAAATATGCGCCCCGAAAAAAAATGTTTAACCAATGGGTGCCAAAATTCCGCGTGTTTTTTGTCGCCCCAAGAGTAAAAGGCGAAAAAATGTTATCACTTAAATCAAAATACAGAACGCATACTTGCGGGGAACTGACCGCAGAAAATGTTGGTGAAACCGTAACGTTATCTGGTTGGGTTCATCGGAAACGCGACCATGGGTCGTTGCTGTTTATAGACCTGCGCGATAATTATGGAATTACCCAGATTGTTCTTGACGGCGGAAACGATGATTTGGAACGCGTGCGACCGGAATCTGTGTTGCAAGTCACCGGAAAAGTTGTCGCGCGTGACGCGTCACAGATAAATGAAAAAATCCCAACCGGTGAAATCGAGATAAGTGTTGAATCTTGGAAAGTTTTGACGAATTCGGATGTGTTGCCTTTCCAAGTGTTTGGCGATGACGATACGGTGTCCGAAGATTTGCGGTTAAAGTATCGCTATATCGATTTGCGGCGCGACAGTTTGCACAATAATATTTTGACGCGCAATCGTATTATGAAATTTTTGCGCGATAAAATGTGGGATTTGGGTTTTTCAGAATTTCAAACACCGATTTTAACTGTATCTAGTCCCGAAGGTGCGCGTGACTATATCGTCCCCAGTCGTAATCATCATGGTATGTTCTATGCGTTGCCCCAGGCACCACAGCAATTTAAACAATTGATTCAAATTGCAGGGTTTGACCGTTATTTCCAGATCGCGCCTTGTTTCCGTGATGAAGATTTGCGCGCAGACAGATTGCTTGAATTCTATCAATTGGATTTGGAAATGTCGTTTGTTGATTTGCGCGATATTCAGGCGGTCGGGAACGAAGTTATGCCGGAACTTATTAAAACATTTGTGCCGGATGCGATTATTGATCCGAATATTCCGCATATTCCGTTTGATGAAGCAATGTTAAAGTATGGTTCGGATAAACCGGATTTGCGCAACCCAATTATTATTTCAGATGTGACGGAAATTTTCCGCGGGTCTGATTTCGGAATCTTTGCAAACGCGATAGAGGCGGGCAGTGTGGTGCGTGCGATTCCTGCGCCGAACAGTGCAGACAAACCGCGGTCTTGGTTTGATAAACTTGGTGAATACGCAGTCAAAGAATTGGGATTGGGGGGACTTGGGTATATTGTCTTTGCAGACGAAGCCAAAGGACCGGTTGCCAAGAAACTTGATGCGGAACGTATTGCAAAACTGCGTGAAATTGCCGGTGATAATTCGTCGTTGTTCTTTGTGTGCGATACGGCCGAAAATGCGGCCAAGGCGGCGGGCAAGTTGCGTATTAAACTTGGCGAAGATTTGGGTTTGATAAATCCGCACGAATTCAAATTCTGTTGGATAGAAGATTTCCCAATGTATGAATTGAACGAAGAAACCGGCGCGATTGACTTTGGGCATAATCCGTTCAGTTTGCCAAAGGGCGAATTGGATGGTGATCCGCTTAAAATCAAGGCAAATCAATTCGATATGGTTTTGAACGGTGCCGAGATTTGCAGTGGTGGATTGCGTAACTATAATCCGGAAACAATGGTAAAGGCATTCGCGATTGCCGGATATGGTCCAGAGGTTGTAAAAGAAAAGTTCGGCGGAATGTATGCTGCGTTTCAATATGGTGCGCCACCGCATGGCGGCTGTGCGTTCGGTATCGACCGTTTAGTTTCGATTATTTTGGGAACGAACAATCTGCGCGAAGTGGTGTTGTTTCCGACGAATCAACGTGGACAAGACCTGATGTTGGGTGCACCGCGTGAAGTGACCGAACAGCAACTGCGTGAAGTGCATATTCA
>JAGCVZ010000014.1 GCA_017962125.1 Alphaproteobacteria bacterium
AAAGGCAACAACCCCGAAGAAACCGCTTCTTCGGAAGCATCAGCAGTATGCGCAGCATTTGAACAAGACTATTTGTGCGAAAGCAAACCCCAATGCAAATGGCAAAAAGGTAATTCCGGCGAAAAAGGCAAATGCGTTGCAGAAGAAAGCAAAGATTTTGATTGTGGCAAATATAAAAAGGCTGCTGATTGTAAGCTGTGGGCGGCGAGAAAATGTTGGTGGAACGGCAGCGCTTGTGTCGCCGCATCAGAAAAAACTACAAAGTCGGAAAAAACAGAACAAACCAAAGAAGGTTCGTCAACCAATAGTTCTACACCCAGCTGTAAAACCATATGTACAAATCATACTGCTGGCTTAGAAACTGGTGATCATTCTGTCAAAATTTCTAAGACCGAATCTCAGAGCTGTTATGATAAATGCTCAGACATCATGAAGAAAAAATGTAAAGAACTCGGTTTTGAGGATAGATTGGATATAAAAGGAACAACTAGTGCATATACATACACATGCAAAGTCAAAAACAACGAATCATCAACAAAAAGCACCGAAACATCTACCAACGCATCAAATAATAAAGACAAAATTTTTATGAATCTGACCGTTTCTGATCCGCGGGGTGATACAAACGTAATTGAAAAATTAGGCATAACGTGCGACGGAGAATACAAAGTGCATAGCATAGGTCAAAATGTGCATGGTGGCAAAAACACAATATCGATAACCGTATATGGCAAAGATACAAATTGCACAATTACAACAAGTGAAAAAGACTGTAAACCATATACAGCGAAAGCCCAACTATTAAAAAGCAACCAACGTATTAAACTTACCTGTCCAAATATATCCAGCTGCACCACAAGAGGATACCAATGGATAAACGGTCAATGCATAGGCAAAACCGTAAACCTTATATGGAACGAAGTTAACAATAAAATTAAAGTAAACGGTAAGTCAGACGGCATCAAAAATGTCAAATGTGGCAACCAAGTACTTAGCTCAACGAACACAAGTATTACGGTTCCCAAGGACGAAGAATGCAGAGTAACATTTAAAAACAACCGTTTCGCAAACTACACAGCCTTTAACATACATGATGCAAGCGTTGATTACCAATTTGACAAATAAAAATAAAATTATATAATGCGCCTTCGGTGTAAAAAAAGGGGGCCGATATTATGCAATTTTATCCACAATTTGCAAAAAACTATTATAACAAGAAAACAGGAAACTATATACCAATGTGGCACAAAATAGCACGTGCACACAAAGGTATTAAACTAAGCGACGCAGACAGTGTCTTGACCAGTTTCGGGCAATATTCGCCCGCATACCCAACGACAAACGAAGATTGGCGATTCGCTATGCGTGAATTAAACCCCACCGAAAAATCCGTCCTTTGCGTCACCAGCAGTGGCGACCTGCCCATTGCATTCACAAGCTCTGGCGCACACGATATTGATACTTTTGACATCAGCTTTTTTGCCGGTGTTATTATGGACATGAAAACATCAGCAATCCAAACCATGAACCACGAACAGTATTGTTCTTTCGTCGGGGGGTTAGACAAAACCTCTGACATATCCGAACTTTACGGATACGATAAAATAAAAACTGTTTGCCCAAAACCAAGTATAATCGCCGCCAAACAAATGCGCGGATACAACATTTTTAACCGAGGGTACAATTTGTATCCTGAATACATGCCAACAGAATCGGAATACAGCACCGCAAAGGGAATAATTTCGAAACCAATCAATTTTATTTGGTCTGGGTTACAAGATTTACATACACAACTTTACAAAGAATACGATATCGTTTATCTTTCAAACATTTTCGAATATTTCCAAAATCAAAAACAAATCGTAAATATCTTGAACAATCTTAAACCATTTGTTAAAAAAAATGGTGAAATTATGCTTTACACTTCGTGGGTACAAACAAGCGCCGCCGAACAGATTGATGCCGCAGCACGCGAATGTGGATGGGGAGAAATAAAATCGCACAATCAACAAAACGCTTTTATGCTGACTATGCGTCGCATGCGCTAGTTTATTCCCCGCGCAATAATTTCAAAAATTCATCTTTATCTTTAATAACTATTATTCCGTCAGAATTCCATTCGGCGGAATTTTTATCTAAATCCATTATGCTGTCAGTTACCAGGTATAAAACAGGCTTTAAATTTTTATCTTTTTGCGCCGTTTTCAATGCAACAATCGGTGAAGGCCGCTGTTTTCCCGCCGCGAACCAATCAATTTCATCCGGGACCCAGAAATCTTCATCATCATGCACCGCAACCGCATAACCGTTTGCGACAATCAAATCATTATCAACACTTGCATCTATACCGTTATTCCGTAACCAATCACAAACTTTTGCAAGCGAACTTTCTGGTTCGCCTTTTGCACTATCATCCTCGTCATCATCAAAATTTATATCTGCAAAAACCGGCACATCAACATCAGCAGTATCAATCGGCGCATCCATATCAAAATCTGTTGGTATCGGCATGCCATCATAAGCCGCCACATCTTCGGTCTTAGGTGCCGCATTTTCTGCTTTGGGTACCACATCTTCGATTGTACTGGCACTAACTGTTTCAACAACAGGTTTTGGAATAATCTCACCCTGCTCTATTGAAACCTCTGATTTGTCTTTTGCATTTTGGCGATTAAACACCGACATTTGCCGCGACCCATAGTTTTTTTGCGCCCGCATGAAATTTTCACGCATTTCCGCCGGAACACCTGCCGGCAAAGAAGGCAAAATTTCTTGCTCTACAACAACAGGAACAACTGGCTCTGGGGCGGGCGCCGGTGGCGTTTCGGTAAAACATTTTGGTAATGGAATTTTTATCGGCATAGTCTTGGTTCGAATAGCCAAAACAGTTGTCGCAACATAAAGTGGCACCGCCGCCAAAACCAAAATTCCAAAAACTGCACCTGCGAAACCATGCAACTGTAAATGTCCAAGCTTTGTCAAATGCGCGACAGAGAACATATTGAAATTAAACAACCCGCGCAAAACTGCCCACATAATAAACACATAAACCCCAGTCCACGCAACTGCGGGCCAAAATTCAAACAAAGATTTTTTTTCGCCACTCATTTGCTAAACATTATAGACATTTTTTTCTTTCTGTCAATAAATTATTTATTTTTAGTAAAATTTTAAAAAATGCTTTTTTATCACCTTATTTTGTGATATAATGCCACAGATAGAAAGGAGGGTTTTTCATGCAAAAAGTGCTGAAAACTGTATGTAAAAGTGTAGTTAGTTTATCAATTATTGCGGTCACAAGTGTGTGCTTTGCCGCACCGGATGCATCGCGTGGGACCGCAACCGCAGGTCGTGGACGTGGCACCGCAAGTGCACGTATGCCGTCTATTCCGATTTTGCCGGTAAGCGGTGTGGGTAACATGACTGTTAGCAGTAACAACATAAATCCTACACCAAACCCGAACCCAAACCCAAATCCAAACCCAAATCCGGACCCAGAACCAGAACCGGATACGCCACTACCAAATCCACCGACCCCTCAGACGAATTGTCCCGATGGTGGGGTTGAAAATTCGTCCTATACGGTTGAAAACTGTATGAATGATGTGTTGGGTTGCGTCAATGGTGGCGCATTGCCAAATGGGATTAATTCATTATTTAACGAAGATTTGCGCAATTCTATCATCAATGGCATGGGGCTTTGCCTGACCCAAGTTGAACACTGTGTTTCAACCGTCCGTCGAAATTGTCAATATGTCTATGCATCAACAACCGATGTGTGGCTTGACTTTAACGCACGCAAAGTTCAACCAGAATACTATGCGTTTGTCCTACGCCAAACAGGTTTAACCCCAACCCAGGCAGAAAACACATGTTTGCTTCTTGACCGGAACACGTACGGCGTTGCATTCGATGCGGTTTCGCCAAATGACAGGGTCACATCTGAATACAACCACAAGGTTGGCGCATACAACAGCGCAAATAAAAATGGTGAATGGAAAGACAATCCTCTTGGGTCAGAAATAAACAATGATGGCGCCGTTGACGGCAAGCGTGGGTACTATGCGCGCTGGGATGCAGAAAATGCGCAATGCTTGTTGCGTGTCGCCGCATACAACAAAGATGATTTAATCAGCAATCGTTGGCTATTCGGCGCAATTGGTGACGATTCACCGGCTGAAGTATGGCAAGCCACAGGTTCTTCGTTCACGTGCAACAAAGATTTGTTCGGCTTTTCGTTGATGCCAAAAACAAAAACAGCCGCAGTTGTCGGTATCGGTGGCGGAACATTAGCTGGTGCCGCAGTCGGTGCTGGAATCGGTCATGGTGATCGTGACTTTGATTGTACCGAAGATCGTATGCGGGACGAGTTGTTAAAGGAATTAAAAGACAATCAGTTAGTCGGCGCACTGAACGCATATATTATCGCGGATTTATCAAGCACATCAAAAACAATGACACCTGCCCAATGCAACGAAATTGTTAAACTTTATGATTTTTGGCAAATGGGTAACGAAGAAATCGATAAATGTAGGGACGGTAAAGTTTCGTCATCACGTAGTTGCACTGCAACAGCAGAATTTAAATTAAGTTGCAAAGTTCCTGCGGGACAAGAAAGCAAGGCTGATCAAATACTGCTTGACCAGGTTACTACCGCTTGCAACCAGGCACCTTGCGCCTGTAAAGCCATCGCCACAGGAACCGCCAACAACTTTAACGTTTCAGGCGACTGTGACAAGAATAAGGTTTATGCGAAAATCAAGGAGTGGTATAGCAAAAATCCGAATGCATGTTCCAACTGTGGCAACTCAAACACCACAACAACTGAACAAGAATGCAGTTTTGTTAATCCGAACAAATCGCGAATGTATGGTACCGACGTGTATTGCCACGAAAAGGAAGGATGCCTTAACAAAACAGAATTTAGAAGAGAACTGGATACATTGGCTAAGATATTTGGTTCCACAACCATCCTACAAGAAGGTCAAAAAGGTAACCGTTTAAAAACCACACTGCTTGGCGCGGGGCTCGGTGCAGCTACGGGCGGAACTGTTACGGCGATTACGGCATTTGTTGAAAAAAATAACATTAATTGCCGTGTGGCGGACGGACTTGCCAAGATAGGGCTCGGTAAATCATATACAATCGACCGTTTGCGTGACTTCTATGTCAAATGGGCTTTGAAATTACCGGAAACAATCGCACCGACCGCACTTGTTACGAACTGCGATAACTGGGCATTAACATGCGCACTGTTCACAGATCCAACAGAATGTACCAATGCCAAGTTCAACTATCGCCCGGGCAATTTGTCTAGCACAACTTTGGTAACAAGCCCTTGTGTACCATCTGGAAGTGCATGTATAGCAAATACTAATTCATCAAATTATGCTGCTGCATGCCTTATCCAGCCTCAGGTAGTTCCTGTACCGGTTACACCAGACACAATAGAAACAATGGTATCAAATTGCAACGAATGGGTTGATGCATGCAAGACCTTTAACAATAACACCACAAAATGCAACTCGGCCAAGGTAATATATGTTCCGCGGTCAATGCTCGTTGTGAATGCGTGCAAGTACAATACAGCAATTAATGAATGCCGTCCAAGCGCGCAAAAAGTTAATCAATATATGGATGCAAATGCATGTCCTATACGATTAGAATAAATACATGGTGTCCATAAAAACGCCCGCCAAAGCGGGCGTTTTTTATACAAAAAAAATCGGCAAAACCCTTGACTTTCGTAAAAAAAGCCTATAAAATGTCCGGGCATGCAAATGGTTTGTGTGTGGCCGAATTGGCGAAAATGATAAACTAAGCCTAAAAGGAACCATAATGATTGAAAAAAATTGGATGGCTTTGATAAAGCCCAAAAAACTAACTGTAACCACCGATGAACATAATCCAAACATGGCCCTATTGGTTGCTGAACCGCTTGAAAAGGGTTTTGGTCTTACGCTTGGGACGGCTTTGCGTCGTGTCCTTTTGTCTTCACTCCAGGGATGCGCACCGCTGTATGTAAAAATCGATGGTGTTCAACACGAATTTTCAAGTATCCAAGGTGTACACGAAGATGTTGCGGATATTTTATTAAACCTAAAAGGTGTTTATTTCAAGGCCAACACCGAAGGCCAGCATAAGGTCAATTTACACGTAACTGGTCCGGCTGTGGTCAAGGCCGGCATGATTGAATGCCCCAGTGCGATTGAAATCATGAACCCAGATGCGGAAATTTGCACTTTGGATAAAGGCGCACAATTTGATATGGAAATTACACTTGGCACGGGACGTGGTTATGTTCCCGCGACTGCGCATGCCGATGGTTTGCCGTTGGGCGTGATTCCGGTTGATTCAATCTTTTCACCAATTTTGAATGTAGCAACTGTGGTTTCTGAAACCCGTGTTGGACAATCAACCGACTATGACAAATTGGAAATGACGGTCAAAACAAATGGCAGTGTTACACCCGAAGATGCGATTGCATTTGCGGCGCGTATATTGACTGACCAATTGACATTGTTCATCAATTTTGAAGATCCTGCACAAATAAGCGCACCGGCTGAAGAAGAAGCCGCCAAGGACGCACTGCAATTCGATCCGAAATTGTTGAAACGTGTGGACGAATTGGAATTGTCTGTTCGTGCAAACAACTGTTTAAAGAACGACAAAATCAACTGGCTTGGCGAATTGGTCCAAAAGACCGAGGCCGATATGTTAAAGACCCCGAACTTTGGCCGCAAGTCATTGAACGAAATCAAAATCCAACTGGAAGCGATGGGACTTGGGCTTGGAATGGAAGTTCCAGGTTGGCCACCAGAAAACATTGCAGAGTTGGCGAAAAAATACGAAGACCCATACAAATAAAATTATTTGGGATTCGAAAAGCACGTGTTACTGAATCTTTGATTTGGGACACGAAATAAGGTGCAATCCCGGAAAACCGGGCGGAAACAAAATAAAGGAGTAACCGATGAGACACCAAAAAGCAGGTCGCACTTTTAATCGCGACACAAATGCACGCAAGGCCTTGTTTATTGGACTTGCAAAGAACCTGATTGAAAAAGAACAAATCAAAACAACTTTGCCAAAGGCCAAGGATCTGCGTAGCGTCGTGGAAAAATTGGTTACCCGCGCCAAGGTTGATACCGTTGCAAACCGTCGCTTGACCGCATCTGAACTTGGCAATGCGTGCGATGCAACCGTTAAAAAATTGTTCACTGTACTCGGACCGCGCTATGCGAAACGCCCAGGCGGATATACCCGCGTATTAAAAGCTGGGTTCCGTTATGGCGACGCTGCACCGATGGCAATTATCGAATTCGTTGACCGCGATGTAAACGCGAAAAAGCCGGCACAAAAACCGGAAGTCGCCGCAGCCAAGGCCGAAGAAGCGGTCGCAACCGATGCGCCAAAGACTGTTAAAGCACCAAAGGCAGATAAAGCAGTAAAAGCACCAGCCAAAGAACCGGCGGCGAAAAAAGCCACTGCGGCAAAAAAGACCGTCGCGGTGAAACGTCGTGCCACCGGGAAATAAAGTACAGTCGATGTAAAAAAAACCATACCGCCCGCAAGGCGGTATCTTTTTTATCACACCGGATACCACTCTTCTCTGTGGAATAACAATAAAAAACGGGAGCAAATAATGCACCCACAAAAATACAAAAAAATCCGCCGAAGCGGATTTTTTTAAACTCTACGAACTTTCTTTGGACGGCAACCGTTATGCGGAATACGGGTTGTATCGGTAATGCTCTGCACCACCAGCCCCGCATTTGCCAAACCACGAACCGCAGATTCACGCCCCTGGCCAATTCCACGCATAAGAACATCAACGGTCTTCATACCCATTTCAGCAACCTTTTTACCAACCGCATCCGCTACAACCGTCGCAGCATATGGGGTCGATTTCTTTGCACCCTTGAAATTATTTGCGCCCGCGGTCGCCCACGTCAACACTGCACCCGATGGGTCAGTAATTGTGATACGCGTATTATTATTCGTGGCAACGACATGTGCAATGCCGTGCGAAACTTTTTTTACAACTTTCTTTTTATTTATTGCCATTTTTATTTTTTCCTTTATTAGATGTCTTCAATTAACTATCGTGTTAATCTCTACCCAATTAAACTTATTTACCCTTGACCGCAGAACCCGCAACAACGACGCGCTTACCCTTACGTGTACGTGCATTTGTTTGTGTCCTTTGACCACGAACAGGCAAACGGTTACGATGACGGATACCGCGATAAGTCTTCAAATCTTGCAACCGCTTGATATTCATTGCAACTTCACGACGGACGTCACCTTCGACCTTGAAATTTTGTTCAATATAATTCGAAATTTTAATAACGTCTTCGTCAGTCAAATCCTTTGTGCGCAGACCATCTTTTAATTTAAGAGCCTTGCAAATTTGAGCGGCGCGGGTTGGTCCAATGCCATGAATGTATTGCAATGCGACCTCAATACGTTTTTCTGTTGGTATATTTACACCTGCTATACGTGCCATTTTACTTTTTCCTTTTTACTTTTTTTGTTCAGACGTTTCCGTCCACCTCTTTACCTTTGCCCCATAATTTTATATAAATTACTGCAAAAGTCAAACTTTGTTTCACAATAACATCAGTTACGGAAACGACCTTTCTTTGCGGCGCCCATAACACCATGATACTGTTTCGCAACCAAATAAGATTGCACCTGGTTCATGGTGTCCAAAACGACACCCGCAACGATTAAAACACTGGTTCCGCCAATCATCAACGGCATACCAAAATGCGTATTCAATATAATAGGTAACACACATACGACAACTAGATACAAAACACCAATCGCCGTAACCTTGGAAACCATGGAATCAAGGAAATGCACCGTCTGTTCGCCCGGCCGCACCCCTGGAATATAACCACCGGCATTACGCAAATTATTGCTAGTCTCTTCGGAATTGAATACAACCGCCGTTTGAAAATACGCAAAGAAAGCAATCAAAATCGTATACAAAATAATATAAGACCATGCACCGTATGTAAAGAACCCCATTATATTTTGCACAATCAAATTATCACTTTGAACGAAACGTTGCACAAACGCCGGCAACATCATAATAGATGATGCAAACACAGGCCCCATAACACCGGACATATTAACTTTTATCGGCAAATATGATGCGTTCGTATTCACAACACCATTCGCCATGACCTGGCGCGGATAAAGAATTTGCACACGCCGCTGCGCCAACTCAAAGAACGCAATCAACGCGACAATTCCGACCACAAACAATATAACCAATGCAATCATCGCAGGCGACATTTGACCAACAGACCCAAGTGAGACAATTTTTGCGACTCCTTCTGGAATCTGCGCAATAATACCAGCGAAAATAAGCAACGATGCGCCCTGCCCTATGCCACGCGCAGTAATTTGTTCCGCAAGCCACATAACAAAAACCGTACCACCAACCAAAGCGATAATTGCCGACAATTCAAAGGAAAATCCAGGATTCACAACCGCACGCACCCCATTAACTGGTGCCATCATTTCCAAACCACGTACAACCGCCCAACCCTGGACAACCGCCAAAAGCACAGCCAAATAACGTGTGTACTGATTAATTTTAATACGACCCGATTCACCTTCTTTGCGCAAATCATTAAGAGATTTGCTGGTCGCAGTCAACAACTGTAACACGATAGAAGCCGAGATATACGGAAAAATGTTAAGTGCTAACACCGACATACGCGAAAGCGAACCACCAGTGAACATATCGAACATACCCATCATGCCACTGCCTTCGCCGGTAAACAAATGCAACACCGCCGAAGCATTCACGCCTGGCAACGGAATAAATGAACCGATTCGGTAAATAACCAGCGCACCCAACGTAAACAAAATACGCTTTTGTAAATCCGAAAGTTTACCAAAAAAACTTGATATGAATTTCATGCGCCGTCTCTCTTTCCTATTCCCGATTATTTATTCTTGATTGTTCCGCCTGCTTTAGTAATGGCTTCCTCGGCCGCCTTGGACCATTTTACTGCAACAATATTTACCGCAGTTTTAATTTCACCCTTGGCCAAAACTTTCAGACCCGACATACGGCGATTCAAAACCTTGGCTGCCATCAAAGAATCGATAGTGATATCTTTCTTGGCATCAATTTTGCCAGCAGCAATAAACTTTTCAATATCACCTAAATTGATTGTTGCATAATGTTTCGCAAACGGATTTGTAAAACCATATTTCGGGAAACGACGCAAAATCGGCATCTGACCACCCTGGAAAGTTGCCTGTTTACGTGAACCCGCACGTGCCTTTTGACCCTTGGTACCACGACCAGCGGTCTTACCATAACCCGATGCCA
>JAGCVZ010000015.1 GCA_017962125.1 Alphaproteobacteria bacterium
AACACCCCGACCGCTTGGTTTCCAAAGCGGTGTTTTTGTTTTACAGAAAAAAGGGGGAGGAACATGAGAAAGTTCATGATATTCGGGTTGTTCGCAGCATTTATTGGTTTCGCATTCGCCGATGATATTGCCGACAGGCAAACAGTAACATCACTAACGTATGTAAATGATGAACTTTCCGAAAAACAAGATATATTCGGTGCACAATCAGGAACCAAAGTTGCAACTTTTACCAATACCGCCGGGGAAATCACACCACGCGAAGTAAAATCAGATTTAGGCAATAACACACACGACACCGCATTACCAACGGTTAGTGCAGTGAACGATGGTTTAGATGCCACCCAAGATACACTTGGTGCAAACAAACATGCGGATTATGTTGCGACATATACAAATGCGCCGGGTGAATTAGGTGAAAAAGGAATCTATCAAGACAGTGGCACATATGCCGAACAACAAAATGCACTTGTTGATGCGGGAACATTTAATGCGGCATTACAAAACGGATTGGATAATGAATTTGTCTGTGCCGGTAATGACCCCGTAACCGGTAATTGTTGGTTATGGACGATACATAACGAGCCGGAAGAACGTAGTCAAAATTTATTTGATATGAGTAGAATTCCAGAGAGAACAAACAGTATTACTCGTAATGCAGACGGTTCGATTACGGTAACATCTACAGCCACAAGTTCGGCTATTTCAACCGAACGGACGTTATCTCAATTGGCACCCACCATCGAAACAGGAAAAGCATATTTTTTTGAGATTGATACTACCGGAAGCATGAAAAATATAGGTTTATTAAATCCGGACGGCCCAAATGTACATTTTAGACAAAAACAATCAACAACAGTTACACAAGACATGTTGGGGTACAAAGTAGTTTTATATGCCAGTGGCACAAACACAACCGCAACAATATCGAACATACAAATCCGTGAAGTATTACCTGACACAACCCTTGTTCCATATGGCTATACCCCGTTGGAATATATTGAAAGTAATGGAACACAGGGTATTGATACTGGGGTACGCGGACTCGATGTTGGTGATTGGGAAATATATGTAAAATGGATGATCACAGGACAACAAGATGGATATTACCCGTATATAGTTGGTGCATATAAGAGTGAGACTAACAATGCATACAGAATTATATTGAATAAGCTAAGTACCACAGATTATTACGTGAATGGAAACACCAAGGCCGGAAACGCCAAGGGTGTCAACAATCTGTCCATGAATGTTGCACATGAAGGAATAATTCGTAACGGTTCAGTGATAATTGATGGGGTAACATACCAGAAACCAGCCACAGGTGACCCAATCCCTAGCGACAGTTCAATTAGATTGTTCAAACACGGGTCGGGTCCAGGAATAGTGGGCAGAATATATGCGTCGTGGGCAAAAAAAGATTCTGTTATGCAGTATAACTATATCCCCGCAAAACGTAATAGCGATAATGAAATTGGTATGTACGATACAGTATCAGACACGTTTAAAACTAACACTGGCACCGGAACACTTATCGCCGGGCCAGAAGTAGGCAATAATGTTTACCTGCCCCAGAATCAAAATTAAAAAACGCCCGGCATACAACATGCCGGACATTTAACAACACAACAAACAAGGAAGGAAATAAATTATCCGTTGCAGCTGACGCAACCATTGTTGCGAATCACGCGGCGTTCGGAATAAACACCCGCCGGTTCGTAAACCGTCACAGGACGATAGACCTGGTAATGGTCAACGACTTCGGTGTATGTTTTGACACGAACAGGTTGCGCACAGGAATTGCAAGTATATGCAACCGTAGCGCGTGCCGGTTCGGCATAGGTTACCGTATTCGTATTGTAACGAACATGGTTTGTATATGTTTCGGTTTCGCTGTATATGCCACCATCAGATGCAACCGCACTTGTAGCAATCATCGCACCGAACAATCCAGTTAAAATAGTTTTTTTCATTTGTACCCCTTTTGGTTATTCGTCAATAATTATAGGACACAAAAACCCCGTTGTCAAGTATTTATAGGAATTTTTTTGTATGGGCTTTACCCTTTGCGCCCGGGTCGGGATTTAGGTTTTTGTTCGTATTGTGTATATCATGTGCGCAGGGTATAATAAAGTTGTCTTTTAAAAAGACATAAACCAACAATTATGGGAGAAAAACAATGAAAGGATTAACTGATTACGTTCTTGCACCATTAACATTTATCGGCGCAATAAACTGGGGTTTGGTCGGCATATTTAGTTTTGACTTGGTTGCATGGTTGTTCGGACCTGCAACAATAGTTAGTAATATCATATATGCCATAATCGGTGTCGCAGCTGTGATTTGGCTGATATTGATGTTCGTAGAAAAACCGATGAAATAAAAATTTTTGTACCAGCCTCATCTCCCGTCGGCATTCGCCGGCGGGTTATTCTTTTTTTACCACTTCATGAAATATCTTTGCCGGTACTGTGCCACCGGTTACATTTGATTCCATTGGTGTAAAATCATCGTTACCGACCCATATTCCAAGCACTGTATCTTTTGTCGCGCCGATAAACCAGGCATCACGGTTATCATTACTGGTTCCCGTCTTGCCACCGATAACGTTTGGTGCCGCAGCGTTGCGGCCAGTTCCATTGGGCGATGTTACCGTCGCCAATAAATCTGTCATATATTCAACCGTTTGGGGTGTTAAAATCTGAATGCTGTCCGAAGGGTTGCGTTCATAAAGTGTATTTCCATAAACGTCCAAAACACGTGTTATGGAATATGGCCTTACCGATTCCCCGGCATTCCATATTACTGCATAGACATTTGTTAAATCCAGCAATGTCATTTCTGATGCGCCAAGTACGGTTGAAAATTCACGTCGCAGTTTGTTTCCAACACCCAACCGACCCGCCATGGACAGCACCGAATCCAAGCCATACAGCGATGCCAACTTTAATGGCACGGAATTCACACTTTTTGCGAATGCGGTCGCCAAAGAGATGTCGCCATAATAATGTTCATTGTAATTCTTTGGGTTATAATCGCCTATTGCGAACGGCGAATCATTAACCATTGATTCTGGGGTCATCCCATTTTCAAGCGCAACGAGATATACGATTGGCTTAAACGCACTACCCGGTTGTCGATGCGCGATTGTGCGATTAAATTGGCTTTCTTTATAATTTGTGCCGCCAACCATTGCGCGTATTGCACCATCTCGCGACATTGCAACCGCTGCGCCTTGGTGGCTGCCAACATTTGATGATATTGTACTTGTAATTTTGCTTTGTATTTTTGGGTCAAGTGTTGTGTAAACGAAAATATCAGAATTCACTGTGCCGATACGTGACATAAGTTCGTCCGTTACAAAATCCGTCCAATAACGATAAAGGTTTGTATCAGGTGCGCCAGTTGCCGGTAAAAGTTCCGATGTTGCGGCTCTTGCTTGGTTTATGTCGATATAACCTTGACGAACCATTTCTTGAAGTATTATGCGCGCACGTTCCATATTTTTTTGTGGGTTGCGATATGGACTGTATATTGCGGGTGCCTTTAACATCGCAGCAATCTGTGCCGCTTGGGCAATTGACAGTTCTGTTGCATTGCGCCCAAACATTATACGCGCCGCCGCATCAATTCCGCGCATTCCCCCCACCAAAGATACGCGATTCATGTATAAATCCAGAATTTGGTTCTTGTCAAATCGATTTTCAAGCCAGTATGACAATATCAATTCTTGAACCTTGCGAGAAATTTTCTTGTCGCGCGAAAGAAATATGTTCTTGGCTGTTTGTTGGGTTATCGAAGATCCCCCCACCGCAAAATTACCACGTACCATATTTAAAATCACCACGCGCAATGTTCCACGCATATCAATCGGGCCATGTTCAAAAAAACGTTTGTCTTCGATTGCGACAATCGCTTGCCATACATGTGGGGGTAATGTTTTGGTTGATACCGGCGTTCCCATAATTTTATTAGAACTGCGAATTTCTGCGCCATTTTTATCTAAAAACACAATAGCGGGCGCGCGCGTTTCGTTCAGAATAGCATCCAACGAAGGCATCTGAAAATATATTATTGCGACATAAATTACAATACCAACAATACAGAACAAAAATAAATTAAAACACCACCCAAGCAAACGGCGGCGAAAAGAGATTGTTTTTTTATCTTTATCATTGTTCGCCATTTTTTATTCCCGCTTGCTTCATTGCCAATTCAAAATCAGCTTCGTCCCAAATCTTTATTCCAAGTTCGTTTGCCCGCGTAAGTTTTGAACCCGCATCCGCGCCTGCAAGAACAATATCTGTTTTTGGTGAAACGCTTGATTGTACATGAGCGCCCATACGTTCCAAAATTTCACGCGCTGTATCGCGACTGTAATTTGCAAGCGTTCCTGTTAAAACAATTTTTTTACCTGAGATTGCAGTGTTCATAGTTTTTTGTTTAGATGTTTTTATGGCAATGTGTTTCAGTAAATTTTCAATTACTGTAGCGTTTCGTGTGTTTTTAAAGAAAGAAACAATTTCGCGAGCCATTACTTCGCCGATTCCGTCGATTGCAATCAAATCTTCCATCGTTGCATTGCGCAAATCGTCCAAAGTTTCAAAATGTTGTGACAATAACTTTGCGGTTGTTTTACCAACATCGGGAATTCCAATCGCGGTCAAGAAACGTGCAAACTCAATATCACGAGCACCGTCAATTGCCGCGCGTAGATTTGATACGGATTTTTCACCAAAACCTTCAAGTTTTTTTATATCATCACCATGACGTTCAACAAGTGTAAATATGTCCGCTGGATTTTCAATCCAACCGCGTGATATAAAATTTTCTAATTGCTTGGTTCCAAGCCCATCAATATCAAAACCGCCACGCGATACAAAGTGTTCCAATTCGCCAATCCTTTGCGCGGGACATGACAAAGTATTTATGCAACGATATGCAACCATGCCATCGGCACGTACAACATCACCGCCACATACCGGGCATTTGGTTGGGAAAACAAAGTCTGTTGCATTTGGTGCGTTTTCCGCAACACCAATAATTTGTGGGATTACATCGCCTGCGCGTTGTATTGTTACCTTGTCACCAATTCGTACCCCAAGACGCGCAATCTCATCCGCGTTATGCAAAGTTGCGCGCGACACAACAACACCACCAATGTTTATTGGTTCTAATTCTGCAACAGGGGTTAACACGCCTGTGCGTCCAACCTGAACAGTAATTCCGCGTAGTGTTGTTACCGCACGTGCCGCGGGGAATTTATATGCGACCTCCCATCGAGGGCTGTTTGCGCGTGCGCCCATATGTTCCTGGGTTTCAATATCGTTTACTTTGATAACAAGCCCGTCAATATCAAATGGAATCTCTGCGCGGGATAAAATAATATCATTATACATTGATTGAATTTCATTCATGGTTTTTGCATGTCGTGCCCACTTGCGGGTTGTTTTGAATCCCCAAGATTCCAGTTTATCAAAAAACTCTGATTGCGTTTTCCACGTGCGATTAGATACAGTGCCATATGTATAGCCAAAAGCCGAAAGCCGTCGCGATGCCGTAATACGTGGATTCAGTTGGCGAAGCGAACCAGCCGCCGCGTTGCGCGGATTTGCGAAGACTTTGTCACCATTTTCTTCGGCCACTGCATTCAGTATGATAAAATCATCGCGTAACATATAGACTTCGCCTCGTACCTCTATTACCTCAGGAAAATCACCGGAAAGTTTTTGTGGAATATCAGGGATAGTTTTTAAATTTTCGGTTATATCTTCGCCGGCGACACCGCTGCCCCTTGTTAATCCGCGTACCAAGATACCATTTTCGTAACGTGCGGCATACGACACACCATCAACCTTTAATTCGATAAATAAATCTTTATTTGGTAATTTATTAAACCAGTCGGCGACTTCCTTTTCATCAAAAACATCAGAAATTGAAAGCATCGGAACACTGTGTGGATATGTTTTAAATTTAGTTGATGGTGCCGCCCCCACATGCGTTGATGCACCATGTGTCGCAAGTTCAGGGTATTCAGTTTCGATTTCCAGTGCGCGTTTTTTTGCCGCATCATATGTTGCATCGTCCACAATCGGCGCATCATTTTGATGATACGCAATGTCCCATGCGTTCAGTTTTTTCATCAAATCCGCATGTTCTGCACGAATAAAAAGATCCGCTTGTTTAGCCATATCCGTATTATAAAAAATCTATAAAAATAACACAATTGAAAAAACATAAAAAATATGGTAAAATACGACTGAAGTCATATAAAACCAAAAGGATTTGTCATGGCGATGATTTACTGTCGTGATTGCGGATACAAACATTCTGATCGGGCGCGCGCTTGTCCAAAATGTGGTCGTGAAGAGGTTGATTTGAATCGTTCAATTGCAATTTATTTGGTTTGGCTGTGGTTCTTTGGTGTGTTTGGTGCCCACCGTTTCTATGCGGGAAAAATCAAGACCGGACTTGGTATTTTAGTATTGTTTTTGTTTGGGTTGCTTTCGTTGCCGGTGGTGGCGATTTTTGCACATTCGGGTGCGGATGCATCGGCAATGTTGTTGGTTGGATTGGGTCTGATAACTTTTGCTGCAGCATGTGTTTGGGTGTTTATTGATTTTATTGTTGCACTTTGCAGTATTCGACATCCGGAAAGAATTTTTGCAAAAAAATAATCCCACGATTGTGGGATTTTTACATCTATCTCACTTTTGTTCGACGGCTTTTAATTTTCGCCATCATATCAATATATGCCTCGTCCCAACGCGTAAAGGTTTCCGATTTTGAAATAGCGTGCCCACCTTGCGGGTTGTTTGCCATGTTTATAAATTCTTGTGCCTTGCGGAACACCATCATTTCTGCATTATTGGTACAGTCATCAAATTTATCACGCACATCGACACTTGGAATTATAATATTCATAACAGGATAAGGAACATTGGAACCTTCGTAACATTTCTTGGTTGGTTTGATATCGATTCTTTCCATAGAACCGTCACCAAATAACGCCCTTATAACATATCCGCCGTTCTTTTTATAAAATGTGCATTTCTTCGCGCCTATCATTTCATCCATAGTGTCATACATAACACGCGCATTTAAATAGTGTTTATTCAATGCCTGTTTGTCTTCTTCAGAATCCGTAAAGTGACACCAACGCAAGAATGCTTCATCTTCCGTCAATCTTGAAGAAACGGTTTCCAATGAATTTATAAATCGTATTCCGCGATTAAAATGTGTTTCTTTACCCCGACCAAAAAATCTTTTTAATGGCGATATTTTTTCATCAAATGCATATAAATCTAAATTTTGCCCTTGGATTCGAATCATATCCGCTGGGTTATCTTCTTCACTATCGACATAATCAACCTTTATCATTACACTACCATGGGGAGATTTCTTTATTTCGTAGTATCCGTATGGTGCGCTGTTCCGTCTGGTCGTATAAAAATTAGGGGTAAATTCCGCCGTAAGTTTTTCTTTGGACAACGCGTCTATAACTTCTTCAAACGTCATTTGCAATCCTTTATTTTGTATTATGCGGATATGTTACAACAAATTTTATAGGTGTCAATTTTTACACATAAAAACACCCCACAACAGCGGGGCGATTTGTGATTTTTATTTTTTACTGATTATCCATCGCCTTTAACAATATGTCTTTCAGTTCGTTTGGTATCATGCCGGTGGTGGAATATCCGCAATCAACATGATGTACTTCACCGGTTACCGCAGACGACAGATCACTAAACAAATACAGCGCGGCACCTGACACATCGTCCAATGTCATATTCCGGCGCAGCGGCGTTTGTTCTGCATTCAGGCGTAACATTGTTTTGATTCCGCCAACACCACTGGATGCCAAGGTCAAAATCGGACCAGCGCTGATTGCATTGATGCGGATTTTATCGCGCCCCAGGTCAGATGCTAAATAACGCACCGATGAATCCAGTGCGGATTTTGCAACACCCATAACATTATAATTTGGTACAGACTTTTCCCCGCCGAAATAGGTTAAGGTAACAATCGAACCACCATCCGTCATAAGTTTTGACGCGCGGCGCGTTAAATCCACCAAAGAATAAACAGAAATATCCATTGTGTTCTTGAAATTTTCGCGTGTTGTATCAACATAACGCCCCATCAATTCATTCTTATCTGAAAACGCAATAGCGTGCAACATCCCGTCCAAATGCCCCCATTCGCGTTCGATATTTGCGAACAAAGAATCCATTTGTTCATCGTTTTGCACATTGCATTCCTGAACAAATTTTGCACCGATTGATTCCGCCAGTGGCCGTACGCGTTTTTCAAGTGCCGGCATAGCATATGGCATAGCGATTTCCGCACCATTTTCATGCGCGCGTCGTGCAATAGCCCACGCCATTGACCAATCGTTCGCAACACCTGTGATTAGAATTTTTTTACCTTTTAATAACATATCTTTTCCTTTTGTTTTCCATGTGGCGTGATTGTAGCACCAAGTCGTGCGATAGGCAATAGTTTTTTATAGTGTAAGTAGTTAGTGTTAGCGAATAATACAAAAAAACGCCCAAAAGGGCGTTCGATTTGAAATCAAACAACATTAGAATCCAAAAACCATACGTTGTTTTGATTGACGTTTCTTTTCGTTACGAACGGCTTCTTCTTTCAGACGTTTCCGTTTTGTTGTTGGTTTTTCGTAACGTTGACGTTCTTTCATTTCGCGATACAGTCCTTCTTTTTGCGACTTGCGTTTTGCAACACGCAGTGCTTGTTCAACGTTGTTATCACGAACCAAAACTTTTACCATAAACTATTCACCCCCTTTGGCGATGTTTGATGATTATTATCCGAAACTCTGTCCGCTTTTGCCTTTGGCTACGGCGGGGCACTCAATTTCCAGTCCTCACAGAATTTCGACGAAAACTGGTGGTGGAGCTGATGGGACTCAAACCCACGACCTCCTGAATGCAAATCAGGCGCTCTAATCAACTGAGCTACAACCCCAGAACTAAGCCCGCACATTCTATGCTTTTTTATATCAAAAGTCAATAGAAAAGTGTCAAGATACACGTGCATTGATTTTTTTTGTTTTTTATGCGATGATGCAATTATGTCAGAAATCGTTCAAATTTTAAGCGACGAACAAAAACTTGCGTTCAATACTATTGAAGGTACACACTCTAATGTGCTGATTTTGGGCAGTGCCGGAACAGGAAAATCAACATTTGTTAATTATTTAAAATCTGCAAGTAAAAAGCGTGTTGTCTGCGCGTGCCCAACCGCAGTTGCGGCATTGAATATTGGTGGCCAAACGATACATTCGCTTTTCCAGATTCAACCGCGCGACTTTGTTTTTCCGGAATTTTTGAAACTAAAGGCCAAAGTGCGAAACATTTTGACTGCGACTGATGTTTTGGTACTGGACGAAGTGTCGATGATTTCGCCCGATGTTATGGATGCGATGGATATTTTGGCGCGCCAGGCCCGGCACAGTACTGAACCCTTTGGCGGGATTCAGGTTGTGGCGATTGGCGACCTGTTTCAATTACCGCCGGTGATAACGCGCGATGCGACGGGGTATTTCAAACAGGCGTACGAGCACGAGCGCGCGTATTTCTTTGATAGCAATGTGTATCGGCGCGCAAAATTTATGCGGTTTAATTTTGATTTGGTATATCGGCAAAATGATACGGGGTTGCTGCGGAACCTCAACGCGTTGCGGGCGGGTGATGTCGGTGCCCTTTCGTTTTTTAATACTTGCCAGATTGACGATGCGGCGCGGCGCGAAAACGCTGTTATAATTACGCCCTTTCGTGCGGTTGCCGAACGCATAAATGCCGAACGGTTGAATGCGATTGGTGCGCCACTGGTGCAATATACAGGTGTGCTTTCTGGGAACTTTGCCGAACGTGATGTACCCGCGCCGATGAATTTGGAACTGAAAGTCGGGGCGTTGGTGGTCTTTGTCAAAAACGGCGACAAATGGCACAATGGGTCGATGGGGGTGGTGCGGTCACTGGGGGCGCGCGATATTACGGTGGAACTGCTGACCGCGGGGCGCGATGTCGTCCTGGTGCGGCCCGAAAAGTGGCAAAAGATTGAATACACGCGCGATGAAAATGACCGTTTGCAAGAAAACGAAACCGGTGCGTATAAACAGTTTCCGCTGACGCTGGGATACGCAATGACGATACACAAGGCCCAAGGTAAAACCCTTGATACCGTGATTGTTGATATTTCGCGCGGTGCGTTTGAACATGGTCAAACCTATGTCGCGTTGTCGCGCACACGCACGGCGGGTGATATGCATATTGCACGGCCGCTGTCGCCACGTGATGTTATATTTGACCCGCGTGTGTTGGATTTTGTAAACAGGGGTTAAAAAATAACGGCGATTGCCGTTATTTTTTATTTCTTTTTTCCCGCCCGCGCCCGAAGTGCCATTTGTGTCCGGATTTGATTAAACAAATTTAACGCTTGTTCAACCGGCATTTCTAGTATTTCACCAACCGTAGTTTGCAACGGATCCGCCGACACCTTTTTGGATGTTTTTGTCCTGGCGGGCTTTTTCGCAACGGTGGCGGGCTTTGGTTGTTTTTGCGTTTTTGCACCAGCGGTTGTTTTCGGATTCGCAACTTTGGACGCAGTTGGTTGCTGAGTAGGTTTCACGGGCGGAACCCAATTAGGGTCGGCCTGCATTTTTTCAATCAACCTAACAACATCACCAAGCGTCTGTATCTCTTCTTGTTGAGCGTCCGGGATACTTAGATTATATTCTTTTTCAAAATCCATAATCAATTCAATCAAGTCAAGGGAATCCGCCCCAAGGTCGTTTGTAAACTGGGCATCCATTGTTACCTCAGCCGGGTCAACGCCAAGTTTTTCGGCAATAATCGGAACGATTTGGCTAAGAATTTCTTGCTGTTCTTCTGATATTTGTTTTGCCATTTTAATATCCTTTTTTTTACATGCGTGTGAACCATACCACACAAGATAATATTGTCAACATTAAATTTCTTTCTTCATCAAAACCGCATCCACACCGTCATAGTATTTCGGGCGGCGACCGTTTTGGATAAATCCGCATTTTTTATAAAGCGCGATTGCGGGCGCGTTTTCGGCGGATGCCTCCAAAAATATCTTTTTAACACCGGCCTTTTTGATTTCGTGTTCCATTAGCCCCAGCATCGCGGTCGCAATTCCATCGCCGCGGGCGTCGGGGTGCACGCCGATGGTTATAACCTCTGCCTCGTCCGCGACAGTGCGCCAAACGATAAAGCCGTTTTCAGATGCCACAATTTCGCAACCTGATTTTTTCAGGTCGGCAAAATCGTCCGCGCCCCATGGCCGGTGCGGAAAACAAAGTTTATGTAAATCTGCAAGTTTATTTAGCATTTTCTTCGGCATAACTTGGGCGCAGGTACATTGGTACAACCGGTTCGATATTCCCATCCGCCAATTTTTTTCGCACAATATCAATCCCAAGTTTTAAATCAAAAGGTTTGTGCCCAACGGTGTGCGGACATTTCATTTGTTCGGTTTCAAGCTCATCGATTGTCATGGTGCACGGCGCGTGGTGGGGCGATGCCACAAAGAAATCCCCGCGTCCCGAATCAATCGCAACAAATGCATCAGGCGTTGCGGCCAGGTATAAATCAAATGCACTGATTCCCACGACTGGGATATTCAATCCCATAGCAACCCCCTTGGCATAGGCGATTCCCATGCGGATTCCAGTAAAACTGCCCGGGCCTATAACGACACCGATTGCGGTTATGTTGCGCCACGTGGCACCACATTCAGTCAAAAAAGATTCTGCCGCGGTCGGCAGTGCCAATGATTGTTTCTCCACGTCCAACGATTTGTAATGTTCGTCTAAAACAAATTCTAAACCCGCGCCAGATGTATTTATAATGAATATCATGCTTATACCCTATATACTGACCCCGAACCCAATTCGCTTTGAAAAACCGGCGGATTGATGCAGTGATAATAAATCGTCAATTTTTTCGATTGTAAATTCCGTTGGAACGTCTTCACCATCGTTTTCAAGTAATGATCTACGCAGGATTGCGGTAATTTCACGTTGCAAACCACGCACCCCCGCTTCGGCGGTATATTTGCGAATAATGTGGCGAATTGCATCGTCACCCATTTTTATCTTATCCACAGCCCAACCAGTATCGGCCGCTGCACGCGCGATTAAATGTTCACGGGCAATTTGTACCTTTTCGTCTTCGCTGTATCCCGGAATTTCGATGATTTCCATACGATCTTTTAGCGCGCTTGACATATTTAAACTGTTTGCCGTCGCGATAAACAAGACATTCGACAGATCAAAATCAACCTCTAAGTAATGGTCGCGGAATGCTTTATTTTGTTCCGGATCCAAAACTTCCAGTAGTGCAGATTCCGGGTCACCACGCCAATCGCGCCCCATTTTATCAATTTCGTCTAAAACTATAACAGGATTGTTTGCTTTGGCGCGTTTTAGTGCATCCATAATGCGCCCGGTCTGTGCACCAATATATGTTTTACGATGCCCCCTGAAATGCGCTTCGTCCGAAACCCCACCAAGTGAAATGCGATGGTATTTACGCCCAAGTGCCACAGCAATAGATTTGCAAAGTGATGTTTTACCAACCCCAGGTGCGCCAACAAAACACAAAATACTGCCACGATTAGAGCCTGTTTTCTTCATAACCGCAATGTGTTCAAGTATACGTTCTTTGACAGGTTGCATCCCAGAATGTTCACTGTCCAGTGTTTTGCGTGCAGTGTTCAAATCAATCGCAGATATATCAGATTTGCCCCACGGCATAGCAAGTAATTCGTCCAAATATGTTTTAATCAGACCACCTTCGTTCGACATTGGCGACACGTTACGCATACGTTTCCATTCTGCCATTGCTTTTTCTTTAACGTCCGCCGGCATTGACGATTTTTCAATCTTTTTTCGCATGCTCACAGAATCATCTTCGCCGTCATCATCGCCCATTTCTTTTTGAATAGCGCGCATTTTTTCTTGCAGAATTGCTTCACGTCTACCTTGCTCCATCTGTGTGCTAATACGCCGATTTATACTATCTTCAACCTTAGATGTTTCTTGGATAATTTTTACCTTTTCATACAGTATTACCAATTTATCGTACCACGAAGGTGTCGTTAAAACGCGGATTGCAGTATCTGTGTCAATTTCCATAGTCTGCAAAACGGAATCAACAAATGCCGGCATAGGATAGTTTTGTATTACGCCCCGCAATTTATCAAGTTTTAATTTACGAAAAGTTGATATACTTTGAATTGTTTCAAAAATAGTTTCCCGCATAATTACTGTGCGTTCATCTGCAATGTCATCACGCATCGGAATTGCTTCTGTATCTGCGCAGAAAACGCCATCAACAACCGTTATATTGCTAAGTTTGACAACATTAGTTGTGCGAATAATGGTATGCACAGACCCATCTGGCATATGTAATACCTGAATCACATCCCCAATAGTGCCATATTCATATATGTCATTGGGTGTCGTTGGATACGCCGCACCGTGTTGCGGAACGATAACAATCCGCTGAGTCATGCCGGCGGCTGATTTGATACAAGAAATAGAAATTGAATTATCAAGGTAAAGTGGCACCGTCATATCCGGATGAACCACTAAATCCCGACAAGGTAAAATATATTCTTTCATAGCAACCATAAGTATAAGATATTTTTATCGGTTTGCAAGTCTTGCAGTTCAATAATTGAATATTTTTTTGCAAAAAATTTTTGCATAATTTGTTGTTTTTGTAACATAACCTGTGGTCGACGATACGGTAACGTTAGCCCCGGCGGAGTAGGGCGAGCATAAATTCGTCCAAGTCGCCATCCAACACCGCATCGGAATCAGTATTTTCTGTGCCGGTGCGAACATCTTTGACAAGTCTGTATGGGTACAAGACATAGTTTCGAATTTGACTGCCCCATTCAATTTTCTTTTGGGCGGCTTTTGCGGCATCTTCAGCCTCTGCCCGTCGTTGCATTTCCAATTCATAAAGGCGCGAACGTAATATCTTCATCGCCATATCTTTGTTTTGAAACTGACTACGTTCGTTTTGACATGTAACAACTATGCCGGTCGGAATATGAGTAATGCGAACCGCGCTATCGGTTTTGTTCACGTGTTGTCCGCCCGCACCAGAAGAGCGATATGTATCAATGCGCAAATCTTTTTCATTTATTTCGATATTAATTGTGTCGTCAATATCCGGCCAAACATCAACCGATGCGAAACTTGTTTGACGTTTGCCATTAGCATTAAATGGCGAAATACGAACCAAACGATGTACGCCGATTTCGTTGCGCAACCAGCCATAGGCGCGTTCGCCGATTATGCGCATAGTCATGCTTTTGATACCAGCGGTGTCGCCTTCGTGTTCTTCAATAATTTCTGTTGTGAATCCATGTCGTTCCGCCCAGCGTGTGTACATGCGCTGCAACATTTGTGCCCAATCTTGCGCTTCGGTTCCGCCGGCCCCCGCTTGAATAAAAAGAAAAGCATTGTTTCCATCAGCAGGCTGATTAAACAGCGTTATATATGCCGCGAGTCGCGCGTTTTTAGCAAGTTTTTCAATTGCAGAAATAACATCCTCATCATCTGGCGCCATCGTATACAATTCGCGCAAGTTTTCATATTCCGCATCCATTTCTTCGATTTGTTTCAAGTCGCGTTCAAGTGCAGATTTTTTCTGCATTATTGCACGGGCATTATCTGGGTCATTCCATAAATCAGGTGATAAAGATTGTTGTGCAAGTGAGGCAATTTGTTCACGTAATTTGGCGGGGTCAAAGAAACCCCCGAATGTTATTCAGGTTATCTGCAATTTCTGTGAAAATTTCATTTGCTAAAAACATCTCTTGCATCATACCAACAAAAAATCCAAAATCAACAATAAAACAAATTATGTAAATAGTTACCAAAATTATCATTATATTTCATAGTTATTATTTCACAAAATAAAAATTACTTTACTTTTGATAAAAAACTATGCATAATGATTGCCGAGATGCGTACGATTTGCAAAAAATTTTTGTTGTGATGGTGCGACCATAGAGTAATTTACGGGCGCACCTTTGTGGTGCCCCGTTCTTTTTAACAAAAAGGAAAACATTATGTCAGAAAATATAGATTACAGTCAAATAAACACATGGCCATTTCAAGAGGCGCGAAAGATACTGGCGCATATCGGAAATAAAGTTCCAGCAAAGGGCTATGTATTATTTGAAACTGGTTATGGCGCATCGGGTTTGCCACACATCGGCACATTTGGCGAAACGGCGCGTACCAGCATGGTTCGTTGGGCTTTTACTAAAATTTCTGACATTCCGACCCGTTTAATTGTTTTTTCTGACGACATGGATGGTTTGCGCAAAGTGCCGACAAACATTCCTAATCAAGAAGAGACTGCAAAATATATTGGGGTGCCATTGACATCTGTTCCCGATCCTTTTGGGGAAAACAAAAGTTTTGGCGATCATAATAATGTAAAAATGCGTGAATTTTTGGATAGTTATGGATTTGAATATGAATTTAGAAGTTCTACAGAAATGTATAAGTCTGGTGCTTTTAACGATGCTTTGATGAAAGTTTTGGCAAATTACGATAAAATTATGAAGATTATGTTGCCGACGTTGCGTGAAGAAAGACAAAAAACATACAGTCCAATTATGCCTATTTCACCAAAAACAGGTCGGGTATTAGAAGTTCCTATGTTGGCCGTCAACGCGGAAAAAGGTACGGTTGTTTTTGAAGATGAAGATGGCACACGGGTTGAACAATCTGTATTAAATGGTATGGCGAAACTGCAATGGAAGGCCGATTGGGCGATGCGTTGGTTGGCTTTGGATGTAGATTACGAAATGTGCGGCGCAGATTTAACAGATTCTTACAAATTGTCGGGGGATATTATCCGCGTTCTTGGTGGTCATGTCCCAGAAAATTTAACATATCAATTGTTCGTCGATGAACAAGGACAAAAAATATCTAAAACCAAGGGAAACGGTATTAGCATTGAACAGTGGCTAAGATACGGCAATCCTGAAAGTTTGGCGCTGTTTATGTATAACAAGCCCACAACAAGTAAAAAGTTGTACTTTGATGTGATTCCGCGCAATGTGGATGAATACTATCAGCATTTGAACAATTATGATAAGCAAGATGATACAGCAAAAATGACAAATCCAGTTGTATATATTCATCGTGAACATGGTGTACCGGCGGGACGTATGCCGATATCGTATAATCTGCTGTTGAATTTGGCTAGTGCTGCAAATACAGAACGCATAGAAGATATGTGGGGCTATATAAGTGCATATAACCCAGGTTTAAACCCACAAAATTGTCCGGATTTAAATAAGATGGCTGAATCCGCGGTTCACTATTATCATGATTTCGTCAAACCAAACAAGAAATATCGTGATGCGACTGACCAAGAAAAAATCATTTTACAAGATTTAGCAAATGGGTTATCTCAATTTGTCGGCAAATCCGGAATAGAAAAAGATTTGGAAACATATTGTTATGATATTGGCAAGAAATATTATTCCGCGGATAAATTACGTGATTTCTTTACAATGTTCTATAATGTTTTATTAGGGCAAGAAAGTGGTCCAAGATTGCCTAATTTTATAATGATTTATGGTATTGAAAAAACCATAGACATGATAAAAAAAGCACTATAAATAAAACATTGGTATGGTTTTACAAGGTGTGTGGTTTGCACACCTTGTTTTTTGTGTTCTAGATTTTTTCAATAAAACAAATGTTGCCTTTTAAATAAGTATGTGATAAAATGACCTGTAAGTAGGAGAGGGTTTCATGAAACATTTCTTTAATATCGTTGGTGTGGTTAGTGCATGCATAGTTGGCGCAAGTGCTTATGGTGTATCGGCTGGGACAACCGCAAAAAGCATGATGAATGGCGTAAATATGGGTACAATAAACAATACAAATTTACGCGGAACCCAGGGGTTGGCGAACACTTATAAAACTAACCAGCGGAACACTTATTACATGGTGAATGTGCCGGATGTGGACAGTGCGTGCCGCGTAAAAATTGATAAATGTTTGTCTGATTATTGTGGCGATATAACCGTTGTCCCAGGGCAGGTGTCTGGGCGATGTGCCTATGCCACGGAAAGCGAATTGTACAATTATGTTTTGCTCTGTTTGCGTAACGATGTTTCTATGCTGTTACCCAATTATTCGGCGGGCACAAAAATGGGCGTTGGCGGTGTAAATACTGCGGCGCATCTTTGCCCGTCCTATGTTCAGCAAGAATTGATGGCGTGGTTGTCTATGGCCAATATGGCAAACGAATTAACCAAGGCGCATTCTCCACAATGTCTTCAACGGCGTCAAGAATTGGAGGCCGCGATGTCATGTCATGCGGTTGCATTGGCATATGGCAATGAAACTTCAAGTATGTTAATGTCACAATTAACCGATTTTTGTGGTGCGGGCGTTGCTGGTGGTTCGGCGGAGATGGTATCACGTTTTGCAAATGCCGGTAATGTTGGTGCAAACATTTGGGGCTGGGCGGAAAAGATAGTGACATTAGATTTAAATAAAAAGGCATCTGATTGGGAAAATGCTGTTGATGCGGTTTTGGCATCGTATACAAATCGTATGAATTTAGCGTGTGGCGAAAATATGCAGTTAAATTTAACTTCGCACGAAACATCAAATTCAGGTGCGGCTTTACAGACAGCGGCGGCTGTTGCAGTTGGGGTTGCATTTCCAGATGCACAAAAAAAAAATGATGTTAATGCCGTAAAGTCAGGGATGTTTTTCGAGGTAAAGTCTAATACGGAAGTGTATGATTATGCGACCGCAAACCAAGTGATTCAGGCTGGTCTTGCTAATTCGCCATTAACCCAGAATGCGTTTTTAACAAGCGCGCAGATGGATGATATGCAAAATGCTTACAAGAAAGGCACAAAAGTTTTCATCTTGCGTGACAGCGTGCGTTGCTTTATAGTTCCGGTTGCAGAAACAACAAGCGCAGAAACTTCGATGATTGCACAGCAATTTGCAAATTGCATTTATAAATAGCGTGAAAAAACGACCGCTTTTCTTGCGCGAAGGTGTTTTTTTTGATATAATACCCATGCTATGAAAATATCAAGACGTCATCTTTTGCAAATTACCGGTTTGGGATTGGTTGTCGCTGGAATGATACCAAGAACGGCTTTTGCAGCGCGGAATTCTATTAAATCAATGCGAACCGGTGTTCAGCCTGGAAACAAAACGCGTTTTGTTGTTGAAACATCAAACAGACCTTCTTATACATTGGTTTATGGCGAAAATACTCTTACGGTAAAATTATCAAATACGCCGGCAGATAATTCGGTTAGTCCAAAATTAGCATCTGGAACGCTGGTGCGTAATATATCTCAGACGCAAATTGGCGATTCTGTGAATATCATATTGGATTTGAAACGTCCCATTGCGGAAATTCCGAAAAATCAAATTATGATTTTAGAACCAAATGGTGACAATGATTATCGACTTGTTTTGGATTTTACCGCCGGCACAACCAAGGCTAATTCTGAATCTGGGGCAATAACGGCGGCTGCAAACAAGGAAGAAAAAAAACATACAATAGTTATTGATGCTGGGCACGGTGGCAAGGATCCTGGGTGTATAGGGCGTGGCGGCACAAAAGAAAAAACGGTTGTTTTGTCTGTTGCTCAAAAATTACGTGCGGCGCTTAAAAATGCTGGTTTCGCGGTCTATATGACACGCAGTGATGATACGTATTTAAAACTAAATGAACGTGCAGAAATTGCCGAAAAACGACATGCAGATTTATTTTTATCTATCCATGCAAACGCGAATCCAAGTCGTTCAATGAAGGGTTTTTCGATATATACACTTTCAGAAAAGGCTTCCGACGAAGAGGCGCAAAAACTTGCTGATGCCGAAAATGCCGCGGACAAGATTGATGTGACAGGATTTGAACAATTTTCCAAGGATATTCGTATTGCGCTTTCGTCGCTGCAACAACATGCAGTCGCAGAAATGTCTGAGGAATATGCAAACGGCTGCGCGCGTGCGTTTAACCGCGCGGGCATAGAGCAACAGCCTGGGCCTGCTGTCCGTCATGCACCACTTGCGGTGCTGCGTTCAACTGTGCCGGGTGCACTAATTGAATGTGGGCATTTGTCGAACAAAGCCGAAGAAAAACTGTTAAAAAGTTCATCACACCAAGATAAACTTGTCGCCGCAATCGTCAAATCTATCAAAAATTACGATTTTGAAGTATAATCTTGCCAACGAAGCACGATAAGAAAAATCTATAAAAATATGCCCCCGCCTATGCTGGGTACTTAATTTCCAATAATAAATATGTTAGATAAGTTGCTTTCGATAAACGCGTTGGCTATGGTGCGACATTCATTTTTCAATATTTGCTACGTTTCCGTGAAAATTGGTTGCGGACGCTTTGTGTGTCCACCATAAAAATTTCCCGCAATCGCGGGGCAAATTACTGGCGGAGATAGGGGGATTCGAACCCTCGATACAGTTTCCTGTATACACGATTTCGAGTCGTGCGCATTCAACCAGCTCTGCCATATCTCCGGTGCGGGTATTATACACGTGCCTAAACATTTTGCAAGGTGATTTTTTTACAACTTTCCCCATTGAAAAACATGGTGCGTTTCCTATATAATGTAATGTCAGAGCCAAGAGGTGTCATCATGATAAATCAAAATTCTAAACCACAAATCACTGAAATCATAGACGCAATGCAATCGCCCACAAAATGGAATACGTATAAGGTGGCACAGGCACGTAAAATCGCCGGCAAGATAGAAAAAACAAAATCAGAACAATTTGCGGAATACGTTGATGGTATTTTTATGTCGGTTTGCGAAGAATTAAATGTCTTTGATATGGCACGCGATTGGGCAAAAAAATCGGCACCCGAAAAGTTGGCTGTGGCGGGCAACATTATCAAACGTTTTGTTGAACGCGTACAATCGGACACCCAAACAGGTCGCGCGAAAAAGTATAACGATAAAGTGGCGGAATCCGTGCCAAAAATTTCTGTGTCGCACGTGACCGACGGCCAAATGTCGGTGTCACCGCGTGGCACGGTCAATGTGAACCTGAATTTTCGGTATTATGATAATTTGATAAATTTTCTTATGGACCTGCGGCACGAAAGCACCCATATCGTTGATATGTTTTTCCCGTCAATTAGTCCACTTGATACGGATATTCGTGACCTTTCGATGGCGTTTTATATAAAGCCCAACGAAGATATGAATTTATACAAACAAAATCCGTTGGAATTAAACGCGAATATGCGTCGTCGCGAATTTGGAAATAAATTACAGGAAAAAATCACGCTATGTGAATATGCGCGGGCGCAAAGGTTGGTTGGCAATGCGGTTACACGCGGAATTTTACGGGGACACTAATGTCGGAAAAAGGTTTCAATGAAAGTGTTTATGAAATTGTGGCGAAAATTCCCGCCGGTCGTGTTGCAACATTTGGTCAAATTGCGCGTATGATTGGCCGGCCGAAAATGGCGCGCTTTGTGGGCTATGCATCAAATAACAAAAAAAGTTGGCATCTTCCGTGGCATCGCGTTGTGTTCAAAGATGGCAGTATTTGTAGCCAACAATTTTTTGACCAATCATACAAGGCATTAAAGGCCGAAGGTGTAAAATTTACCCGTGACAAACGCGTAAAAATGCCGGATTTTCAATGGCAACCGGAATCTGAATCCATGCCCGCCGACATTCGCGATTGGCCATTAAAGTTTTAAAAATGGGCGCAAGTGCGCCCGAACTTATTTCTTTTTATGCTTTACTGGTTTTTTCTCTTCATTGATAAGTTTTCTGTTCGTGATTTTGTTTAAAATCATTTCTGGGCTTATTGATTTAAATTTCAAGAACCAATCCCGTTCGTTTGCACGCCGAATATCAGAAATTTTGCCCGGCGCAGGAACAATAACATCTTCGCCTGGAATCCATTCGGCGGGTGTCGCCACATGAAACGCATCAGATGTTTGCAGTGCGATAACAATACGCTTTATTTCCGTGATATTACGCCCAACAGATTTTGGATAATAAAGAATTGTTCTAATAATTCCGCGAGGGTCAATTACAAAGACCGCGCGCACAGTATCTGTATCGCCGGCACTTGGCTGTAACATACCGTATCTGCGTGCGATATCGCCGGAGACATCTGCAATAATTGGGAAAGTTATTTCAACGCCTTTAAGACCTTGGAATGTTATATCGTTGCGAATCGTTTGAATCCAAGCCATATGTGATGCGTTTGAATCTACGGAAAGCCCAATCAGTTCAGTATTTAATGCATGAAATTCGTCCATCATTGTTTGAAATGTTATAAATTCAGTTGTACAAACAGGGGTAAAATCACCGGGGTGTGAAAATAACACAACCCAATGACCGCGATAATCGTTTGGAAAGTGGATATACCCATTTGTAGTATTTGTCCCGAATTCTGGTGCTGTTTCACCAATAAGTGGTAGATTGTTTTCATAATCACAATCAAATTCATGTAAAAATTCTTTCATGATATTCTCCCTTGGTTGAAAGCATGTTATCAGATATGCGAACACATTTCCCCAAGATAGAATTCTTAATAAAATTTGTTTTTACAATAAATGGTCTTGACGAGAATTTAAAATTTTTAGTAGGATGGATACGAACGAAGTGGGAACTTGGTTCAGGGTTGTAGCAGACCCTTACACAGCCGGTGCAAAACATCGTAATCCAATTTTCGCTTTTCGATGTTATATGCACCGCAAAACCCCCGCATGTCGGGGTGCCTGTGGTTATAATGCGCTGTCAAAAGGCCCCAGGAATCACCGCTGTGTATGATTTGCTAACACCCCGACCGCTTGGTTTCCATGCGGCATTTTTATGTAGAAAAGGGGGAGCAAGATGTATAAAAGATTTTTTGCTGTATTGTTGATATTGGTGATTGGCGTGGCGGCACACGCAACAGAACCGGACGATGCAACGAAACGTAAAACAGTAACAAGCCAACATTATGTTGATAGTGCCATTGAAACGAAAC
>JAGCVZ010000016.1 GCA_017962125.1 Alphaproteobacteria bacterium
GATCACTAGACACAAGCCTGATAATTATGAATTTGTATCCACGAAAAATCTTTGGTAATTCTCTTGCTCTTATATCGTCAAAATCCAAAGCGACAATATTTCTTAATCCTTTTTTATAGAAAAATTTTACCTGTGCCAAAGTATTTTCCCAGCATAACTTTTCTTCATATATACCGATATCTTTTACTGTTTTCGGAATAATAAACTCAGGAACCATATTTTGTTCGATATAAACACCATTGTAATGTTGATACAATTCTCTTGCTAATGTTGTTTTGCCGACAGCACTTGGACCAATGACAAATATAAAATCCATTATTTTACACCTTTTTATGTATTATATCACAAAAAGTTCGAAAGTGCCAAAAAATCACGATTTTCTAAACCCAAACTTTCGAACTAGGTAAAAGTATTATAAAACAAATAAAAACTTGCCCCGATGGGCAAGTTTTGAAACTATGGTTGTGCTATCTGTGCAGTTCGCGAGCCGAATTATTGGAAATTGGTCGAGAAATTGATAAATTCAAAAATACATTTTCAAGACTCTTCTGAAGTCATTGGACGAACTGCTATTTTCGTTACTTAACCTTTTATTTCTGCTTATATTCGCTGATAAGTTTGGAATATAAACATCTGTCTGTGAAAGTTCCATCTGGTTGCATTTCGGCTTGTCTGTCTACACCGTCAAGGTGATAACCACCAGATTCAATGGATTTTTTGGAACGAACATTTGCAGGCATGATTTGCCGACATATACGGTTTGCACCCAATTCATCAAACGCCATAGATTCTAATTTCTTATGAACTTCTTGATTAAAACCATTACCCCATGCAGATTTGACAAACCAAACTGCCGCACATTGCAATGTTCTTGAAGATTCTATGTAATGGATTCTTTGATAACCGATAAATTTGCCCTGATAGAATACATAATATGCACAACCAGTTTTAGATTCATAATCTAATTTGATGCGTTGCAAGGTTTCTTCCAAAGATTCTGTCATATGTGAATTATGGGTGGCGGTAAACCATACATATTTGAAATCGTCTGGATTTTGGGTTTTAACAACCTCCCATACCATTTCAGCATTTGCCAACGTTGGTTCCATAATACGCAATTCCAAACGTGCTGTTTTTAGATTTTTCTTAAATAATTCAAAAAACTTTTCCATATCATAACCTTTGTTTATTCAACAGAATTATACCACAAAAGTTCGAAAGTGGTAAAAAATTGTTTGTTTTCAAAACTAAACTTTCGAACTCAGTGAAAGTATTACGAAACGAAAGAAAACTTGCCCCGATGGGCAAGTTTGGAAATTATGGTTGTGCAATTTGTGCAATTCGCGAACTGAATTGTTAGAGATTGGACAAGAGATTGAGAACACAAAAGATATATTGTGTTTAGGCATAAATGATTAAACATACCTACATCGGTTTATGTAAGTTCCATAAAACGCACATAAAATCCACCTGAAATGAGTCTCAGGGGGATTTATTATTTCTTGCAGTATCTTTCGTAAGTTTTTTCGTTCACAGAATTTATGAAATGTAATAATTTTTCATTAAATTCATCGGGATAAACATCGAAAAAGACGTGTCCACCATGTTCAAAACCATAACTTTCGTAATAAGGGACTTGCTTAGCAGCTTTTGGCCACCATTTTTCCGCCAATTCTTTACCATTGGCAGTAACAGTTCCATTTGCGCCAAAAAACACCATAGGAACATCAATTTTTTCCAACAATTCAAATCCATTTTGCATAACTAAATCGTAATATATAGCAAAACTTATCCATGTAGGAGTTTGTACCATTTCTTCTGCTGCCCATATGATTTTGGCCTCATCTACTCCGTCAATTCCATCATACATCATATGACTGAATTTGGTGCAGTATTCTAAATTATTATTAGTACTGATTTCCATTTTTTTATTAAATCTAGTTATATTAAATCCCTTTAACCCATGTTGATTCCAATCTTCATCATAGGCAGCGCCCAATGGGCAATCAATCAAGCCCAACGCTTTGATACGATGATTTTTATATAGGTCAAAATATCTAACAATGTATTGCCCGGCCATTGACCACCCCAACATTGTCACATCTTTTACATCCAGATGGTCCAACAATTCCTTGATGTCTTGGCAATTACGTCTAATTGTATGCCCTTGTAACCCTTTGGAAGACTTTCCCTGTCCACGAGGGTCAAAAGTTATCACCCGATGCTCTTTTGATAATCCGGATACATTATTTGCAAAGAAATTTGTTGTGCAACAAAAACCAGGTATCAATACTATGACATCTGATTTGTCTTTAGAATAATCTTCAAAATAGATTATCGCATCATCACTTGTACGAAAGAAATTATCTCTTGTTATCTTGTTCATCATTTTTAACGCCCCTGTTGTTGTAAAGTTAATTCGTTCCCAGTGGCTATGTTTTTCTGTGTCCCATAATGACCATAACCTTCTGTTGCCCCATGGTTGTTTTCTACCAATCCGGCCATAGTATTTGCTGTTTCTGTTATTTTATCCAAGAAGACATCAACACTATTATTAAAATCATGTAAATCATATAAATCCGTTGTGAAAACCAACCTCTGTAAATCTTCCATTGGGACAATATCCTTTTTTGCGATTTCAGGATATTGCTCTACTATTTTGTGATAAATTGGTGTTCCAGGCAGAACCAGCAATCTGTTAACCCTGATTTTATCAAGCCCCATAGAAATCAGATTTTTCACAAATTTAATATGATTTTCTAAACTTTCTTTATTTTCCCCGGGCAACCCAACAATAAAACTGGCATCAATATCTATACCGTTATCTAATACGTTCCTGGTTGCCTTGTAATAAGTATCCAAATTCGCGTGTTTACCGATATTTTTCAATATTCTGTTATCGCCAGCCTCATAACCAATAAACACCATTCTGAAATGTAAGTCTTTCAGTATATCAATAACATCTTGTCTTAATAATTGATCGGCCCTGGAATATGTTTTAAAAGTTGTTTTCCCTGATGAAAATCTGTCCGTCCTTGCATTCAATTCTTCTGTGAACGTTTTCAACCATCTTACGCTTTGAATAAAAGAATCACTTCTGTCCCATACCTCTGTTAATTGGTATTTTTCGGTATAATGTGCAACTTCGATGGCATATTGTTTTGGATCTCTGAACCGCATACCGTCATCAAATCTGCCACAAAAAGCACACAACGGATGATTGGCACATCCACGCTGTGATGTAAATTGTAACATTTTAAAATTATCACCAAATACTTCTTTTTGAATTTTGAAATATGCATCTAAATCAATCATTTCATAATTAACAGGAACATGTTTTTTTAAATCAAAAGTTTTTATCGGATTTACTTTTATTTGTCCATTGTCCCTGTATGCCAGATTAGTGACCTCTTCTATTTTTATTTCACCCTTTAGGTATCTTATGTATTGTTCAAATTCTTCCTCGCCATCATTTATTCCAACAAAATCGTAAGATTTTTGATTGGTCAAAATTTGGTTATACATATTAGATGCATGGTTTGAACCGCAACCTATTTTCGTATCGGGATTAATTTGCTTTGCAAAATTAGCCAATTTGACCGAGGTGACATAATTGGTAAAATCAACACTAAATCCTATGACATCATAGTTATTTGCTGATATTTTTTTACAAATTTCTTCATATGACATATGATGACCGTCTATGATATCAATATCTACATCATCAAATTTAGTTTTCAAATGACTTGCAATACACAACAAACTTAAATGCGGTGTCAACCCAGCATCTCTTATCTTGCTGTATTCTTCACTGACTGTTGGATAACACAATAATATTTTCATTATCTTACTCTTTGGTTTGTAGGTGTTGCATTTCGTGTTTTTTGCATCGCCAATTTGGAAAAATGTTCTAATATGCCAATGATAAAGTCTTTGTTTTGATTCACAGAATCGTTTTCCCAAATATACCTAACAGAATTACTGTCTAATACGGTTGGAACCATATGTTTATTGCTAAACATTATGTTTAACACATCATCATATTTAATATTTTTTTCTTGGCATAATTTTTGTATGGTTTTCAATCTGTTAAACAAATTGAAATCGTAAAAAACTCTTTCATACGCATTTTCGCCAAATTTCTTGTTAAATGCAGATTTTAATTCATCGGCTTTATCAAAACAGATTGAATCAATTATAACTTTGTTTTTGTGCTTAATATCACCATCTATACAATGAAACAATAATTTCATCGTCGGTTCTATTAACGCAAAAGCACAATGAAAATACAACTGTTCTTTATCTTCGGCAAATGCGGTTCCAATATAAGCACGTAAAAACACATAATCTAAAAATTTAACATCATGTGGGCTGACGTTTTTTCTTATTCTTCTGGACAATCTGCCTTCTAATAATTGTTTAAGATATAATGCATCTGCATTACCCCAAATTTCTTCAATATTTAAATTATCATTATTCACACCGGGGACGGTTTCTTCAAGATGGTAAATCACATGAAATAATTCTTGATAAAAATTGGCTTTATTATCATCGATTATAACAATGTTTGTCCCTTTCAGAGTACTACCAAATTGGAACATGCTATCAACATCTTGAAATTTATAAAAATAAACGGGTGTACCCTTTGATTTGTTTATAAATGTTGTTAAATATTCAAAATCATCCCTTATCTTTATATCGCCAACTGTGTATTTTTCTACTTTATACGGTTTATTCCAACTCTTATTATTTTTGTTGGCGCAATAATCACTTTGAACACTAAAAAATGCATCATATTTTTCTTCGTCGCTTGGTTTAAATCCGAAAAAGTCATATAAATGAAGTTGTTTAGCCTGCTGATTTAAAAGTTCATATGTTGTTATATCATTTGTTGTAATTTCTGAAATTACGGCATTAACATCAACATCAGGTTTTAGCATGAAACTGCCTAAACGGCTATCAAATTCAAACTTCGATGCCAAATGATTCAAATGTGGGTATCTAAATGACGAAATATCACCCGCTATGCGTTTCTGGTAAAGCATATTCTGTTCATATTGTCTTAATTTCGCATCAAGTGCCTGTGTATAATCTATCATTTTGTACCCTAATTTACAGTAAATATATTATGTTTTTTGCTTCTATCGTATCCTTGCAACATAATTCTTTTCGCTTCATCAGACAAATTATAGACAAAACATTATCGTTTGTCAACAAATTATTACAAAGTTCTAAAGTGCCAAAAAATCATAATTTTTTGTTTATCAGCTTTCGAACTCGATGAAAGTATTATAAAACAAATAAAAACTTGCCCCGGTGGGCAAGTTTTGAAACTTTGGTTGTGCTATCTGTGCAATCCGCGAGCCGAATTATTGGGAATAGGACGAGAGATTTATGAATTAAAAAACATACATTAAAGAGACTGTCCTTGTTGCATTTGTTTCTAGTGTAATATTTTATAATCAGTCATCATCTTTTCAACAGCCCCAGGCAAATTGGTTTTTATCGTATCTGGTGTAATATATGCATTTGCGAAAGAATTCGCAAATCTTTCTTGCACAGACACCTTATCAAACAATTCAAAACCAATAATATCTACTATTCTTTCTTTTAAATCTTGCGGAACATCATACTTTCTGATTATTGGCTGTTCTATTACAATATGAATAAATTCGTGTAACATAGTTTCCAACATAACTTGTTTGTTATCTGGATATCGCGACATTCTGAATGTTATCGTCGCTTTACCACCCTTAATTTCGCTGTATGAAGCACCCGAGCCATATGTGCATAATATTGTCAATTCATCTGGTAATTTTGCACCCCAAGATGGCAACAATGGCACAAGAAACTTTTTCACACCACGTTCAAGCATTGGCACAACAAAAGAATTTAGATGTTCATTATATCTCTTCAAATCCTCAACATTGTAAATATTGTTAATGAAGAATTCCTTGTATTGCGCAATTTCTTGGTCGGTAAGTTTTTCTTTTTCGAACATTGCCTTAATATGTTCATTATTCGGTTTCGGTACCCAAGTATTATATTTATATCCAAATTTTTTTAAACTATTATGAAACGCAGTATGCCGTTCAAGAATATATTTCCACGCTTCATTGGCTGTCATTGGACGCACAGATATTTGCATATTTTTCCCTTTGATTTTCCTTTAATTATACCATAAAAAGTTCGAAAGTAACGAAAAATCACGATTTTTTAAAACCTAACTTTCGAACTTTTTGTGGGTATCGGAAATCTAAGAAAAAACCGCCCTAAAATGGGTGGTTTAAAACTCTGGTTGTGCTCGGCGTGCAATTCGCGAGCCGATATAATCAAAATCGGACAAGAAGCAACGGATTTTAAAAGCAAATTTATACTATAATTAAAATATGCAAACAAACATAAATTTCTTTAACAATTTATTCAGACAGGATTTTGTTTTTGTATTACAATAACTGTTCCAGAAGTAATGGAAATGTATCATAACCAGCAGCAGTATTAAAATGTCCTGCTTCTTTAACAATTTTGATTTCTGCACCAATTTTTTCAGCAAAATCAAAGGATATAGCATTTGGCACATATGGGTCATTATCTGAAACAAAACAAACCCTTGTTTCAGACAAATTTTTTAACTTTTCTAAATCATTCCGTATAAAAAATGGGGTATTTACATCATCTAATTCTGAATTCAATTTCTGATACAAAGGTGCAACAAAATAAAGTCCTTTGGCTTTTAATTGTTTATCTAATAAATAATCAGTGATAAACGCAGGTCCTAAACTATGTCCGATATAAGTTGTTTTAGAACCTAAAAAAGAACTGTATGAATCCAAAACACGAAACCAATTTTCATAAGTTTGGTTTTCTTTACCACAAGGGAACTGCGGGACAAGCACTTTAAAACCTTTTGCTTCTAGTTTTTGGAAAAGCCACGAAAACCAATTTTCAAACGGTGAACCGTAACTTCCATGAACAATAACAAAATCATAAATATTTTCTGGTGTTTTCATAATTCTTTTATCATTTGATTAATCTATCAGTATTATAATTAGCAGATTTTTAGTTTGCAATTTATTTTTATTATTTTGCACTTGAACCTAAATATATTTTGTATCACCCAAAAGATAAAAGTTCGAAACTATCAAAAATTATCCGATTTTTTACTTTCGAACTCGATGAAAGTATTACAAAACAAAAGAAAACTTGCCACGATGGGCAAGTTTGGAAATTATGGTTGTGCTATATGTGCAATTCGCGAGCTGAATTGTTATATGTCTACTTTTGCCTTTTTTGGGGGTAGTATGGGAATGGGTATGTCCAAAGCAGTTTGGAAGCGCCTCCCTGCTTTGCAACCACTCTGTACTGCATCTCCTGCAATCTTTTTAGTCTTTGTATAAACAACTTTCTTAAAACATCCCCTACAATGTTTATTGGGAATTGGTATCTCACTCCGATAGTACCTTCCCAAACCGAGGACACATCATAGGCGTAGCTTATTTTGGCACCCAAAAACCATGGTATTGGATCATTTTTTTGTATTATAACGGTTACCCAATTTCTTTCTGTCACGGGGCCACGTGCCGGATTCCAACAATCCGTACTAACGATGTATGTATCTTTCCATTTCCACATTTTATTACCTTTTTACACAAATACACTAAGAGCATCGGGCATCTCAATACAAAAACTAGCATAAAAAAAGAAAATATCAACCGTAAACTTGTCTCGGTGTACTGCAAATATTGGAAATCTAATACGGAGTTCGAATGTTGACCAAAAACGGGCACTTTTGAAATTGATACTTTCGAACTCGACCATCGTTGATAAAAAAGCTTGGATTTCTTTGAAAAAACCGTTCGATTTACTTAAAAATTCGAACGGTTGTACATCTTGGTTGGGGCAACTGGATTCGAACCAATACTAGCGGAGTCAGAGTCCGATGTTCTACCATTAAACTATGCCCCAAAGCGCACCACATTATATACACGCTTTTTGCGTTTTGCAAATAAAAAAACTACCTTTGTTCCTTTGAATTCGTTCCTGTGGCGATGACATGACGCAACAGATAGAATTATAAAAAATCAAAAGGGAGTCCAACGATGAACAAAATCGCAACATCAATTTTTGCAATCGGTATTATCACCGCAACAAATGCCACAAACGCATGCACTGGCATCACACTGACCGCGGCGGACAGGTCGTTTGTTCTTGCACGCACTGTTGATTGGTCAGGATCAGAAATGAACAACATTTATGTTATCAGCCCGCGCAACCACACAGAACAATCATTATTACCGGATGGAACCAAGGACGGCATAGAATTCACATCAAAATATGGATTCGTCGGGCTTGGCATGGAACGACCAGAATTCATCGTTGACGGCACAAACGAAACAGGTCTTTCAGCCGCCTTGTTTTATTTCCCAGACTATGGCAAATACGTTCCATACTCACCGATAGACAACGCAAACACACTTGCAGATTTTCAGGTTGTTTCATGGATACTGGCATCATTTTCCACAATTGACGAAGTCAAAAACGCAATAGACAATGTAAACATTGTGAACATAGACCCAACTGCATCCACCGTTCATTGGCGTATCGCAGAACCATCGGGACGCGTTGTTGTGCTAGAAATAATTGATGGTATCCCAACTTTTTATGAAAACCCACTTGGCACTATTGCCAATGCCCCAGAATTCACATGGCACTTAACGAACCTTGATAACTATATCAATTTGCAATCAGGCACCGTCGCGCCAACCGTCTTCGGTCCAATTAAATTACAATCAATTAGTCATGGCACAGGATTGTTAGGATTGCCAGGAGATTTTTCATCACCATCGCGATTTGTCCGCGCATCATTCTTTAAAAATTATTCTATCACGCAACCGGACGCGGCAAGTACGGTCAAACAGGCATTTCATATTTTGAACAATTTCGATGTTCCATTCGGCACCGCATATGCGCCCGGCAAAGCTACATTCGACATGCCGTCCGCAACCCAATGGACAATCGCAAGTGATATCACAAATCGAAAAATTTACTATCACACAATGTATAATCGGACAATTCGCCGCATAGACATGAACAGCATCGACTTTGAAACAGTGCCGTTCCAATCGCATCCATTGGATACAACCCGTGCAGAAACGGTCTTTGATGCAACAATAGACAAATGATAAAAACTATATTTGCCTTTTGTGTTTTTATGTTTATAATCGAAACCGTTCAACACAAAAGGAGATATCATGAAGATAAAACCATTTGCCGGTGTTCGTCCACCGAAAGAAATCGCAGCCGAAGTGGCATCACGCCCGTACGACGTCCTGAATTCGGTTGAAGCCAAGCAAGAGGCTGGGGAAAAATCATTACTGCACATTATTAAACCAGAAATTGATTTTGACCCGATTGCCGATGAACATAGCCAAGCGGTCTATGACAAAGCCGTCGAAAATTTCAAACTGTGGCAAGAACGCGGTTGGTTGCGCCAAGACAACAAAGAAATGTACTATATCTATGCACAAACAATGGACGGTAGGACACAGTACGGACTTGTTGCCGCGGCGAATGTCGATGACTATATGAGTGGCAAAATCAAAAAGCACGAATTAACACGCAAAGATAAAGAAGACGACCGTATGATTCATGTTCGTATTCAAAACGCGAATATCGAACCGGTGTTCTTTGCATACCCGGACGTTCCGGAAATGAATAAAATAGTTGAAGATTTTGTTGCAAACAATACACCTGAATATGATTTTACCGCGGCGGACGGCTTCGGTCATAAATTTTGGGTTATCAATGATGATGCAATAAATGCGCGCATTACAGAAATATTTAAAAATATCCCTGCTCTGTATGTTGCGGACGGGCACCATCGCACTGCGGCGGCGGCACGTGTTGGGGCAGAAAAACGCGAACAAAATCCGAACCACACTGGGAACGAAGAATATAACTATTTCTTGGCGGTAATTTTCCCAGAAAGCCAGTTGAAAGTTATCGACTATAACCGCGTGGTAAAAGATTTGAATGGCCTATCGCCAGAGCAATTCTTGGCAGAATTAGAAAAATCTTTTGAAGTAAAAGAAATGGGTGCAGAAATTTACAAGCCGACAAAATTGCATAACTTTGGTATGTACATGAACGGCAAATGGTATTCGTTGACTGCACGCCCAGGAACATACAATGACAATGACCCGATTGGTGTTTTGGACGTTACTGTTTTATCAAATTTAGTGTTTGATAAGATATTGAACCTTGGTGATTTGAGAACCAGTAAACGTATAGACTTTGTCGGTGGTATCAGGGGTCTTGGCGAATTGCAAAAACGTGTTGATTCTGGCGAAATGGCGGTTGCATTTGCGTTATATCCGGTAACTATGCGTCAAATCATTGATATTGCAGACACCGGCAACATTATGCCACCAAAGACAACGTGGTTTGAACCAAAACTGCGCAGCGGTTTGGTCATTCACAAATTGTCATAAAATAAAAAATGGGCGCGAAAGCGCCCTTTTCATTTATCTTACTTAAACTTTCCGAACAATTCGTGGAAAAGATATTTTTTATTTTTGCATGCCGCATTATATTCTGGCAAAACAACATTCTTGTAATACGTTATATCATCAAGCGTCTTTTGCACATCGAAAATAAATTTCTGTTTTCGGTCACGCACACACAATGTAAGCATTTTTTGCACATCACCTGCCCTATTTTGAACATTCATGTAACACAGTTTTCCAATAATACCATTTGCACGAAATACCCGCATTACATCCAAAACATATCGAAAATCATATGCAGAAAACACCACATAAAAATAGTCGCGTCCACGCGAATCCATGGTTTTTCCGATTCTATCTATTGAAAGCGCCATCGACAAAACATCTTCGCATCGTGTATTCCACCGCGGGGTTAAATTTAATTTTCCAACATAATACCTGACCAGCGACATATATGGTCGCTTTCTTTTAATTTCACCAGAAAAAACACCGGTCAGTCCAGAAACAATATCCCGAACTTGCCATCCAAATACCATACCTCAATCTCGTTACTAGTGGGCAAATGAGTCTACAAAAACATTCATTAATGTCAAGAATTTATATACCAAGCCGATGCGACAATTTCATCATAAATATAGATTCATTTCCAAATTCATGCGTGTTATTCGGGTTTATCCGATATATAAGCCCAAGCGCCCCATCAGTAAACTCACCAAGTTTTTGCCGATACGACGCATTGAACCGAACTTCACGAGAATCCGGTCTCAAATCAATATCACGAATCCCAGCATTTGAAACAACTATATCATATCTATCATCATCTTGTGTCACTATGTCATAGTCAGCATAAGAATACGACATCTTTCCACGCGAAACCGCCAACGGCATAGACACACCAAAAGAAAAACTGTTGCTTTCCACACCAAACGCAAACGCATTAGAACTTAATTCAGAAAGTGAAATTATTGCGTCATCATCAAGACCCGGCACAGTATTTGCAAACGTTGCACGTGCACGCGCACGAATATCATCTGACAAATACCAATATATACCCGCATCAACATATCGTGTTTCCGATGCCCCAGTGCCCATCAAACCAGTTCCCGATGCACCAAGTAATGTGTTATTTTCACGTGCAACACCAAAACTTGCCGTCAAACCACAACGTTTTGCCTGAAAACCCAAATCTGATTGTATGGCTGAAAAATTACCAAGCCTCATCGGTTCATAACCTGCCGAAATTGTCGGATCGTTCGCCAATATCCCTTCGTCAGTAATCGCCCCAGAAATTGCACGTGCCCCAAACGACCAAACGCCATATTTATAATCAACACTACTTGATATCGCATTTGATGCCAAACCCAAAATTGGATTAGACATTCCACTAAACCTTGATTCTGAATCTGTTAAATAGCGTTGATAATCTGCTGATAATTTCCATGAATCATTAGCATATTCAAACCGCATTTTATCCATTCCGCCCATACCATCATCATATGCTCGTTCTGAACGTGCAAAACCAAAAGATATATTTCCAATACGCATTATATTATCATCACTTGGACGAACATGAAAATCAGCCAAAACATCGCCCATATAAAGCGCATGTCGACCATCATCCCCAAGTGCAAAATCATTTTTCCAAACCCGTGGCAAACGCATTGTTCCGTCAATGTTTTCAATAACATCATACGCCGCAGTACTTATCGCCATACGTCCTATATTTAATGCCCCAGAACCACGAAATGCCGTTTTTGATGCCGCACGCCAATACGCATTACCAGATGCAGAAACAATGTCACCATTTGAATAAAAATACAAATTTGTTCCCGGCGTTGTTGCCCGTTCAAGATTTATAACACCATAACCAAAAACCTCTTTAAACGCATCTAAATAATCCATTGCACCATTATCTATATAGAACTGATAAGAATCAGGCATTTTATACATCGATTGCAAATGTGAAATCAAAGCAGTTTCCGTCAAAGACTGACCCGAACTCAATCGCCCCAAAAAAGGTCCATCCGCAGTTAGTGCAAGCAACATAAAAATCTGTTTCGGCGTCATATAATAAAACGCCGAACGCAACACACCCGCCGCACCTGCCGCCGCAGATGTTGCCATTTCATCTGTTATGCCAACAGCCGCAAAACACCACGGATCTATACCATTTGCACCCTTCCCTGCGACACCGCACGTACGCGCCTGGTAATAAGAAAGCCCAGACACCGGATTATTAACCGCCCACTTTGCCAATTCATATTTATTCAAATTTGTATCAGAATTTGCGACAATAGACGTTGCATCAGATGTATTTGCACCAACTGCAACGACCGACATAAACAAATGTTCAAGATTTTGATAAACTAATGGCGCCGCATTTTCGAATGTCGCCGTCAGCGGTGCATCAGGCCAATTTGCAGTTGTAACAGAACCACCCGTAGAGAAAACCGTCAACGGCGAATACGACGACCCAAGCGAATTAAAAAAGGATGTAGCGTTCGTTCTTGGTAAATTATTCGCATCCGTCGAACCATATGCACGTTCAACTAAATCCCCAAATACCGATTCATAATTACCTGTCCCGGCATTCAAAATTGTTTGAACAGTTCCAGCATCTGTCAAATGCAACGGTTCTATCACGTTGGCATTTGCAATTATATCAACCTTTGAACGACCACCATCTATATCACCTGCCGTCACACGCTCTGCCGCTTTGACCATTGCACTATAATTATAATAATCAGTTGACTGTAATTTCTTCGACAACTGCAATGTTCCCGCATTCATAAGATATGCACCATCCGCACGACCATCGCCATCAGAATCAACATACAGCAAATCATCTAAACCAATGTAACCATTATAGGTATTTTCTTCATTTGACAACACAACCGCCCGTCCAGAAACCGTTGCCCTCAACGTTTCATCAAACAAAACGACTGTATCGCCCGTTGCAAGTTCAGTCCCTGCGGATGAATACGATCCCGCCACTTCGGGACTTTCCAAATTCTTCATCTTTGTTCCACCACCGGTACGGTAAACGGTCATCTGACCATTTGGCATAAATCCAAAAAAATCTGCATCAGAATACCCTGCTGTGTTTCCGCCAACAATTTTTGCAAGCATATTATCACGCCAAGTTGCCGCGCCATTGTAAACCGCCGTTCCAGAATTTGATAAATCAAAAGTAGCCAGTTGTGACTCATCTTCACCAGTCGTATCATCAGTTATTGTTGCAGTATCCGTACCATAGGCAATCTTATTATTATAATACTTGCTTGACACCATGGTATTGCTTGCCGGATTTAATGACGCTGTTCCATTAGTCGTTGTCCAAATAACCAACTTATCTGCCAAAGAAGTATTTTCCGCCGCATTTATACCATTTTCAGTAATCAATGCAACATTCACCGGCCGGCCGCCTTCAACAAAATCTTCACCCCCTAACTGATATCCCGCCAAACTAAGCGGAACATTAGTATCAAGGTTTCGCAAAGTCCGCATTCCCAAATATCCACGCGCAAGTGGCGAATACCCACGCATCAACAACAAATAATTTTCGTTTGCATTCATCAACTGGAAATTCTGATACAAAATACTTGCCGTATCAGACGGCGCAAAATACGACAAATTTGTGGCATAATAATTACTTTCTGAACTAGCATTAACCATTATTGGACCATAGGGCAACCCAGATGCAAACAACGCTGTACCATTATTCGAAGACGAACCACCGCCACCCGAACCACCACCCCCAGATCCGGATCCACTGCCCGCATAACCATTATCATTATCGGCATCAAAAACATCAGTCAATAAAAAAAGCCCACCTACAACAACGGCGGCACCCGCCGCCGCCAATGTCATGCCCTGGGCGGTGGTCAGGCCACCGAACAGCCCACCCGTAGTTCGCTCTGGCATATTTCGATTTTTATACTGTTTTATCTGTTTATCACATTTTGATGCATCCGCACCATACATCTGCAAAATCTGAGCCGCACGCAGGTCATTATTCATAAGTGCCGTACAAACCAACGACAAACCCGTTCCATCAACAAAATTCACATCCGCACCAGCCGCAACCAACGCCTGGACCTGTTTAATATCGGCATTTCGCGCCGCCGCCAAGAGTTGTGAAGCCATAGAAAACGGCGTTACCTGAGCCGCACGCGCCACAAAAGGGCATAAAAACAACGTAAACATAAACAAACGTATGAATTTCATAAATTCTCTCCGTACCAAGGGATATTCTATCAGAAAACCAAATTTATGTCCAGGGAAAAAAAATCGGGACACAACGCCCCGATTCATAATTTTGATACAACCAATTACCGACTATTACCATCGCACGGAACACATGGAACACACGGATACGTAATCGTAAATGTGCAAGTCTTTTCTATGACTTCCGGTTTAACAACCACAACCTTACCTTCACTGGCCTGCGGTCTATACCCTGCGTTGCCACTGTTTTCCGGTTTAACCACAACCTTACCTTCACTGGCCTGCGGTCTATACCCTGCGTTGCCACTGTTTTGTGACCCACGGCTTTTCTGCGCCGCATTACTACTTTTACCACCAGCAACATTAACATCGCCATTGCCACAACTTTCAGTATGTGTAGCGGTAAATTCAGCACTAACGTTACCATTACCACTGTTTGTTATGTTCTGTTGATTAACATCGCCATAGTAATAGTAGTTATTGGTAACACCGACTTTTTCATCTGGCTCTGGCACTACGACTTCTGTCTTTGGTTGTTCTTCATCTTTACCATCGCGACGACCATCACCGCCTTTTCCACAACCTTTCATTCCAATAAAAAGCAACGGCAGCATAAGTGCAGTCCCAATAACACCCCACGCCCATCCTGGGAGCCTTTTCTTACTTTTTGTATCACCAGTTTCTTCCACCGGAGTATCTGTTTCTTTTGTTTCTGTTTCTTTTACTTCTGTATCTTTTGTTTCTGGCATATTCGCCTCCTTTTGTTTTCTTGTTCGAATACATTATAGACAATTTTTTTTCATTGTCAAGGCAACAATCAAAAAAAAATTTTGCACCGCTTTTAATTTTCTGATATAATGCCAACCGATAGACAGAGAGATGTGTTACCCAAGATTACTCTTTATTGTGGCAATATGCGCGATTGCGCCAGCTTTTTGTGCGCCCGCCGCAACATCAAAGTGCTCTAAAACCAACATGCAGCGATGCCTTGATTCTGCTTGCGCAATAAACGTCGGTATGAACCCTGCCGCCCGGTGTCAATATTGTGGGACATCTTCTGCTGGCGAAGCCCCATCACAAAAAGGTCTGAACAAAATAACCGCTGGTCAATCGACAAAATATACAATCACCGACAAAGAATTAAAAGTCGCGCCTTCGGATCCTGGGAAAAGATACATTTGGGCAACAACCGAATGCATCAAAAAATTACCTGATTGCACAACCGACGACGTATCAGCAATATATGATAAATTGATAGAGCAATCTTGCAAGGCCGCCGGTGTCAGCATGCAAATTTCCGCGACCATGTCGAACATAAATAAAAAGCAAACAAAATCGTCTTGCACCACAGCATTCACGACATGCATGAACAAAAAATGTGGCACTTCATTTGAAAACTGCGAAGAAGATGCGACATTTACACGTTCTGTGGCAGAATGCGCAACGGATGCAACAGGATGCGATGAATATATCGCGGAACTGCGCACGCAATTCACCAAGGATCGCAAAAACGCTTATGCCAAAAAAGAAAGCACACTGCAATCCATTGTCAAAAACTATCAAGACACCCGCAAAACCAAAATTTCAAGCACAAAGTCAAATTGTCAAAATGGCAAAACGTTTAATTCTTGTGTTAATACGGTATGTAACAATAACATGCCAAACAAATGTGACCAAAACAAAACAGAACGTTCCATGGCAGAAAGACTGTGTCAGTTCTATAAAACAGCATGCACGGTGTTAAAATAAAATGAGAAAAGCATTGAAACTTTTTTGCACTTGTTCGGTTTTCGCGATAATCGCGGTGGTTACGAATACAACTTATTCTGCGGTAACATCACGCCCAACTGCGGCAAACAATGCGGCATCTGCACGCGCCCAGAATCGAACCAGTGCACGTATGTCGGGTACATTGGCGACAAGTCTTGATACAGAAGAAGAGATATTTGAAGAACCAGAATTTACCGAAACAATCGAAGAAGAAGAAACCGTTTTCGAAGCCCCAATAATTGTCGATAACAAAACATCTATGTTTAACGATGTCTTGGCTGAAATCGGTTCAAACGCAACGGATTCTTCGGCCAACGAACGCGCCGAAGCCATACGGCGGCAACGCGCTTTGCTTGATGCCAAAGAAGATTCGGCTATTATGGGCGCAGGCGGACTTAAAACATCAAACGCATGCGACACCGCATTGCGCCAATGTATGGCAGAAAAGTGCGGAAACGATTTTACAAAATGTTCCAAAGATTCTACAAACGCATGGAATAACAAAATGGATGCTTGTCGTCGCAACACAAAATGTACCGGTCACGAGTATTCTTTACTTGCGCCAGAAATTTTGGCAGATCGCGATGCAACCATTGAACTTTCATATTATCAATCGGTTGTAAATTGCGGAAATCAATACAACGATTGTATATTTCAAATATGTGGCAAGACATTGGATAAATGCCTTTCAAAATCGGCGGGCGATAATGCAATCACAAAATGTAAATCTATCGCTGATAAGTGCAAGGAACAAGATAACGGCCTTGCTGGGCGCGTAATGGGTGTATTTGGCGATTTGCGCACAATTGCAACCGCAGAAGTGCAAAAACAAGAAAAAAGACTTTACGAATTGCGCGATGCGATGCGGCAACAATGCACATGGCTGGGTGCGATGTTTGACGAAAGAACGTTTGATTGCGTGTATACTGTGAATTTCTTTGCGGGCGAAGATACTACTCATCCGATGTCGTCAAAAAAACTCTACGCCGGTGACAGCTTTCAATGCAATATGAATTGGTTTGGCCTTGACGTCACAACGTTCAAAGAAAATGCATATCGCCTTACACGATCGCAAACAGCGGCATCATCGGCGGCATTGGGCGCGGGCGTTGGAACCGCGGTTGGATTATGGACATCTGGGGCGATTGGTCGTGCACTGGATACACAAAAGGCCGAAAAGGAGGCCAAAAGTGCGTGCGAAGATAGTGCCGGCGAATGGGTATCTGCCGGGTTCAACAAAGGTAGTAAATGCGATATGAGCAACGCAGAATCAAACTGTGGCGCACAAGGTGGCACATGGGATGGCGAGAAGTGTATAAGACCCGAAAAACCCAAGGGCGGCGGTAATGATGACAGTAAAAGGCAACAAAATAATTCAAAATCGGGTAAAGGCAACAACCCCGAAGAAACCGCTTCTTCGGAAGCATCAGCAGTATGCGCAGCATTTGAACAAGACTATTTGTGCGAAAGCAAACCCCAATGCAAA
>JAGCVZ010000002.1 GCA_017962125.1 Alphaproteobacteria bacterium
CGGGATATTTAATTTATTACAAAGCGCAAAGTTCTCCTCCATCGGAGGAGTCCCCGCAGGGGGAGGTGGTTAGAAAGTTCGTTGTTATTCCGAATTCTCTAACCACCCCGGCCTTCGGCCACCCCTCCAAAGGAGTGGAACTGCACCACGACGAGTTTAAGTTTTGCCTTTACCTGGTGTGCTTCGGTGGACAGGGGTTAGTGTTGTCGCCCGCAGTTGCGGGCGATTTTTGTTGAAAACCTTTGGTTTTGTAGTATGTTATGTGTGGGAGAGGGGTAGACAAAAAGGTTTTTATTATGGCAGAAGTTAAGGTTATGGACGAACATACGGTTCGCAGAATTCAAGATATGATAGACAATGATTCGGTGTCAATAAGATTGGTTGATAGAATCGGACGTGTAGACAAACATAAAAAATTCGATAGACCTATGTTATTTGCACAAGTGTATCGGTTTTTGCTTGGTAGTAATGGTTTTTTAATAGAATATGTGTACAATGACTATGAACATACACTAGATTATAGGTTGTTGCGGCATCAGTTTCATATTATTGATGTAAGTAAAATATCGAGTACGCACAATTGGTTGATAGACAATGCGGCGATTTATAACGCGTTGATTGGGCGTTGGGATAATTTGAATACACAAGATCAAAATGTATATAACCTTGGGGCCAAAGCAATTATAAAGTACGCGAATTATTTTGCACAATCTTATGCGAATATCGAAAAATATAAAAATGATGCGAAAAGTGGTAAAAACGGTTTTGATTGTGATTTCCCGGGTGAACGCAAACCGGCATTTGATCCATCGATTATAAATAGACCAACATTTTTGGCGAATTTGCCAGGTCAACTTGAAATGATTTGTCATTAAAACTTGTCATGGGTTTTAATAAATTCGCGCAAGTATGCTGGGTCAAAGTATCTAATCAATTCGCCCATTGAATATCCACGACGACCGTTTGGTGCGATTGCAAGTGATACAGTTACCGGCTCGATTGCGGTGCCACGCATGGTGATATTTAATTCGGTGGTCATTGCGCCGTTTATTATATTCATTTTTCCAATTGCATCCGCGTGGCGCATCGATATTTCCATTGGGCGCGTAGTTTCAAATTCTCCGTCATTGTATTGCCCAATTATTCGTATGTTCTTGATTTTTGTAACGCCAGATTCAAGTGCGGTCATAAGGCGGTCTTCAACATTTAACCGGGTTAAATCATCATATGCTATATAAAATGCGTCAAGACCGATACCGTCAAGATAACCACCGTCAAATGTTAAATCTAGGTTGCCGTTTAAGTTATACCAAATGTCGTGCGCAATGTGACCTGATGTATGTAAGGACAATTCCGCAGTCACAGTTGTGTTCATTATGTTCAATGGAAAGTTTTTTGTTAGCATTGCGCCGTTGATTACAAAATTATTTAACTGAATAAATATGTCGTAATTTGAACGTTCCTTGATAATGGTGGCAAGCAAGTTCCCGCGCGCGCGGTCTGTGATAGAAAATGTTTGTGTGCCGGACTTTAAAGAATATACAAAATTTTTATATGCATTATTTTCGTAAACAAGTGTCTTGGCCGAAAGATATAAATTTTTACCAATATCAAATGGTGCAAGGATTGGTGCATTCGTCAAAAATTCAAGTTCTTCGTATCTATCAAAGTATTCATTGTTCAAAAAGTCGTCAATTATTAATGTATCTGTTTTTAATGTTATTCCATTTGTATCAACAGACCCCGTAAATATATGTCCTGCGACTTTTACAGTTAGGTTTGATATATCGCCTTGTTCATTATATGAACCTGATGCTATGTAATCAAGGTTGCGCAAAAATAGTAAATCAAGTTTTGGAAACCAATCTTTGATATTTTTTCCTGTTAAATAGAAAGAATTGTTTTGGATGATTAATGACCATCTGTTTGAATTCGGAATAAATGTTATAGAATCGCCGTTCCATACTATATTCCCAACTTCATTTAGCATTGTTTCTGGTAAAATGCGTAAATGTGGATTTAATGAGGCAATGGTTTGATTATATATGTATTCATATTCTGTGTGTGATTCTTTGCCGTTTGATGTATATGTTCCGCCCATGTTTGCAAAAGCAAACTTTATATTTGCAGGACGTCCATCAAGTGTTGCAATATATGACGAAATCTCGTTCGAATTGATTACTTCGTTTGATAGTATTTCGGCGGTTATATAGTTTTTATTGTTGCGGATAATTCCATAAAGATTTCCATATTTGAACTTTTCGCATTGCCATTTCTCTGGAGTGCCAGAAAATAGACATTCTGTGTTTTTGCCGTCAAAATTTGTTTTTATCATTATGTCATGTGCGCCATTTTCATCGATTGTGCCACCAATAAATGTTGTATCGTCCGCAACAATTTTATCTATTTGAATATAGTTTTCTGTGCCAATCGCGTTTATTTTTATGTGTTCAAATGTTTTGTTATCAAATGTTAGATTACCATAAAAATCTATGTTTAATTTGGCGTCTTGTAAAATTTTTGTCCCGCGCGCCAAAAAAGAGAAATCAAAATTTACATCGCTAGATGTTAGATTTATTGTTCGCCAACCATTTTGATCAAGTTCGATATTGCCACGAACATTGTTTGCAATAATGTTTTTAAATTTAAATCCGTATTCACCGTTCCAAACAAAATCTGTGGATAATTTTATGCGTTTGTTGATTTTGGGTTCAGAAAATTCAAACCAAGAATTTATATTGTCTGTATCAATAGTTAATGTTCCAAAAGCACCCCCAGATTGGTATAATTCGCCAATTATTTTTAATTTAACATTTTTATTTGTAACAATGAATTGCTTGTCCTGAAATTCAATATTGTATTTATGTTGACCAGTACGAACAAGACCGTTAAAAGTTCCATCTTTAAATATGCCATCAATAATTTTGTAATCTTTGTCCATAAATTCGATGACAGAATCTTTGATTGAGATGTTGTAATTTTTTGTAAATGGGGTCAAAGAATCAATTCTTATTCTTGCACCAGATATTGACACATTTCCTGTTAAAGGGGCATTTTGAATATCAAACAGATCATGGAATGGTATTTGAACAGAAATTTTACTAATGTCGCCAAAAGGTGTTGATACATCGTTTGCGAGAACAGTCGTTTTTCCAATTATACCAAATGTAACATCACCATTTATTTTAACATTCAAACCCGTTTGTGTAGCAATCGCAGTTTCAAGTCGCGGGCGTATTCCGTTCAATGTCAGAACAGCCGGTATAATAAGTAATCCTGTCACAATAACTGCTATCGTGATTACAATAGCCCAGAAAAATCTGCGTTTATATCTTGGTTTGATAGACATTCTCTCGGTCCTCTTGTTTTTTCATTATAATTTATTATACTTGTCGTTGTGAATAAAAAAATTTTTAATCTTGAAAGTAATTATAAACCGATGGGTGACCAACCGTCGGCCATTTCTGAATTGGTTGGTGGAATTAAAGATGGTCGCAAATCGCAAGTGTTACTTGGGGTTACAGGTTCGGGTAAAACATTTACAATGGCGAATGTTATCGCAGAACTTGGACGACCGGCATTATTGATGGCGCCAAATAAAATTCTTGCGGCACAATTATTTACGGAAATGAAATCCTTTTTCCCGCATAATCATGTAGAGTATTTTGTTTCATATTATGATTATTATCAGCCAGAAGCATATGTCCCGACCACTGACACATATATTGATAAAGATGCATCAATAAATGACCAACTGGATCGCATGCGACACAGTGCACCGCGCGCAATGCTAGAAGAACGTGATGTTATTGTTGTGTCGTCTGTATCGTCGATATATGGTCTTGGAACCCCGGAACAGTACTCTGGAATGAAACTGGTTTTGCATGTTGGTGATATCATAGGGCAAAACGATGTGATGCGTGAATTGGTGAATATACAATATAAAAGAAATGATATTGCTTTTGAACGTGGGGATTTTCGTGTTCGTGGTGATATAATTGATATTTTTCCATCACACAGTCAAGATATTGGATGGAAAATATCTTTTTGGGGTGATGAAATTGAAGAAATTCAAGAATTCGATGTCTTGACTGGGGCAAAGTTACGAAAAATTGATAGAATCGCTGTTTATCCAAATACACATTATGCGACACCTATGCCATCAATACTACAAGCAATTGAAAATATACGTATGGATTTAGACGAACGGCTGAAGTATTTTCATGATAATATGAAATATATAGAAGAACAACGTTTGCGTGAACGTGTGAATTTAGATATAGAGATGATGGAATCGACAGGAACTTGTCGTGGAATCGAAAACTATTCGCGTTATTTATCCGGGCGGGAGCCGGGGCAGCCACCACCAACATTGTTTGAATATTTGCCAAAAGATGCAATTTTGTTTGTTGATGAAAGTCATGTGACTGTGCCACAAATTGCCGCGATGTCACGTGGAGATAGGGCACGAAAAGAAACGCTTGCTCAATATGGTTTTCGTTTGCCTTCTTGTATTGATAATCGACCACTTACTTTTGACGAGTGGAATTCAATGCGACCCCAGACGATTTTTGTTTCTGCAACCCCAGCGGAATGGGAAATGAAAGAGGCGGGTGGAATTGTAGCGGAGCAGGTGATTCGTCCAACGGGCTTGTTGGACCCTGAATGTATTGTGCGACCAATAAAAAATCAAGTTGACGATTTGATGGCGGAAGTAAAATCGGTCAAAGGGCGTGTGTTGGTCACAACATTGACGAAGAAAATGGCGGAACAACTTACAGATTATTTTGTAGAAAATGGTTTTCGGGCGCGTTATCTGCACAGTGATATTGAAACTTTGGAACGTATAGAGTTATTGCGTGATTTGCGTATGGGAAAATTTGATGTCTTGGTTGGAATAAATTTATTGCGCGAAGGTTTGGATGTGCCGGAATGTGAAATGGTTGCGATTATGGATGCTGATAAAGAAGGTTTTTTGCGGTCTGCGCGTTCACTTGTTCAAACAATAGGTCGGGCGGCAAGAAATGCGAATGGGCGCGTGATATTATATGCTGATATTGTAACTGAGTCTATGCGTGTGGCGTTGGATGAAACAAATCGTCGGCGTGAAAAACAAAAAGCATATAATATTGAACATGGAATTATACCAAAAACCGTATCCAAAGGCGTCTTTGACGAGATAACAGATGCGCAAGAAAAGACAGATAAAAAACGTAAGTTTATTTATACAAAAGATGGTGTTTTTGATGCAGAAACTTTACAAAAAGAGATAAAGAGTTTGAATAAAAAAATGCGCAATGCGGCGGAAAATCTTGATTTCGAAACCGCAGCAGAAATTCGTGATGCAATACGAAAAATGGAAGATGACTTATTATTTTTGGAGTAGCCGATGAAAACATATATAACAAAAGATATAAATGAAACGCGTAATTGGGCATGTAATTTTGCAAAGAACTTGCATGCCCCAGTAACGATAGCGTTACATGGTGATTTGGGTGTTGGAAAGTCAGAGATTGCAAGAACAATAATTCAAACGCTTTGTGGCCCAGATACTGTTGTCCCAAGCCCAACTTTTACAATTGTACAATCGTATGACAAAGGAAAAGATAAAATATCACACTTTGATTTGTATCGTGTGTCGGATGTTTCGGAATTGGTTGAAATTGGGCTTTTGTATGCAGTGCAAAATGATATCACTTTGATAGAATGGCCCGATATAGCAAAAGATTTTTTACCAAAAGATACTGTTCATGTATATATAACAGAATTTCAAGACGGTCGTAAAATAGAGATTGCAGATTAGATACTCTTGATAGATGGTAATAAAGACATTACCGCAAGAGGAAAGTCCGGCGCATGCTCAAGATATGAACCGCTTACCAATAAATCTGCGCCCGCGGCCCAACACAAGCGTGCGGTTTCTGGGTTTATGCCACCATCAACAGAGATGGTAAATTTAAGACCATATTTTTTTCGTGTTCCTGCAAGTATGGAAATTTTATTTAGTACATTTGTATTAAATTTTTGCCCGGCGGCACCAGGAGAAACGCCCATTACCATGATTTCATCAATGTCTCGCAAAATTGTTTTTAGTAAAGATACCGAAGATTCTGGATTTAATGCGATACCTACGCGTTTTCCTGCGTTACGAACAATCTGAATCGCCCGGCGCAAACCGACAGTGTTTGTAGAAAGTATGACTGTATCTGCACCTGCATTTATCGCATCAGTTGCCCAGGCGGATGGTGCATCTGTCATTAGATGAACATGCAGATGACCAGGCCAATTTGAACGAATTTTTCGTAATTCATCAATTCCCCCGGTGATTTTATCAACATAAAGCCCATCCATAATATCGACATGAATTATTGATATTCCACCGGCACGAAACAAGGTATATGTTTCGGGGCATGTCATGTCAAAGCAAAGGGTGCTTGGCATAATCGGAATAAAGGTCCCGCTTTTTTTCTTTGATTTTGTGCGGTAAAAAACACCAAAAATTTTATTTATGATTCTTTTCCATCTGTTGAGACGAGATATATATGCCTTGCGATAGGGTTTGGCGCAATCCCAGATATATTTTGCAAGTGCACGAACTGTTGTATCCGGGTCAGTTTGTACAACCGGGATTTCAAATGTCTGTGATAACAATTTAATGATACCGTTCAACCTTGCACCACCACCAGTTATAATGATTTCAGTTGGATGATATTTTTCAATGTATTTTGTAGAACTGTCTTTTATATTTTCTATGATGTTATAAAAGAAAGGGGCGACCATTTCATTTACATCGGCACAAGAAAAAGCATATGCGCTGTCTGCGGGACTAAATCGAGCCATTTCGTTGGAATAAAGATTTGCAACATTTCTTTTAATTCTTTCTGCTTCTGAGAAAGATATGTCAAGTTTCGTTGAAATTTCTTCGGTCAAATCGTTTCCGCCAACAAAGTGTCCATCGTACCATATTAGGCCGCGGTCAGTCCAAATTGATACAGTGGTGTGTTCGGCACCAAAATCGATAAACATAACGTTTTTTTTCTGTTCGCGTAATACATTAAATTCAAGAAAATGTGGTGCATAAAAAGCCGATGGCTGTATATGTGATTGTCGCAAAAGACTTTGTATTTTTTGTATGCGTTCTTTTTCAAAAAAAAGTGCAGATATTGTTGAAACAAGGCGCGTGTCACTTAGACCAATCGGGGTCAATAAATTTTTTGTTTTATCTGTATCGTAGCGTAGCGGTATAATATGCATAGGGTAAAAATCATCAGGAGCATCAATTTGTGCAATTTGTGCCTTGATATCAGATGGGGTTATTTTGTGTTCGCTTGTCCAATTACTTTCTTTTACCGATATATTAAAGAACACAGAACCAAAATTTCCTGTAATATACGCCGTATCAAAATGTGTCCCCATTTGTTGTTCAAGTTCATCAGCAACGGATTTTAATGCGAATACTGTATCAAAATCATCAACCGAATAATACGCGGACTTATCAATCGTAGCATTTCGTATCCTGTGCGCAACACCGCGAACCCCGCATGTTCCGATGTCGATACATAAAAAGCAAGAATCAATCATTCGCATTTTATTTCACCAAAATTCTTGTGTCATCGCGCATGTCTATTACTTTCAAATCTTTTGATAAAATATTGTATTTTTTGTCCAAGACAACGATATTTCCGATTGCGGCATCTGGGCCTTTTTCAGGGAGCATAATAATTTTTCCATCAAGGGTTACCAAATTCCATCGCCGGTCATCAATCCATTCTAAATAATCAAGTACATGTATAAGATTGTTCGCGGCTTTGGTAATTTCGCTGATGTTATTTGGGACATTACCGCGAAACATAACAATTCCTTCACCACGTACCTCGGATGGTTTCTTTACAATCGTTCCATCGGCAGATATTGGATAATAATACATGCCGTCCGTCCATCCAGCAACCGCATGATAAAGATTCACACGAATATCTAGGTTGCCGTTTGCTAATCTGCGAACCGAGGATTGTTTGACCCCCGGGGTTTGAGAAATGCGCGCGTTTACAAGTTCTAGGTTCATAGCATGACTGTGTGTTCCGGGTGCAATCCCGGCCGCAGCAACAATTGTAGTAAGGTCTTTATCGGTTGTGTCGGCTGATATAGATATATGGCGAATCATTGATGTTGGACCGTATCCCATAAATGCCATAACAATACGTGCCGCAAAATATATTGCAAGTAAAACAGCCGCAATAAAATACAACCAAAACCAGAGATTTCGTTTCATGTCGAAAATTATATCATATTTTGGTGGTCAGTGTTAGTGATTAGTGCAAATAATAGATTTTTATGAAATTTTTAACCGATATTTATATTAAACCCTTAGGTCGCACGTAACAAATAACCACGTTTAAACATACACTTGCGGTATGAGCCCACAGATCGAGAAGTTGTGTTCCTTGGGACAGATAGCAACGCGCGTTGTCCGACATCCTTGTATTCATTGGATTGAAATGTTACCCAAAGTCCATCCCAATCCGGCATACGAACCGTTTGGTTGGGTGAAAGTAATTTGGCAAGACGTGATCGCGGCAAATATGATGGCGCATTTATGCCGAGACAAGATTTGTGGTCACGGACAAACTGTTCCATGGTAACCGATTCATTTTCCCAATTTAAAATAGTGGCATCGTCTATGCTGCCCCTGTTTGGGGATGCACAGGCGCATAAACCTAGTAATAAAATTATTTTTAACATTCTCATAGTTCCTATTATAATTTAATTGCGTTTTTGTGGCAATAGTTTTTATAATGTGTAAAAATATATTGGGAGAAAAGAGATGGCAGTCACTGTTCAGAACTTTATAAAGTTGGCAAATTTTTACAATCAGATGGCAAAAACCATGTCGGCGATTTGTGTGAACAAGGGTGGAATACCAATGGAAAAATATGTTGGACGGTTTTTTGCTGCGGATGTATTAGAATTTGTTGTTGAATATGGGGAACGTTTGTTAAAATCATCAAAGGCCGATAAATCTGAGGTTGCTTCGGTTATAGAAATGTTTAAAAAACAGTTGGCTATGGTGCACGAATGGGTTACACCGTCTCAGAAACCAATATACGAAATGTCTTTGGAAGAATTTGAACGTGCGATGAATATATAATATAGAGGAACTGATATGATAAACTTTTTGAAAAATTTTGTTTTGGTGTTGTTTGTCTGTATAATGATTGCAGGATGTATGGAGGCTAATAATCCATATAATACAGAAGGAATTGAATATAACACAATACAAGTTGTTGATAATCTTGTTATAGATGACAATTCTGTGCCGATTTTTCCAAAGAAAGCTGCTTTGACAACGGATACTGCACGTCGTTTTTCGATTGAATTGCCAAGACGTTGTACGGTGGATTGGGATTCTCAATCTGTGATATCTGTGGTCCCAGAAGAGAAAATAGAAATTGTAAGATTAAATGTTGGTGACCCGTTACCAGATTTAACTGTTTCGGATTACGATTTTCGAAAGCAAACTATAAAAGATGCGTTGGATAAATTACTTTCTGGAACGGATATTGCGGTCATAGAACAAGAAAAGATGTACGAAAGAATATCTGGGTCTATTGTGGGTGGAAATCTTGCGGATGCGGTGGATTTGATGGTTCATCTTGGGCGTGCATATTATTCGTATGATGCAAAACTTGGGGAATTAAAATTGTTTAATCGTGGCAAGTGGTTGATTAAAATGCCAAGAAACGATGATATTGTTATGGCTATTTTGGATGCGATGCATGGCGCAGATGTACGAAATGTAATCGTTGATTGGGCTGATAATACTTTGGTGTTTGAAGGTAATTATCAAACAGAGCGTGAAGTCGCAAGAATAATTTCTGATATAGCATCAAAAAAGTATGTAATGGCGTGGGATATGGATGTTTATCGTGTTTATCCGCGAACCGATAATCCAATTGTGTGGATGAATATGTTGCCCGCATTTGGTGAAAAAAATATAAAAATGTCTGTGCCTGGGGTTGTTGGTCGGGCTCTGGTCGTTGGACCAGAGGTAAATACAAAGACATTACAAGAGTTTTTGGCTCAACAGGCAAATGTTGTTTTGATATCTCAGGGACATTTTGTTGTGCCTGATGGTTGGCAATCTCGTTTTGATATCGGGCAATGTGGTAAAGAAGAAAGAATAGAAACAGACCTGATAGTGGGGGCAACTGCAGAGTATGTTGATTTTGCTGGCAAGGACAAGATAGATGCGAAAATTGTATTGCGCACCAGTAATGGGGAACTTTCGTCATTTTCTATTCCGTCCAGTGTCGGTGATAATTATGTCATAATTGGTATTCCGACACATTCTTTTGTGACAACCCCAGAAACATTGATAAGTCCTTTTGCAGAACTTGTTGTGTTTATGTCGCCAAGAATAGTTTCTATTGTGAATCCCAGTGATATATCGGACAAAGCGCCATTGGTTGGTGATGAGTTACGAGAATGGTTAAAGAAATAAGAATAGGGCAAACCGATGTTTACAAAACTTGAAAGAAAAATTGCTTTTAGATACTTGGCGGCAAAGCGACGCGGGTTCGGTTCTGTGGTGTCGTGGGTGTCGCTGATAGGAATTATGTTGGGTGTTGCGACACTTATTGTCGTGATGTCTGTTATGGGCGGTTTTCACGATACGCTACTTGCACGAATTGTTGGTATGAACGGGCATGTTGTTGTTTATCACCAGGACGGCGCAATTGCAGATTATGATTTTTTGTCTGAAAAAATGATGGAAAACAAAAGTGTCGCGCGTTCGGTTTCTGCGATAGTTCCTATTGCCGAAGGTCAGGTTATGGTTACTGTAAACGGTAAGAATTCTGGCGCGATGGTTCGTGGAATTCGTATGTCTGACTTGATAACCAAAACGAATAGCGGTGTACGCATGTATGGTCGAAATTTATCCGATATCCAAGATGGGGAATTGATAATTGGTTCAACTCTTTCTCGCAATCTTGGGGTGCATATGGGTGAAAATGTTTCGCTGGTGTCCGCTGATAATGCGACGCCTACGCCGTTTGGGACTATGCCACGGATTATGTCTTATCCGGTGATGACATCTTTCTTTATGGGAATGTATGAATATGATTCTGGATATATATTTATGCCATTAGTTACGGCACAAAAATATTTAAATCTTGGGGATGCGGTCACACATATTGATTTGTTTTTGAAAAATCCGAATGATACAGATGCGGTGCGCGACGCATTGATTGATGTTTTGCCCGATGGATATATTGTGCGCGATTGGCGTGATTTAAATCGTGGATTTGTCGGGGCGCTCCAGGTTGAATCTAATGTTATGTTTTTGATTCTGATGTTGATAGTTATTGTTGCTGCGTTTAATATAGTGTCGTCGCTTGTTATGTTAGTAAAAGATAAATCCAAAGATATCGCTGTGTTGCGGACTTTCGGCGTTTCACGACGTTCAATGATGCGTATATTTATATTGTCTGGGACCAGTATTGGTGTTATTGGGGCGGTGTTTGGAACTATACTTGGTGTTGTGGTTGCAATTTATATTGAACCGATACGGCGGTTCTTTCAATGGGTAACGGGGCGTGATTTGTTCCCAGCGGAGTTGTATTATTTGTCAGAATTACCGTCACGTGTAGAATTTGCGAGTGTGCTTGGGATTGCATTGATTGCGATTGCGCTGGCATTCTTGGCAACAATTTATCCAGCATGGAAGGCGGCAAATACAGACCCAGTAGAGGTTTTGCGAAATGAATAGAGTTATGATAAATACAAATTTACGCAATGACACAAGAGGAATGTAATATGGCATCTATATTAAATTCTTTATCAAAAGTAAAAAAGGGCGCGGTTGTCCTTTCTGTGCGTGATATAAAAAAGACCTTTATCGAAGGTGGACAGCCTTTGCATATTTTGACCGGCGGTGGTTTTGATTTGCATCGTGGTGAAATAGTCGCGCTTGTTGGACCATCGGGTAGCGGAAAATCTACATTGTTACAATGTGTAGGGTTACTTGATAAACCATCGGGGGGCAGTATTATTGTATCGGGCACCCCAGTGCATAAAATGAATGATGATACGCGGACGATGATTCGTCGTCGGAAACTTGGTTTTGTGTACCAGCGGCATAATTTGTTGTCTGATTTTACCGCACTTGAAAATGTTATGTTGCCGATGTTGGCGGCTGGGGTGGAATCAGATGTAGCAGAACGTCGTGCGATGGATTTGTTGAAATCTGCGAACGTTGCACATCGTGCATCACATTTACCAGGACAAATGTCGGGTGGAGAACAGCAGAGGGTGGCTGTTGCACGTGCATTGGCCAATAATCCAGATATATTACTTGCCGATGAACCAACAGGCAGTTTGGATCCAAATCATGCAATTTCTGTTTTTGAATTGTTATTGGATTTAGTGCGAAAAAATAAAATGGCGATGTTATTCGTTACGCATGATATGTCACTTGCTAATCGTGCAGATCGGCGTATAACTATTAAAAACGGAACAGTTAAATAAAGTAATAAATAAAAAAAGGAGAGAGAAAATGAAAAATACAAATTGTGATAATTGCTATATTTGTTCGCGCAAACAAAAATTTTGGGCTTTGGTATTGCTTTTTGGTATATTCGGTTGTGGATTGATGACGGGGCTTTCACCGGTTGGGCACAAAATTGTCAATACGGCGGATTCTGGCGTAAAGACGGAATCCAAAGGTTTGGTAGGAACAGTTCAAGAAGTAATCAATCCGGAACCTTTGGAACCATGTCAAATAAATGAAAAAGTTTTAAAAGGACGGCTGGTTCAAGACATTGACGATAATGCAACGGAATGGGCGATTGATGCGCATCAAAAGAATTTTATGATTTATGAACGATTGGTGAATATGGGTTGCCGTGAAAATCGTGGATATTTTTCTGATATGGCTGAAAACGAAATGGCGTATATAAAAGCGATAACTGGTATTGATAAAAAGAGTAATGAAGTGTCTGATGTTGAAAAGCCATGTCGAGAGATAGAAAATGCTTTGAATAGACGTGTAATCAGTGATTGCACAAATTATGGTGTTGTTTCTGAATGCCACCTTAATAATGCCGAGGTTTATTCGAAACTTGCAGAAGACGGGTGTGCAGAAAATGCCGAGCAGTATCGTAAGAATGCGTTGGATGAATTACAAATTGCCGATGGAGTGCGTATAAACGCAAGTGATGTTAATCCGCGTGAAGTTCGTTCAACAATTAATACCTATAAAAAGTTACAGATGCAAAACGAGGCGCGGCGGTATTTAAACAAAGTTGAAAGAATGTTGGACCCAGGTATAGATTTTATAATGGAATTGCAAAAGGTCATAGAAGAATAGGGGGGTAAAATGGGTTTAAAAAAAATTGCTTTGTTTGTTATTGGTGCTGTATTGGTTACAGCGCCATATGGATATGCCCAAGATGATGATTTTGAAGAAGATTTTATGTATGAAGAATATGAAGAAGATGATTATGATTATTTTGATGACGATATTGAAGATTTAGTAGAAGAAATTGATGAATCGGAAACATCTGTAAATCGTAAGGTTTCTGAACGGTTGTCTTGTGATGATATAGCAGTGCGTATTTCAGAGTTACGCGAAGATGTTAAGGCTTATCCGGAATTAAAGACAGATTTAGAAAGTATGCTAGCTCAACAACGTAATAAATGCGCCCCACGTGCATCACACAGACCGGTTCACAATTATAGAAATGTAAATCCTGTGGTTGATGTAGAAGTACCAGAATCTGTGGCTTTGAATCAGGACACTGTTGAAGTGGTTTCAGAAAACGCGGTTGATGAAACAAAAAATATAGAAATAGAGATTCAAACAGAAATTATTGAAACACGTATTGACGGCGTGTGTGTAAATAATGCTAAACCCAATAAATACGGATGTTGCGAAGGCGAAGTGTTCAAACAAATGGAACATCTTGATTTTGCGTGTTGTCCGAAAGTTGGTGATGGTGAATGTTATGCGCCGATAAAAAAATAGTAATATACTGAAATAGTGTATTGTTTGATAATATTTCGGTTTTGTGGTAAAATCACTTCTGTAAAAAGATGTGTAGAAAGTTTTTTGTTTTTATGTTTTTCCTAGTTTTTTGCGCACGCGCTGGGGCAGAGGTTTACGATTTGGAAAACGCTTTGCGTGCGACATATAACAACTGTGTTGGAATAGAAGATTCTTTACGTGACATGAAAGTTATGGCGGGCGTAAATACTGCAATTACTGGTGTTGGGACAGGGTTGGGAATAGGGGCTGTTGTGGCTGGTGTTGAAAAAAAGAAAGTTGATGCAGAAATAGAAGAAAAATTTAATACTTTGGAAAAACTCGCTTATGGGGCATCTTCTGATGTTGATACAATAGACGAGGAAGAATGGTTGAAAGTTTTTGAACAAAATAATGAAAGTGCCGGTAATTTTAAATCATCAGAGCCAAACGATAATAAAAATAAAACACAAGAAATACGTAGTTTAACAGAAAAGAGTAAAAAACTTGGAAAATGGCGTACTGGGTTACTAGCGGGAAATACCGCGACAAATATAGCGGGGGCGGTTATATCTGGCGCAAACAAAGTTGACTTGAGTTTGTCGGAACAAATACAAAATTGTAAATTAGCGGTGCAAAATTTACAAAAATCTATAGCACAAGCAGAACTTGATGATGTTGATGTTTCTGAGGGTTTGAAAATAGCCGATGCGTGTAAAGGTTTTTTATATATTGATGATAATTCTATAGCAAAAATCAATAATCGCGCAAAAGGAGGAATGGTTTCATCTGTGGTTGGGGTGGGAACTGGAGTCGTTGGAGTAATAACTAGTGCGCTTGCAAATTCAGATAAAATCAGGCGTGATAATAGTCAAAAAGATAAAGAGAAAAATTTGAATACGGCGGCAAATGTTCTTGCAACCGGAAGTAGTGTGGCTAGCGCAACAGCCACAGTGTTTAATGCTACACAAATAAAAGCGATAAAAGATATTTATGTGGTTGCGGAACATTGTACGGAGGCATTGAGATGAAAGGCTTTCGTTTGATTTTGTTGTTGGTAATAATGTGGACTGGTGCTGGTTTTTGTGGTGATGGAAATCATGAAAATGCTCTGATATACATAGAACCGGCGGTCGCAAGGATTGTGATTGAACGATATTTTGCACATATGGCGTCGGAATATTCTTTGTTTTGTGAAAGTGAATTAAGTGATGGTGCAATTTTAAAAAATGTTATTGATGCATATAACAATATGTTGGGCGACACGGGTGGATATGTATCTGTGAGTGGCGTAAATAATGTATGTGATGTTGCATTTAAAGATTTGGAACCAAAAGGTATTGATGGTCTTATGATGTTAAAAACAAAGCGAAGAATTGTGTGCCTTGATTTTGTTAAAGATTTAGTTGCGACTGAAATAGGTGAAAAAGATTGTCAGTATTCAATAAAAAAAGTTAGTGGCTCTCAGATGCGCATTAGATACACAGATAAAGAAAAAGGTGGTGGATTTATTCGCAAGGGTGGGACGATTGCGTGGCGTTTTTTTAATCCTGGGGCATTGCGTGATAGTCCGTATAGATGTGTGTTGATAAATACTAAACCCGGCGGAAAATACGCAGCGTTTGATAGTTATGAAAAGGGGAGGTTCGCAATTCGTTGGTTGTTGGAAAACGCAGAAAAATACAATGGCAAAACACCGCGAGAGGCCATACCAATGTACGCACCAAAGTTTGAAAATAATACCAAAAAGTATATAAGGGATCTTATAATTCTTGGTGTTGATGTTGATAAAAAAATGTCTGAACTTAGCGAATATGAATGGGAAAAATTTTTGGATGCTATTGAGCAGATTGAAGGCTGGAATGACCAAGGGGTCATAGAAGAAATTTAACCCAATTATGGCTATGGTCAAAATTTTTTTAAATGAACAAGATGATTTGTTTAATTGTTTTCCATTTGTGCGAGTTCGGCGCGTTTTTGTTTCAACAAGTCATTCGTTTCTTCTGTCTTTTGTTTTAACCGTTCTATCTCTTGTTCTAACCGTTCTATCTCTTGTTCTAGCAGTTTCCTGCCGGTGTCATAATCTTTTATTTTGTTATCTTTTGTGCTTTCAGGTGTGTTCGTGTTTTCCATTTCGCGATCTAACAGGTATACATTTGGCGGTGTTTCCACAAATAACTTACCTGTTACCGCATCCTTTCTAGCAATACCACGTTCCATAACTTTTACTATTTTGTTTCCAACAATTTGTTTTTTGCAACCTTCAAGAAAATGGGAATTAGCAAGTATTCGGCCATATGCTTGTGGATAAATATCAATTTCATACACATCGGGCGATGTCTCTGTTAGTTCAAACACGGTGTCTTCGTATGGTGTTGATCTTACCCTACAGAGCCGCCCATTAAGTATACTGTCGGCATATAATTTCTTTTTATCTGTGTCGGTATATGTTGATTCTGGGGTTTGAAACGCTTCTTGTCTGTCATCGTTTGGGCTTTCTGTTACGTGGGAAAGCTTGGCATCGTCGTCTATGAAATCAGCATATAAAGTGTTATTTGTTGTTTGATTTTTGTCTGTGGTTGGTTGTGACGTATTGTATATTTTGGATTCCGCCATTTCGCGGGTCAATAGGTGAACATCAGGCGCCTTTTCAACAATCAGTTTGCCCATTCCGTTATCTTTTGCAATACCGCGTTTAAGAACTTTTACCACTGTTGCGCCGTTCAAAACGGTTGTCGTGCAACCGTCCAGAAAGGACGGATTGGCAAGGATTCGTCTGTATGCCGGTTTGTAAATGTCAATTTCGTATGTGCCGGGCGATGTTTCGGTTAGTTCAAAATTAGTATATTCATCTGGTACCGGTTTGGGGCGATATAGCTCTCCATCAATTATAGTAATGGAATATAATTTCTTTTTGGTTGTATTGTTAGCCACAGGTTCGGGATTTTGTTGTAATGTTTCCGTTTTTTCTTCGTCCAATAGATGGACTTTTAATTTTTTTTCTACGATAAATTTACCAAGGGGTGCATCCTCTCTTACCACACCAAATTCTTTGATTTTTACTATATTTCTGCCAATTACTTGTTTGTCTGTGCCTTGAAGAAAAGCCGCGGGATTACGAAGTATTCGTGGATATGCGGGTTCGTATAAACCAAGTTTATATTTGCCGTCGGGTTGTTTGGTTAGTGTAAGATTTGTGTCATCATTTGGCTTTTGTGTTACGTGGCTAAGTGTACCATCGTCTATGAAATCGGCATATAAAGTGTTATTTGTTGTTTGATTTTTGTCTGTGGTTGGTTGTGACGTATTGTATATTTTGGATTCCGCCATTTCGCGGTCAAGATGTATTATAGGTTTGTTTATTATACGAAGTTTACCATTTGATTCCATTACTGCCTTGCCAGGTTCTTGTATTTCAATGTGGTTTCCACTTCCTTGCCACATTGCACCATCAAGGAACTTTGATGGATTACTAAGGATTCTTTGGTATGCTGGTTCATATGGAACGATTTTGTATGTTGTTCCGGATTCTTGTGTCAATACCCAGTTTGTATCACCATTTGGTTCATCTGTAGGGTTTTGTATTTCACCTTTATATGTTAAATTTGATGCATATATGACCAACGAATTTTTTTCATTTGTTTGTTTAGTTTGTATTGATTCTGAGTGCGAAAAACTTTTCTGAACTATTTGATTTAACGATTGTGCCAAAGAGTTGTCCATTTCATTAGCAAACAAAAACCTATACCGTGGAGACCATTGCCGCCAAGTACCAAAATCACCATTTCCCACTATGTATGTAAATTCGGATAATATATTTGTATTGAACCATGATTTTAAGTCTTGTGCGAATTTTTGTTCGTCCAACAATTTGATTCCTGGTTTTACAAAAATTGTTATGGCGGCATAGTTACTACCTGGGCGGGGGGAGCTTGCCTCGTATATTCCTGTATGGACTATTGTGTACGCAACGGTACCGCTTGGTAATGTTTCTTTTATAAATTTTTCACCAGGTTTTGACGGGGTCTCCACATATTTTGGGTTGCCTATATGGAATCTGTCATAATAACCTTGAACTTCTGGGCGGTCGTCGCGTGTGGCGTTTGACTGTTGCCCAAGTGGACAACCATGAACTATCCATGCAAATGGTATCATTGGTTTTTCTGACATTACATTTTCCTTTGTTTTAATCGTTATTATTTTATCAGAAAATGTCTGAAATTAAAATTAAATTCGTTCAGGTTTGTATATAATGTGTTTTTTGTTTACATAGTCGCGCAGAACTTTTTCCCCAGATTTAGATTCAATGTTGCCATATACGGTGATGTTTCTGTGTTTGAATTCCTCTATCCAATTTGGTTTAAAACCTTCGTCAAAGCCAGTTATGTCTTCAACTATATTTGATGGAACGCCGAAATATATTTCTTTGATTCCGGACAACATGATGCCACCCAAACACATTATGCATGGTTCCGCCGTTACATATAAAGACAGATTGTGTGCTGATAAATCGTAAGTATGCAGTATTTCTTCGGCAGCGTGAATTGCATTCATTTCTGCGTGATTATGACTGCATGTGTCTTTTACTACTGTGTTTGCAGTTTTGGCAATTAATTGCCCAGAAGAATCATAAATCGCGGCTAGGAAAGGTCCATAACCACGCGAAATGTAAGTTGGTAATTCGTTGTATAATTCAGTGATGATTTTTTTTGCATGGGTTAGTTTTGTATCATTGATTTTTTCATTTGTGATAATAGTATTCGAATTTTTGCGCATCTTGGTTGCTCCTGGTATCATTTGTTTATATTATACAATTTGTTACAATAATAAACAAGTTGATTGTCGGATGATATGGCGCAACATGATGCAAGTCACGGGCTGATTTTAGAGATTGGACGAGAAATGGATAAATGCAAAAAATAAATTTAATTTGTCAAATTTAAACTAATAGTGTTTTCTTTTACGCTTTTTGTGTTTTTGATAATATATAGTAAGCATCAAAACAAATATCAAAAAACAAATATCCAAAGACACAATAAATATCAGTCCTAATTCTGGTGTTTCCAGCAATATATACGCCATATAACATAAATCTGCGGCAATCCATGTGAACCAGTACCCTAAACTTAAATCGTCTGCAGATTTTGTTTTTAATAATTTAACAATTTGTGGCATATAAGCAACGAATTCTAGTACGGTGTAAACAGAAAGAAAAATTAAAGATATTGTCGTTTTCATAATACAAATTATATCACAAAAACCACGAAAGTTGTAAAAAATTACTATTTTTTAAAACAAAAGAAAACTTGCCACGATTGGCAAGTTTGGAAACTGTGGTTGTGGGGTGCTGGCAAAACGCGAGTTGAAATAGATATTGACCCCTAATACTGGTTTGTATAAAATTTACTCAAGAGGGGAATATATATGTTTGTGTTCTTTGTTTGTTATTTAATAATTTTGCTGGCTATTGCATTATATGTATCAAGGAAACAGTCAATAAAAGGTTATTTATTAAATAATCGTAAAACATCAACATTTTTATTAACTTTGTCCAATGTTGCGACTTATATCGGTGCAGGTGCCACGGTTTTTGTGGTGTCTGAAATGGCACGCGGAAACTTTTTATCTTGTTTGGGGTTGGCGTTGGGAATTCCAATGTCTTTTGTCTTGTTTGGTCTTATTTCTGGAAAAATTAGAAAATGCGGAACGGATTTTAATGCGACAACAATATCTGATTTTTTCAACATAAAGTTTGGGCGACCAAATAGAATATTAATGTCAATTTTGCAACTGATTTATATTGCTTCTGTTATAGGAATTCAGGTTGTTGGTGTGTCATGGTTGGTTGCGCATATGTTAAATGTATCGTATTTGTTAGCGGTTGTTTTAGTGTTTGGTGTATCAACTATTTATTCTGCTATTGGGGGATTAAAGGCGGACCTTATTACCGATGCAATACAATTTTTCATCATAGCATTATTATTCGTTGGTTTGGGATTTTTTATACAGATATCGCCAAATTTTGGAACAGATATTATAGCGGCGTTCAGTGATATGTTTGTTTTATTTAATAATAGCATGATTTTACCGTTTGTTCTTATATTTTTGGTTTTGTCTGTGCATTTAATTACGCAGCCAACGAATTGGCAACTTGCTTTATCAGCACAAGATGAACATAGTATAAAAAAGTCTTGTTGGTGGTCTGCGGGGATTACTTTTGTTATTCAAATGATGGTTTTGTTCTTTGGGGTATATGCTTTTGGTACTATGGCGAATTTAAGTAATCACGACCTTGCGTTTTTTCAACTGATACAAAACACTATGCCAAAGTGGTTGGCTGGTTTAGGGTTTACAGGGTTATTGGCTATGTCAATGTCTACTTTAGATTCTGCATTTATCGCTGCATCTGCAATTATTACAGGTGAATTTAGAAATATAAAGAAAACAGGAACTGTCAGGTTGTTTACTTTATTGTTTGGTTTGTTTGTATTCACTTTGGTTATGGTGTTTCCGTCGATAGCAACACTTGGATATTTTAGTGTTACTTGGGGGCTGATACCGTTGCCAGCAGTTTTGATTGGTATATACGGTAAAAAAACATCTGGTAAAACGATATTTTTATCTGTGTTGATACCTATGATTGTGACATTGATAGTTTATCCAATTATTGGATTTTTGTCGGTATGTTTTATTCCGTTATTATCTGTGCTTATAATTTTTATAGGTAATAGATACATAAAACAGAAATAATTCGTTTTGCCAGCACCCCACAACCACATTGAACAGTAATGTTGAGCGGGGTAAGTTGTTATTGTAAATTCAAGCTTTTTACCAGTTCAAATGTTTTTGGCGATTTATTGATAGTTCGAAAGTGTAGAAAATAACATATTTTTTCATAAATAAACTTTCGAACTTACCAAAAACTTGTGTTCCAAACAAAAAATGCCCCGGCGGGCATTTTGTTAACTGTGGTTGTGCTGTCTGTGCAATTCGCGAACCGAATTGTTAGAAATTGGACGAGAAATTGATGAGAAAAAAGATAAATTGAACCTATCAAATTTACATTAAAAACATTATCAACGCGATTCTTTATCGTTTAGATTCTATCAACTCGTTTCGAACAACTCTTGTTTTATGCATCCTGTCTCTATGGTCAATCACGACTGTTGAACCTTTTTCATAAAATTCTTGATATTTTTTTAATATGTTTTCAATATTACCATTTTCAATTAAATAGTGAACATCAGCGTCATACTTTATGTCGAGCGGGGAAGTAAAAAGACATACTTTTACATACCATTTCACCGCCGCAATTTCTTGATCAGTCAATGTGCGCCCCTGTCCCTTATTTTCTATACGCTTCAGCAATGAATCTTCTACTTCTTTTGTGGCGTTTTGTAATTTTTTCTTAGCAACCATAGTTTACCCTTTTTATTGTTTATGCGTACATTGTATCATAAAAAGTTCGAGAATCAAAAAAATAGCACTTTTTCAAAACTAAACTTTCGAACTCGGTGAAAGTATTTGAAACCAAACAAAATCCCGCCCTGAAACGAACGGTTGTTTATCTTGGTTATGCAGTGTGTGCAGTTCCCGAGCCGAATTATTAGAAATAGGGCAAGAGATTGATAGAGTGAAAGAAATCTCTAATCATAACAAATAAAAACGGACAATTTGCCCGTTTTTACATTATTTGTTTCTTGACATCAACTTTCTAGCCATATATCGTTTACCCCCCTCTTCACCAAATACAGTATATAACTTGTCTCTCAACTTTAACTCGCTTGACTTATATTTTTTAAACGCATCGGCCAATCTCTCATCATTAAATAAAGCATAACTTGGGCATTTTTTATTTCCGCATACATCAAATTCCCCTTTATAGTATGGGCATACTATTTTGCCTATACCTAATATGCATAATGGTGCAAAATCAGGAGCAGAGTGGTAGTTTATTTTGGTTGTATGTTTTTTTGCCCACTGAAATTTTTTATACCGCCAATTTGTTTGTAACGTTAAACCGATAATAGTTCTCATGTTTATACTCCTTATTGTTTACACTGTCACTTTATTAACGATATATTATACTAATAATTATATCTGTCAACAAAAAATTTTAAAAACTATTTTTCCAATTTTTATGCAAGCATTAAAAATTTAATAAAGAGTTCGAAAGTTCAAAAAATTTGATATTTTCTGAGGACTAACTTTCGAACTCGGTGAAACACTTGCTTTTCTAACAAAAAACCGCCCTTATGGACGGTCTTGTAAATCTTGGTTGTGGGATGCTGGCGATACGCGAGTTTTTGTGTTATAATAGTCAAAGATAAGAAAAAGGGATAACATGACAGTCAATAAACACAAAGATATTATTATAAATAATTACACTGACTATGATGAAGATTCTCGTTTGGTTAAAGACCGTGCACATAACATGGAATATTTAACAACTATGCGTTATATTCAAAAGTTTTTGAAACCAGGGGCGAAGATACTTGAAATTGGTGCAGCAACAGGAAGGTATTCCGTCACTTTAGCAAAGATGGGTTATAATGTTACTGCTGTTGATTTGACTCCGAGATATGTTGAAATAATGAAGCGCAAATCACGCAGATTAAAAAACTTTCAATGCATGGTTGCTGATGCACTGGATTTAAGTATGTTTAAAGATAATTCTTTTGATTTGGTTTTGAATTTTGGACCAATGTATCATTTGTTTAATCAAAAAGATAAAAATCAAGCAATCAAAGAAACTATTCGTGTAGCCAAGAAAAATGGTGTCTGTATGTTTGCATATATATCAAATGCATGTTTTATGACAGATTATGGTTTAAGACACGATAAGGTTGAATATTTGTGTTCTGTAATGGATGATTTTGGAAAAATTCGTGATATTCCAGAAGAGATTTTTGCAACTTTTTATATAGAAAATTTCAAAAAACTTTTTATAAAAACAAAAACCAAATATATAACGAATATAGCAACAGATGGAATTGCACCAGCTATGCGCGAATGGGTTAATCAATTGTCTAAAAAAGCGTTTGAAAAATTTTTACATTGGCATTTTATAACATGTGAAAGGTTGGACCAACAAGGATATAGTAATCATCTGTTGTATATCTGCAAAAAATTAAAGTAAAATTTAAGTTGTATCGCCAGCATCCCACAACCATAGTTAACAAAAGGACCGGTTAGAGCAGCTTTTCATTAGTTTTATAGGATTGTTGCTTGTTCGAATGTTTTTATAGTGTTATAAGCGGTTCGAAAGTGTTGATAGAGAGATAATTTTTCTAAAAATTACTTTTGAACTTACCAAAGTCTTATGTTTTTGCTTTCTGGAATGCGCACGAGACCTTGATAAAATTATTTCCAAAAATGTCTTTTTGCGAATGCGTATCCGGAACCTGTTTTAAGGTATTGTTCAAATTCCAATGCGGCGTCTTTGGAACTAAATGCAAAATAATTTACTAATTCCCAAGGTTTATATTTTGCTGTATGTATTGAATATCCTGCATTATGTTGCTTTAATCGTCGTTTCAAATCATCAGTTTGCCCGATGTATTTTTGTTCTGGATGGGAAATACTTTTTATAAGATAGACGTAAAACATTTGATTCCTATTCCAGCCACACTCCGTTAAAACTATGTGTGGCGCTACTTCGCGATAACTGCTCCGTCCGTGTGGCCTGCCACACGAAGCGTCGCAGACGCGAAGTGTGGTTGGGGCGCACGGATTCGAACCATGATAAAGAGAACCAAAATCTCTTGTCCTACCATTAGACGACACCCCAAAAGCGGTTTTGATTATAGTCGTTTTTCGACGTTTTGCAATAATAAAATATTTTTCTTGTTTTGGACTTGATTTTTAATTATTAAAAATTATAATGATTGTTGGTTTTAATAAAGCAGGGGGTGAATATGGCGCATAAAGAATTAGTGTCTTTGATGTGGAAAAATATATTGGCGTTTGCGAAATTGTCGGAACGTATAAATCGCAGTCAAATGTCTTTTAGTGATTATTCGCGAACACAGATGCAGTTGCTGATACGTCTGTATCTGGGGGGGCGGGTGCGCTTGAAAGATTTGGCGGCACGCGAATTTGTGCCGGCACCGAATTTATGCACGGCTTTCCGTAAGATGGAACATGATGGTTTAGTGGTGCGCGCAGTAGATGAAAATGATCGTCGGAATACGTGGTATTCGGTCAGCGAACATGGGGTTCAGGTGGCAAATGGAATTATTGAAATGTTACACGATGCGATTGGTGCTATGTTCAAAGATATTGATAAAAAAGACGAAGAAGAATTGGTTAGGTCATTCAAATCTATGAATGAAATTCTGTCAAAAATGGAGAATAAAAATGCGTAGATTTTTTATGTGTGTTTTCTCGCTATACGCCGGATTTTCCTGTATAGACAGTTTTGCAATGGATTTGTCATTGAATGAAGCAGTGCAAAAAATTGTCGCAGAATCACATGATTTGAAAAAGGCAGATGCAAATGTTAAAAAGGCGCAAGCATCATTGGATGTCGCAAACGCAAGTCGGTGGTTTAATGTTGAAGGTTCTGTATCTTATATGAGCCTTATTAATGTCGAAAAACCGTTTGATTCATATAATGTGCAATTGCCACCTGAAATCGGTGGTTTAGTACCTCAACTGGCTGGGTTTGAAAGTATAGATGTTCCAGATAATATCTTTATTGCTGGGGTTACTGTGACGCAACCGATTTATACTTTTGGTAAAATTGGTAATGCGGTTGATAGCATGCGTAGCGCAATAAAGATGAGCGAATATAGCAAAGAAATGGTCTTGCGCGAGGTGCGATACAGTGCGGCAGATTTGTATTGGACCGCTAAGATGACAGATGAAATTGTGAAAATTGCAAAAAAAAATCTAAATGATGCAGTATCTGCAAAAAAACAACTAACAGGCGCAGGGCGTGCGAATCGTGGCAATTTGGTAAAGATAGAATCGGATATTGCAACCAAAAAAATTAATCTGTCAGATGCAGAATTTAATTGTGATACGGCGCATAGGATGTTAAAAATTTTGGCGGGAATTGATGTTGATGAACCATTAATTTTAACCGATGAATTCCCAGAATCTTTTCCAGAAATGGAAGATAAAAAATTGTCCAATACTCCAGAATGGCAGGTGTTAGACCAACAGATAAAGATGTATGAGGCCAAGGCTTCATCTAATCGGGCGAATGGGTATCCAACACTTGCGGCGGTTGGGGCATATGACTATGTGACGATGGACAAAGATTTAAAAAATATGTTTAATAGTAATGGAGTGCAATCTGCGTATTTAGGTCTTGCGCTTAAGGTTCCGATTTTTAGTGGTGGTGTAAACAAGGCTAATGCAACGCTTGATGTAATGAGTGCCGAAGTTGTCCGCCAAGATTTGGATAAGTCGAAAAAGATTACATCCGAAAAATATACTAATGCGATAAAGCAATATAATCATTTGCGTGATAATCTTGGTGGACTTAGTAATGCTCGTAATTTGGCGGCCAAGGCGTACGGTTTTTCGCTTGATAGGTTTGCGGCGGGTCAAACTTCTGCGGTGGAATTGGCCGATGTTTCAAATGGCTTATATCAATTAGACATGGCTTTGTTAAATGCAAAGTATAAGATTTTAATGTCGGCAGAATCAATTAAAAAACTTGGTGAATAAATATGAAAATACTTGGTAAAAATTTTGATGATAAAAAAACAAAAAAAATTGTCTATACGGCGGTTTTAGGCGTATTAGCTGTTTGGTTTATATATCGTTTTGTTATGGTTGCGATTGAATCACGTATGGTTGTTTTTAATCCTGGGCGTGATGCAGGACAGAATGGAATTGTTGTTGATATTATTATAGCCGAGCAAAAAACAGGCATTATAAAAACTCCGCTTTCTGTTGAAAGTAATCGTGCGTATGTTTCGGGGGCGCACCGTCGTGGATTGAAAGTTGGGCAAAAAATTGGAAATGGTAAAATTACATATGTTGGTAGTCAACTGGATTTAGATACAGGCATGTATGTTATTAAAACAAAAGATGTAGATGATGGTGTTGCTTTTGCAGAAAGTGAATGCAGTGGTTTTTTTATCCCAACCTATGCGGTGCGTGAATCAAATGTTCTGCGTGCCGAGTCGGGTGTCGCGGTTGTTGTGCCTGTAACTGTTAATACAAGTGATTCAGATTTCTCATGCGTTGTCGGTGATATACATGATGGTGATATCATAGTGTTGTCCAAGGTTGGTGCGGGTCAAAAGATAAATGTTCAAAAGTAAAAAGGTGGGGATATGTTAAAGTTTTTTGTTAAAAGACCGGTTACAACAGTTATGTTTGTGTTGTTGTGGGTGGTTCTTGGATTGGTCGCTTTTCCAAAGATGAATGTAGAACGCACGCCAGCATTGGATTTTCCAATGGTAACCGCAACATTTGTTTATCCGGGTGCTGCGCCAGTAGAAATAGAATCACAAGTCATAAAAAAAGCAGAAGATGCAATTTCCCAAGTGCCGGAACTTAAAAAAATTACATCGCAAGCGTTTGAAAACGGTGGTTATGTGATGGCTGAATTTAATTTAGGTGTCAATGTCAATGACAAGGCAAGCGAAATTAAATCAAAAATTGATGCACTGGCTTCGGAGTTTCCGTCTGATTTGAAGCAGCCTGTTATTGAAAAGTTGAATCCGTTGCAGACGTCTGTTGTAGATATTGCATTGTATGGTGCGTCTTTACGTGATTTGCAAGAATATGCTGATAATACGCTTTCGAATAAAATTACATCCATAAATGGTGTAGCAAGTGTTTCAATATTTGGTGGTGAAAAGCGCGCAATACGCGTTGCGTTAAATCCGGAAACTATGGCGGCGTATGGTATAACAATCATGGATGTTGTGACCGCAATGGGGGCGAATAATATAAATGTCCCAGGTGGTAAAATAGAGATTGGTGCAGATTCTTCTAATGTTCGTTTTATTGGTGAGTTTGAATCTGTGGATGCGATAAAAAATTTACACATAACGACCGCCGAAGGACAAAGATTTAAACTTTCTGATGTCGCGACAGTGACAGATTCTGCGCGTGATATTGATAGTGGCGCACGGTTTAATGGTTCTGATGTTGTTATTGCTTCGGTGGTAAAGGCATCTGATGGTAACGCGATAAAGGTTGCGCGTGCGCTAGATAGAAAGTTGCCGGAATTTAATGCTGATTTGTCGTCACGTTTCCCAGGGGCGCAAATGGAGATAATTTCTGATTCTTCAATTGTGATTGCAGATGAGACAACAGGAACGATATATGGAATTTTGATTGGGGTTCTGTTCACAATTTTGGTTTTGTTGGCGTTCACCGGAAATTGGCGTTCGACGATCGTTGCGGGCGTTGTGATTCCGGCATCGTTGATTGCGGGGTTGTTCTTTGTGAATGCAAGTGGTTTCACGATAAATGTTATGACGTTGCTTGCATATTCATCGGCATTGGGGACATTGGTGTCAAACGCGATTATTCTTATCGAATCGGCGTTGCAAGAAATTCGAAACGGAAAATCCGCAGAAAGCGCTGCAGTTGATGGAACAAAAAAAGTTGCGGTTTCTGTTCTTGCGGGTGTTGGAACAAATGTTGTTGTGTTTTTGCCGTTGGCGTTTATGGGTGGAATTGCTGGTAAATTTATGACACAGTTTGGTATGACGGTTGTGTATTTAACATTATTATCTTTGGTGTTTTCGTTTACACTTACGCCGATGATGATTGCGAAAATTCTGCGCATAACCAAAGAAAAACGTGTTTCGGCGAACGATATGAAAAAATCAGCATTTCAGAAATGGTTTGCGTATCAATATAAACATTCAGGGCGTGTGATTTTGTTTGCGTTTCTTGCGTTGGTTGCAAGTTCTATGTTGATGCGGTTCACCGGAAACGAATTTAGTCCCGCGACCGATGCAAATGAAATAAATATCACCGCGCGTGCGCCGATGGGGGCGACATATGAAAAGTCACAATCTATTGCAAAAGATATTGAAAAAGTTTTATCCGGGTTTGATGAAGTAAAATCGACATCGGTAAAAATTGGTGAACGCGGGTTGCAAAATATCGCAGTTAAAATTAAATTGGTTGATAAAGGTAAACGCCGGCACAGCGATAAAGAAATCGCGCGTCAGATGTTGCCAAAACTTTCCGTGATTCCAGATGCAGAAATTCAAATACGCGCAGGTGAGGGCGTGTCTTCGTCAATTTCATCTGATATTGTTTTGAATATATATGGTGATGATGATGCAAAAAGACAAGAGTATGCAACACGCGCATTAAATGCGATAAATAATATTTCCGAAGTTCAAACCGCAGTTTTTGCTCAGCAGGTGCCAGGTAATGAAATAAAATTTATTCCGAATGCGGAACAAATGGATTTTTGGGGAATAAAAAATTCTTATGCTGGGGCAGCGCTAAGAACCGCGCTTTATGGGAATGATGTGTACAAGTATAAAGAAAATGGCGAAGAGTACCCGATTATTTTGGAATTCGCGCGCCCGTTCAAAAATCCAAAAATGTTTGAAAATGTTTTGGTAAATTCGCAAAAGGGTATGGTTGCGCTGTCGCAAATCGGGGCGATAAAAACTGAATCTGCAACACCTAACATTTACCGTTTGGATAAAAGTCGTATTACTGAAATCGATATCAATATAGGAAAGTCAACCAGTGGTCCCGTGCAATCAAAAATTGTGTCGGAATTAGATAAGTTCGATTGGGCGCCGGGCTATGGTTATTCGTTTGGTGGTATGGCAGAAATCCAAGGTGAAACAACCGGCGAAATTGGAACGGCATTTATGCTTGCCACGGTTTTGACGTTTATGTTGTTGGCGGCGATTTTGAATTCTTTGATTCATCCGCTGACCATTGCGACATCTATTATTACAAGTTTTGCGGGCGTGTTTATATTGCTGTTCTTGTCTGGTGCATCAACGAATGTTGGTGCGATGCTTGCGTTTGTTATGCTGGTTGGGTTGGTGGTGAACAATAACATTTTGGTGTTGGAACCAACGGTGCAAAGAATCGCGCGCGGTGAAAATCCAAAGGCCGCGTTGTGGGACGAACTTAACGCGAAAAAGAATATGGTGCTTATGACATCTATTGCGGTTATGGCGGGTATGTTGCCGCAACTGTGGAGTGCCGATGGTATGAAACGCGCTATGGCGGCGGTTATGATTGGTGGTATGCTGGCATCGCTGATATGGACATTTACTTTGACACCGGCGTTGTTCTTTGCGATGGAAAGATTCCGCCAAAGATTAAAAGGGAAGAAATAACATGACACAAGAAATTCGATTTTGTAAGCCCGAAGGTGAGTATTGGTTCTTAAGTCCGTTGGCGGCGTTTCCAATAAAGATGTCCGTGGATGGTAAAGATTTTACTTTTCCAACGGTGGAACATTATTACCAGGCGATGAAGTTTTATGTACGTGATCCGCGTTTTCACTTTGTTTTGAATCAGAAAGACCCCGATGCGGCGCGGCTTTTAACAAAGGAACCAGAATATAGAGAAGGACGCAGGAAAAATTTTGACCAGCGAAAATATATTATTATGGAAAATGCATTGCGTGCAAAGTTCGCGCAAAACCCCGATGCGGCGAAATTGTTAAAATCTACGGGTGATGCGATATTAATAAAATCATGTCCGGTGTGTTATAAATGTGGGTTTGGTGAAGGCTCGGGATACAATCGTATTGGAAAAGTATTGATGCAAATTCGGTCTGAGTTGTAAAAGTAAATTTGTTTTTTATTTGCTATATCATTTTTCGTTATTATAATTCGATGAATTTTAGATAAAGGTGTTAATTCATGTTAAAACCTGTGGATGTTGTTTTGTTTGACTTTGATGGAACGTTGTCGTGGCCGGATTCGAATTTCGCGTTTGGACGTTATTGTTTTCTGCACAGTTTGCGACCATGGCTGTTTTTGCCATTGATTGGTGTGTGTTATGTTGCGCGCTTTTTCAATAGTGGCGGTATGTGGTGGCGGCAAAATATGCGTCGCTTTATAACCGCCGACATGGTCAAAAAATTTGTTCCGGACTTTGTGCGCGAACATACACGGAATCGCTTTGGTTGGGCGGCGGAGCAAATCGCGAATGAACGCGCGCGTGGAAACAAGGTTTTACTGATTACCGCATCACCGGATTACTTGGTGGATAAATTGGTGCGCGATTTACCGTTTGATGCGGTGATTTGTTCCAAGATGGACTCGCGGACCCCTTGGAAATATGAATCTTTGTGCTGGGGGAATAATAAGGTTATTGCGATGGACGAATGGGCCAAGGCGCATAAATATATCCCGCATGTTGTGCGCGCATATTCAGACAGTAAATCCGATTTGCCGATGATGACCATCGCCGACGAACAAGTATGGATAAATCCCAAGACAGGGTTGAGAAAATAACAACCCCCGCCCTTGCGGCGGGGTCGCAGAGTGCGAAGCACGATGCGGGGGTGGGTAAAAACACATAAAAACATAAACCCGCCCCCGACTCGACTATCACTATCGTTCTGTCTTGTCGACCCCGCCGCAAGGGCGGGGTAGGGGTAAAAATAAAATATGTTTCTTTTTTTATTACCCCCACCTCGTCGCCGTTCGGCGCCACTCCTCCGGAGGAGGAGAACTTTTCTTTCTGGAAATTTTTTATTTTGAATAAAGTCAAATATGTGATAAAATGTGCACGACGTGGCGGGTTGCCATGTCTGGGCATAGAAACCCATGTCAAGCGTCCCTGTTTTTTATGGGACGATAAAGAAAACTCCCAACCGTGGGTTGGGGTGTTGCGAATATGTTGAATAAGCGACGCAATTCTTGACATTGTTTCTAAGCCCCAATCCACACCGTGGCGTTTGTCATTGTGTGATTCCAAAAGCAGGGGAAAATGAAACATTATATTTTGATTTTTTTAATTCTATTTTCGCCGGTGGTACGGGCGGATGATACTGGTGTTATGGACGCGGATATGGCGCGGCAAATGGAACTTTCGAAATTGAAACGTGAAGTAAGTGAACTTGAAATCAAACTTTCCGAATGCAAACGAAAGAATAAAAATTGGCGCACAGCGACATGGATTGGTGCGGCGGGAACCGTTGCAACCGGTACCGCGGCGATAGTGCAGGGTGTAAAACTAAATAACCTAAAAAAAGAAAAAGCGAACGCAAAACAAAATGAAAAATAAAATTGCAATTTTAATTGGAATGTTTGCGTGCTGTGGCGCGATTGCAGAAACGGACTATATTGATATGCAAATTCGTGAATTGCAACAACGTCGCGACGCATTACAGGCGGAATTAGGCGCGTGCGAAGAAAACACACGTAAATTCAAAATCGCCGGTGTTGCAACACTTGGGGCGACGGGTGTTGGTGTGGTTGGAAACATCGCATTGCATAACGAAATTAAAAAAATCGAACAATCCAAAAATGGTGGTGGGTATAGCGGCGGTGCTGTGGGTGGTGTTCAGATGGATACGCAATCAGACGAACAGAAAATGGATGCGATGTGTGTAAAACTTTGTAAAGAATTTCCTGATGAAGCTGCTGAAGATGAGTGTGAATGCTAATTGAGAAACAACAAAAAACAAAAGGAGAAAAAAATGAAAAAAACTTTGTTGTCTATGTTGGCTGGGGTGGCCATTGTAAATACTGCAAATGCAGATATTAGTGTAGATAGAATGCGTGAAAGATGTTTGAAACATCCAGATAAATGGGTTTGGGTGGAACAGACACACAGGTGTGTTGATATTAATCCGTGCAAATCTGATGACCCAATAGAGGTTGATGCATATTGTAATAAGACGTTTGCAGATGTTCAGGTTGGAGAACCGATGGTTGCACATAAGCTCGTGTATAAATATCTAAGACATGTTACGGGTATAAGAGACTATCGTACTGTTGAAGATGTGTTTGAAAAAAGATCTTGGTTTGGTCAGGATTATTATGGTTATACATTGCCAGGCGGGGGATACGTTGTTTTTGAATTTGATGATACAACCGATATTACTAATAAGGATGTACGAGATGGCACAATGGCGGCATTATGTTCTCATGTTTATGGTGGAACGCTTGGTAAACAAGATACTTCAAAATCTTTTGAGTGTGGTGGTGTAACAGAGAATATTTGCGAAACTATTGCGACAGATCTTGAAGATTGGAATTTTGATCTTTGGGATGGTCAATATCCAATTGTAAATTGGCAATATAGTGAAGAAGATGGTGTATGTTCGGTGTATTTTAAGTACTACAGGTAATATATCTATTCCGATCCGATTTGGTGGGGCATGACATAATAAAAACGGTTGCGAATGCAACCGTTTTTCACAAATCTCCACCTCGTCGCCGTTCGGCGCCACTCCTCCGGGGGAAGAGAACTTTTATCTCTGGAATAATTTTGTAATTATAAAAATATAAAAAAACACTAACCCCTGCCTCGCCGTAGCCTTGGCGTAGGCGGGACTCACACTAACACTAATCACTAATTATCAAAATCTAGTTCTTTAATCTTTTCTGCGCGGGGGGTGATTTTGCCGATGGAGGTTTGTAATTGTTCTATGTCCGTTTGGGCAAGGTTAAAGTGTTGTGAAACTTTGCCCGCGCGGTCCGCAAGGCGCGAAAGGTCCGTCAGCAACATGTCGAGTTCGTGTTTAATCTGGCCCGCAACGCGTTTGATTTTTATGTCTGACAGTACCGCGCGAATTGTGTTCAGTGTCGCCCACAATGTCGCCGGTGAAACGATAAATACTTTTTTGCGTGCGGCGTATTCTATGGCACCCGGGAATTCGCGGTGTAATGTTTCAAATATGGATTCAGATGCAATAAACATCATTGCAACCTCTGCCGTTTTGCCGGGGATAATGTATTTTTCAGCGATTGCGTCAATATGCTTGCGAACGTCCAGTTCGAATTGCTTGCGATACATTTCCGGGTTATCATCGTTGCGCATACGGTTATATGATTCCAGTGGAAATTTGCTGTCTATAATCATGTCGCCCGGCGGATAGGGCAGGCGGATTATGCAATCGGGCCGCACGCCTGTATCCAACACACTTTGAAACGCGTATGTTTCGGGTGGCATAATGTCGGCGATTAAATCTTCGAGTTGTCGTTCGCCGAATGTGCCGCGTGCCTGTTTGTTCCCCATAAGGATATTTTTGAAATTCGCGATATCCGAACTGATGTTTTTAAGTTCAATTGCGTTCTGTGACAATGCACCAAGCCGTTCAGAAAGCCGTTCGCGCAGACGGGCGTTGTCTTCACGTAATGCAGACACGTCTGTTGTCGCCGGTCGCATAAGCAGCGCGCCCAGCATGATGATTATAATCGCGCACATCGCAATCAAAATATAAGTTGTCATTTGGAATTCCTTTGTTATAATTTTTTATTATAAAAGGATTTATGTATGTTGCAAATGAAACTTTGTGGCGATTTAGTACTGCGGGAGAAATGTACTCCCGTGGATACTATTACACCGGAAATTTTAGAAACGTTGGATGAAATGGTTAAGATGATGGATGAACAACATGGGGTGGGTCTTGCTGCGCCCCAGGTTGGTATATCAAAGCGGTTTTTGGTTATGAAAAATCCGGTCAATGATGAAGTTATCAAAATGATAAATCCAGTTATTTTATCGCGCAGTGATGAAATGGTGGTAAAAGAAGAAGGGTGTCTTTCTGTCTTGGGATCTGATGGGTTGCCGGTATTTGCTGATGTCGCACGACCGGCCAAGGTTTCTGTACAATGGACCGGTATTGATGGAAAACAAAATACTGCTAATATGTCGGGGTTTCGTGCGCGGATTGTGCAACATGAAACGGATCATTTAGATGGAATTTTGTTTATTGACTATCTGTCGCCGGTAAAGCGTGAAATGGTTATGAGCAAGGTAAGGCGCAAGAAATGAATGTAGTACTGATGGGAACGCCCGATTTTGTTGTGCCTATTTTTGATGCGATTGCCGTGCGGCATAATGTTATCGCGGTCTTTACGCGTGCGCCAAAGCCCGTCGGGCGAAAGCATGTTATTACAAAATCACCGGTGCATGTATGGGCGGAATCGCGTGGGTTGCCTGTTTATCATAAACCGAGCGAATATAATTTTAAGCCCGATATGGTATTTGTTGCGGCGTATGGTGCGATATTGCGTGATAATGTTTTGAATTCGGCGCCCTGTGTAAATTTGCACCCAAGTTTGTTGCCACTGTATCGTGGTCCTTCGCCGATTATAACCGCAATTAAAAATGGTGATACGGAAAGCGGTGTTTGTTTGATGAAAATGGTGGCGGAACTGGACGCGGGTGATATTTTAATGTGTCGCAAGTTTGAAATCGGTATTGACGATACGACCGATACGGTGGAACAAAAGGTTTCTAAAATCGGTGCCGATATGATCTTGGAATATATGGAAAATCCGGAAAAATACAGGGCCGTTCCGCAAAGTGGAAAAATCGTCTATACGGCGAAAACCGGCGTATACGACGAAATCATTGATTGGAAAAAATCGCCGATTGAGATTCATAATTTGGTGCGCGCGCTTGGTGGTGGCCGGACAAAAATAAACGGCATTGATGTCAAGATTTTAAAGACAAAAATGAATGGGGATAAGTTAGAGATTTTAACAATTCAGCCGGTGGGCAAAAAACAAATGGATTGGAAAAGTTTTGTAAATGGTTTGCATGGTGCAGAGATAAAATACGGAGAATAAAGATGAGTGATGAACGGGAATATGATACTTATTGTACATATAAAAACACAATGGTTGCGAAATCAGAATATAATCAAAGTGGCGCTTTTACTCATATTAGTCAAAATGGGGTTGGGGTGGTTATTGGTTCAAAGACTCCTTGCAGGTGTGTTGATTGTTTGCAAACAGATCATAGTAAATGCGAAGAGTGTGATTGGCCCAAGCAGTTAGAACAAGAATTTGCAAAATCTTTGTCAAATAGGTGCATGGGGTGTATGGCGCAATATAAGAAAAATGGTTATTTGAGATAAAGTTTGGAGAATAAAGATGTGTAAAGATACAGAAATTTGTTTTTATTGTGAACGTTTCTTTTGTACCGACTATCATCATCCGCGTACTCGTATGGTTTGTTCTGGAATTTTACCACAATGGGAATGGTTATGGTTTTTGATGAAGAATGTGAAAGCAACCGATACTTGTAATAGATTTAAATTGCATAATATATACAAACAGAAAGAAAAATGATGCGATATAAAGTTATTCTTGAATACGATGGAACGGATTTGATAGGGTGGCAGGAAAACCGCCAGGGGCCGTCTGTTCAATCTTTGTTAAAGGACGCGATTGAAAAGTTTTGTGGTGCGCGTCCAGATGTTGTTGGGGCAGGGCGGACGGATGCGGGTGTGCATGCGGTTGCAATGGTTGCGCATTTCGATTTGAATTCTGATGCAGATGCAAATACGGTTATGCGGGCGATAAATTTCTATCTGAATGATGCACCGGTTTCGGTTTTGGATTGTGAGATTGTGTCCGATGATTTTAATGCACGTTTTTCATGTGTTATGCGGCACTATAAATATATAGTTCTAAATCGTTCTGCACCGCCGGTGTTGGATAAAAATCGTGCATGGTGGGTGCCGCGTAAATTAAACATTAAGAAAATGCGTGATGCGGCAAAATTATTGCTTGGTAAACATGATTTTACATCATTTCGTGCATCGCAATGTCAGGCTAAAAGTCCGATAAAAAACCTTGATTGTTGCCGTATAGAACAAAAAGATGATTTGGTTGTTTTTGATTTTTCAGCGCGTTCTTTTTTGCATCATCAGGTTCGAAATATGGTTGGAACACTGGTTGAAATTGGCATTGGTGCGGATTACGACATAAATGAAATCTTTGCGGCACGTGACCGTTCGGCGGCTGGTGCAACTGCGCCAGCATGTGGGCTTTATTTTATTCAGGCCGATTATGCCATGGGCGATTAGACGGAATTTGAATCATTTTTCCGGATTTGTATATCACTCCGCCGTTTCGTATAATTTTATCAGGACATTTTTCAGAATTTATATCAAAGTTTGATGCAATATATTTTATGCGTGGGTTTTCGCAGGCTGTCAAAAAGTTTTTAGAAAGTGATACAAAATTTTTGAAATAAACGATGTCAAAATCTTTTGCTAAAATCGTGTATACGCCGGATTCTGCTGTAAAGCGTAAATTTTCTGTGCCTGGTTGTTCGCCATTAAATTTCTTCCAATTATCAAATGTAAAATAATTTCCACTGTCGTGCGATTTATTGAATTTTAGTTTTCCATTGATTGGTGTTGCGATAAGTTTATGATCAGAACTGATATAAAAAATTGGTTTTGGGGTTGTCGCACAGATTATTATTCCTGTGCTGATGAATAAAATTGCGCCAAGTGGTCCAACGTGTCTTGCAAAAAAGTTTTTGAAAGAATCGATATCTTTAATAAATAGTAAACATGCGAAACCTAATGTTATTAGTATAATTGCAGAATTAGGTATATTACCAATAGTTATGTTGGAATACGGAATTTGTGATAATTTTTCAGCCATGATGTATGCTTTGTTGTACAATATATGTACGAATTCCAATGGCGCATGGATACCAATTATGGCACCTGGTGTACCGATAATCACAAGTGGCATTATGATAAAAGAGAATATCGGAAGAAAGATAAGATTACCCATTATCCCATAAATTGGTATTGTGCCGAAGTGCGAAATTATAAATGGTGCGGTGAACATTGTTGCCACCAATGCAGTTAAAACTGCTGTATAGATGTATTTTATAATTTTGGAATTTGGGGTTTTTGGATTTATGTTTTGCCATAACCAAATGATACCATATATTGCCGCAAAAGATAATTGAAACCCTGCTGTTATTACATAATACGGATTGATAAATATGATTGTAAAAAATGCCAAACTTGCCATACGAAACGATATAGCATTACGTCCAAGTATAAAAGCTGTTATGACAAGGGTCGCCATTATAAAGGCTCTAATTGTTGCCACACCACCACCAGATATAAATACATAAACAAGCAAACCGGTCCAACTGCAAACAAGTGCGGGACTGCGCGCGGGAATATGCCTTACTAGTGACGGAAATAATCTTAATATGAAATAAAATAATATAAACAACCATCCGCCGATAAGTGTCATATGATAACCGCTTATTGACCAAATGTGTGCCATGCCATTTGTTGCCCAAATTTCGCGATGACCGTTTGGCAGGGCGTTTTTATATCCAAGGACAAGGCTATCGGTTAGAAAAGATTTTGATAAATTGTGTATTTTATGACGAATGTTGTATACGCCAGAATCCGCTGTATAGATGATTTTTATATTTTGTAAATAGCCAGTTGCAGTAATGTTCTTGAAATACATATGTCGTGCAAAATCAAATCCATGTGGTGTATCTGCCGGTTTTGGTTTGAATAAGCCACCATTTCCAGATATTACGTCACCAATTTTTATATTTATTGTATCTGTTGTTGATACGCGTATGTTTCCAAACTTTTTTGTTTGTAAATATATCTTGGTCTTTTCACCAGTTGTTTCAATATCGTTGACGATTCCTTGTATTTCAATTTCATGAATATCGTGATGTAGCACAGGTGTGTTTTTTATGTGTGTGTATATTCCCGCATATCCAAAACCAGTAATAAAACACGCAATAAGTGCTAAAATTGGTGATTTTCGAAATGTAATAATTGCGGTTATACCAAGTACGAATAATAAAATTAGCAGAATTATGTTTGGTTCGTTATATTGTGAAAAATAAAGACCAACGCCAAACGCCACTATGATAGGCGCCCAAAATAACGTGTTTAATTTTTGTGCTTTTATAAATTTTTGCATACCCAAACATAAAAACTCTTGTTCGTAGTTATTTCTATTTAAACCGTTTTACCGGTTCTTTCGTGTAATAACAAAACCATAACCGGTTGCCATGTAGCAGAAGAGGGTTATCAATATAACGAAACTATGGCAGACTAGAAATGGTCAGTGTTTTTGGTAAAACTTTGCGTACGGTTAAATTATAAACCAAGTGCATTACGATACATCTTGGTCAATTCATCCGTTTCATCAAGTTCGTCTGGGTCCATTTTGCGTAAACGAATCATTTGGCGAATATATTTTGGGTCATACCCCACAGATTTTGCTTCGGCAAAGATTTCTTTGATGTCCGCAGCGATTGCCGCACTATCTTCATTTAATTTTTCGATTCGTTCGATAATTCCAAGTAATTGCTGATTATCGAAACTTCCATGATTTGCATTTTTCATTTATGTTTTCCCCTTGTTAAAGTGACTTTTTTATGATATACAATAAAACATAAAAATCAACTAGAGAGATTGTAAAATATGACAAGATTTACAAAAATAACCGCATCTATTGGTCCAAGTTGTGAAAGTGTCGCTATTTTGCGCAAAATGATTCTGATGGGTGTGAATGTATGCCGTATGAATTTTAGTCATGATACTGGCCAAGAACAGGGTAAAAAGGTAGATGCTATTCGCAAGATATCCAAAGAATTACAAACGCCGGTTGCTGTTTTGATAGATTTGCAAGGTCCAAAGCATCGAATCGGTAATTTTAAGACCGAAGAGAAATATCCATTAACTCCTGGACAGGCTTTTACTTTTGATTCTAACCCAGAGCCAGGAAATTCCGAACGCGTTTATTTGCCTGATACTGATGTTATGCGTTCGTTACATGTAGGTGAAAGAATACTGTTGAATGACGGTAAAATAGAAATGCAAGTTACTGATGTTTTACCGGATGCAATAAAAACAAAAGTTATTCGTGGAACAGAAATTTGGTCGCGGCGGGGATTTAATTTACCAGATACCTATGTTGATACGTCTGTGTTAACAGACAAGGATAAAACGGATTTGGAATATGCGCTCACTAAAAATCCTGATTGGGTCGCAGTTTCTTTTGTACAGCGCGCCGAAGATATTTCTGAGGTTCGTGATTTTATTACGGCGCACACCGCACGACCAGTTAAAATAATGGCTAAGATAGAGCGAAAAACTGCTGTTGAACAGATTGATGAAATAGCGATGGCGGCGGATGGAATAATGATTGCGCGTGGTGATATGGCTGTGGAATTGCCTTATGAACAAGTCCCCGCAATATCGCGACATATCATTCGTGAATGTCGCAGATTGAATCGGCCCGTGGTTATGGCAACTCAGATGTTAGGTTCAATGGTTGAAAGCGAATTCCCGACACGTGCAGAAATAAGTGATGTTGCTAATGCCGCTTATTTGCGAGTGGATTCTACTATGACATCCGAAGAAACAACAATTGGTGCAAACCCATTAAATGTTGTTGAAACAATGTCCAAGATATTAAGTTTCTCGGATGAAGATGCGGTAAAAAATGCAAATGATTGGGTGCGGTCCGAAGAGTCCGGTGAAAATGACTGGTCACGTTCTGTATCATCAATGGCATATTTAAATAAAGCAAGTGCGATTATCGTATTTTCGCGTGATACTGAATCTGCAGTGAAAATTTCTTGTCGTCGCCCAGACACGAGAATAATTGCAGTGTGTGATAGCGAAATTGTTGCAAATCAATTATGCCTGATGCGTGGTGTATTTCCGCTCTATACGCCGGATTTGTTCGCACAGCGTGATTATGTGACGGTGGCGCACAATGTCGGAATTGAACATGGAAACATCGTTATCGTTGACGGTGAAAATGTAAGTTTACAAAACCTTGATTAATATCACTTTACGATTGGTGGGAAACAATCGTCGGTTCCTTCGGGACAACAATTCCACCCTTGGTCGCCCATGTCTGTATATGTCTCCCCAGGACAACAACCATGCGAATCAGGTTCAAGGTTATCTTTGCACATAATTTTTTCCGCGGTATATAAACCTAAAACATCATGATTCATTATATATATTGTTGTAAACGCAGTAGCAATACAGGTTATTATGCATGCAATCAATATCTGATATTTGGTTTTCATTTTTTGTCCTTTGGTTTATATTACTCTGTGACTTCAACAGAATCAATGTATGTCCGGCTTATGTTATCAAGCGGTACCGGTTGATAGTCTTCGGATGTTATAGAATCTGTATCATTTATTGGCAACACAGTTGTTGTATGAAACAGTATTTCATTATTATTTCTTTCCTCGGAATGATTCACACCATACGTTTTTGAGCGGTATTTGCTTTTGAAACGGTCTGGAATTTTAATGTAATCAAGTGGATTGATGCCGTCAGAACTTAAAGGAATGTTTTCTATTGCAGAGGTGTATGTTCCGCTGGTTTTGTATATTGGTATTGTAAAAGAAGTTGCTTCGGGACGTGCAACAGATGCTGTCCCGTCACCATTTAATCGCATGATGCGCAACGCACGTTCATTTGTTCCGTCATTATGTAACCTGAATAATCCGTTTATCCCCATATAACCACTTGGGTTTGTTAAATGATTATGTTGGTCGTTTCTTGAATAAAGTGTGCCTATGGCTAATATCGTCGATTCGTATCCGATTGTTGACATACGTGTTGGAAGGTTTCCTGTGGTAATTGAATATACGTTTTTAAAATCTTCTGGAATCTCGGGCAGTGTTGCATACATAGCCCCCATCATTGTTAAATCGGATGCTATATCTGTTTCTTCCCATAATGGGGTTCCGTAAAACTTTGCATCACGAGTACCAACCCCGTAATAGCGTAAAAACGATGCCATGGACTTTGTATCGTTTCCGTCACCAAGGAACAAAATAGAATCATATGGTAAATCGCCTAATGTATCGACCCTGTTCAAATTTTCAAGTTGGTGTGATAGAGAATATTTTTCCGGGGCACTTAGATTTTCATGATTAAGTATCGCAGATAAAATTTCTTTGCCGCGTGTATTTGCCGCACTTCGTGCCTTGTACATTGATGCATCCAAAGCAGCCGATTTTATAGAATCCGTATCACGTTCAGTATAATAAAATATTCCAACATTATTCATATCATAAAAATCCGCCATTGCATTTGCAACGTTTGCCATAATTGGTCCAGAAGCATTATTGGGCGCAATGGTAATAAATTTCTTGCCACCAGTTTGGGACATTTCTTTGACTATTGTTTCTATGATATTTGATGGCATAACAGCCATACTTATTATCCCATCACCAACCGCCGATACATCAGATGTGAAAGACAAGGCTGGTGTGGAAGAGTTTTTCTTGTCGCGTAATAATTTTGCACTATCAGCGAAAACAGGTCCGATAATCATCTCTGGATTTGAACTGATTACACGGTCAATCGTTTCATCCAAATTCCCGTTACCTGTATCATAAAAATTTATTTGTAAACCATCAGGTGCGAATCGCATAGCGGCGGTTTCTATTCCAAGACGAATCGATTTGCCTGTTTTTGCGTTTGGGCCACTGGTCGGAATTAAAACGGCAATACTGTGTGCGGTATCGGATTGTGTCCCGTACATTCCGAGAAAATCCGTTCCGTATTGAAGCCTTGTTGGTGCGGATACTGGACCATTTGGTTCTTCTGAGCGCCACACAGAACCCTTGTTGCCGTGACACGACGAAAGCAGTATCGCGAGGCATGTGAACTTTAAAATCTGTTTTATAATATGCATTGAAAAATCCATTTTATTCTGTATTATTTTACTACAAAGGATTCAGAAATGCAAACAGGGCTTTATATTGTTGGTACACCGATTGGAAATCTGGGCGACATGTCACCACGCGCGGTGGAAATTTTGAAAAATGTTGATTTAATCGCGGCTGAAGATACACGTGTTTTTGGTAAAATAGCGACACATTTCAATATAAAAACACATCGGGTATCTTGTCATGAACATAATGAACGCAAAGTTATTGGTGATTTGATAGAAAAAATTCAAAATGGCGCGGCAATCGCAATTGTAACAGATGCCGGAATGCCAGGGATAAGTGACCCTGGTTTTCGAATTGTGCGTGCTGCGCGTGAATCGGGGGTGCCGGTATATGTTGTGCCTGGACCAACGGCGGTTATATCTGCGTTAGTGCTTAGTGGTTTCCCAACAGACCGATTTACTTTCTGTGGTTTCTTTGATGAAAAAAAATTACGCGAAGACAATAAAATTCGTCATACGATAGTTTATTATGAAAGTCCGAATCGAATTATGAATACCATTGCTGCGATGGCAAGGGTGATGCCTGAACGACAAATTGCCATAGTTCGTGAAATAACAAAAATTCATGAACAGGCTATAATTGGATATCCTGCAGATTTAATGAATATAGAAGCGCCCAGGGGAGAGATTGTCATTGTGGTTGCTCCAGCACCAGATCATAAAATGTCAGATAAAGAAATATCTGATATTGTAAATGATGTTGTAGCAAATTCTACCAAGGCGGCGGCAACTGATTTGGCGGCGCGTGCTGGAATTTCAAAAAAAGAAGCTTATCGTAGATTAATTAAAAAGGATTAGACTTATGATAAAGTTCGTCGGTGGTTTTGAAAAAGTGCATGATTTGCCGCAAACACAATTTCCAGAATATGCGTTTGCAGGGCGCAGTAATGTTGGAAAATCTTCATTGATAAATGCTGTGGTGGGGCAAAACATAGCACGAACATCAAATACGCCGGGACGGACACAGACATTAAATATGTTTAATGTGAACGACAAAGTTATAATTTTGGATTTGCCTGGATACGGTTATGCCCGTGCGTCGCGTGCAGATACAGAACGTTGGATGTTGCGGTTTCAAGAATATATCATGACACGGCGACAATTAAAACGACTCTTTATATTGATTGATTCGCGTATCGGACCACGTACATCGGATATTGAATTGATAAATTTTTGCGATGTAAATGGTATATCATATCAGATTGTGTATACCAAAAAAGATAAACGTATACGTGAAAAATCACAAATGGTAATTTGTGCTGAGGAACATCCGGCAATGATTGATGATGTTATTGAAACTTCGTCAGAAAAGAAATATGGCATAGATAACCTAAGGGCAATAATTGGCATCAAGTAAAAATATTTTTTATGTTTCAAATCCCGCAAAGATTTTAGAAGGGCTCTGGCAAATTATGCAAGAATCCGGGGTTGATTTGACGGATATGTTGGTGTTTTTGCCAAATAGACGCGCAGTTCGCAGTGTTGAAAAAATGATTGTAGACAAGATTGGTCATGCAACGTTGTTGCCAAGATTAATGCCTCTTGGTGAAGGTATAGAAGATGTTGATTCAGATAACGAAAAAGAAATTGGGGTTGTATCAAAGCAAGAAAGGCTGGTTGCCACTGCGTATTTGTTGGCTTCTATTCCGACTATCAAAAATATATCGAACGCATTACCTGTGGCTAGAACACTGTTGAATATGCAAGATTATCTTGAAAACAGCGATGTTGATATTGCTGATATTGATTGGACAAGTTTGATTGATGATAAATATGCCAAACATTTTCAAGATAAAGCACAAATTTTATCAATACTGGGACGTGTTCAAAATGAAGTTTTTAATGGACGTGATACTGAAACAAAACGCCGGAATTGTGACGTATACAAATGGTGTGATTATGTTAAAAATATGTCGTACGATAATTCTTTAATTATTGTTTGTGGTTCAACTGCAAGTGTTCCAATGACAAGAAAACTTATGTCTGTTATTGCTGGTTTGCCGAATGGAAGAATAATTCTGCCTGGTAAGATTTCTGGGCGACAGGAAGATTTTGAACTTGATACGCATCCATATAATTCAGAGTATAAATTTCTTTCTGAAATTGGTGTTGATATATCGGATATTAATGAAATTAATGTTGGTGTATCGCATATCGATTTTATGAATACGGCGTTTTCTAACGTATACAGCGATTTTGGTAGTTATGATTTGTCGAATTGTCATCTAATAGAAGCCGCGAGAGAATCCGAAGAGGCAGCTGTTGTTGGTGAAATTGTTACGCGTGCAATAGCAAATAAAAAAACGGTTTTGGTAATAACTCCGGATGCCGCTGGAAACCAGAGGTTAATGTCTGAATTCGAACGCAGGAATATTAGCGCTGATTTTTCTGGGGGACGTGTGGCAACGATGACATTAGCGGGCAGGGCGATTTTGAATTTGCTGGATGATTGGATAGAATCAGATTGTCGTTTTTTTGATGAAGTATATTCAGCCAATAGTTTTGATTTGTTTGATACCATTGCTGATGTGGTTGACAGGTTTAATGATAATCTTGCGCCGGCTGTGGATTTTGAAACCCCTGAATCTATCGTTGTTTTAAGGGCAATAAAAAAGCTTTCTAATTGTTTGAAAGATAAAAAAATACAGGTGAGTCTTGTTGATGCGCGTGCTTTTATTGCGGACGCGTTAAGCGATGTGCGTGTCCGACCCCCGATAAACGATTCGGCAAATGTTGTGGTTTTGGGAACTATAGAGTCCCGAATGCAAACTGCGGATGTCGTTATATTGACTGGGTTGAATGAAGGAATGTTTCCGGCACTTGGATATGAAAATCCGTGGTTACCACGCAAGATATCAAATCAAATTGGGTTGCCGTCACCAAATCACAAGGTTTCACTTATGGCTCTTGATTTTATGAATTTGTCTTGTGGAAAAGAAATTTATTGGTTGCGCAGCAAGGTTTCTGGGGGTGTGCAAACACAAGAATCAAGATTTATTTCGCGTGTCATTGTTGCGCAAGGAAAATTTGATGATGGTATGGCAACCGATATATTAAAAGTTGTTCGTTCACGTGATTCGGTTGAATTTAATCCACTTTGTTATGATAGTCCAAAACCACCAGCCGATTGGTCTGATGTTTATGTAACAGGTTTAGAATTACTGATACACAATCCATATGCTTTTTATGTGCGACATATATTACGTTTGCGCAAACTTGATGATTACTGGGTTGGACCAGATGCACGTGATTTTGGTACATTGGTTCATGCGGTTATAGAAAAAGCATCTGAAAATGTTACAGAACAATGGTTAATTGATGAAATGGATAGGCAGGCATTAGAAGTTTTGGAACAAAAAAATTTGATATTTTATTTCTGGCACAGGCGTTTTCTTGAAATTGCGCCAATCGCTTTACAGATGTTACGTGAAACACCGGGTGCATTTAAAGAGATAGAAGGGGAAATTAGTATCGCTGGACGTAATGTGCGCGCACGTGCCGATAGAATTTGGGATGGTGGCGTTTTGGATATAAAAACCGGTTCGGCGCCAACAAAAAAACAATTACAAGATGGAACAATGCCCCAGGTTCCACTGGAAGCATGTATGTTAAAAAATCGTGGATTCCGTTTTCGTGCAACCGTTAAAAGTGACATGCCCATGATGCAATTTTTGCAATTAAAATCCGGGGATACAAAAATCATAAAATATGATGTTGAACAAACAGAAATTGCGATGAATGCGGCATATAGCAAGGTTACAGAATTGTTTAATATGTATTCGGTCGGTGGCGCAGAATACAAATATATGCCAAATAGTGAGCCTAAGTATAAAGAATACGATGACTTTGCGCGGGCGGAAGAACGTGATTAATCAATTTTAATCATCAATCCGCAATGATCGGTTGGTTTTTCGTTACTTCGTGGCATACAATCAATTTCGCACTTTGTAATCATTTTAGTCGCCGTCTTGTTAGTCATAAAATAATCAAGACGAAGCCCATGGTTGTTTTCAAAGCTGTGCTGGCGATATCCATACCAAGTGTATCCAATTTCGTCGGGGTGCATTTTGCGCCACACATCGGTCCACCCGTCATTAAACCATTCTTGCAGTATTTTTCGTGCCGCAGGTGCGGAAATGCTTGAGCCGATATAGTTTTCAGGTTTCCAAACATCACGATCTTCGATTGCTACATTAAAATCGCCACCGATAATTACCGCTTCGGGTGAATTTAGATATTGTGAAATATATTCCCCAAAAGCCTTCATCCATTGGATTTTGTAATCAAATTTAGGTGATGTTTCAGATTCGCCATTTGGCATATATACATTTATGACACGAATATGTCCGTCTATTACAGTTTCAATAAATCTAGCATTTACATCGGGATAATTTGGTATGCCACGCACAGTGTCTTCAATAGAAAATTTTGAAAAAGTTGCAACCCCGTTCCAGCTTTTTTGACCAAAAACTTTGATATTATACCCATATTCTTCAAATATATTATGTGGAAAATTGGCATCTTCGACCTTTAATTCTTGAACCAAAATGGTGTCATATTCGCCAGATTCAAGGGTTTTGATAAAAGTTTCCGCGTGGGCGCGTATTGAATTTATGTTTACAGTCAGTATTTTCATGTTTGCAATCTTTCCTTTTTATGAATATAATAATTACAATATATTAGAAAAACAACAAGGATTTTGAATCATGAATATGTTTCAATTTTTTGAAGGTGCGGTTAAAAAATGGCCTAATTATCTTTACCTGGTTCGTGAAAATGTCACGTTCGGGGATTTTATGAAAATGGTTTTGGCGCGGGCGGCGACACTTCATTCTATGGGGGTGCGGTCCGGTGATGTTGTTGGTATTTTGTCGCATAATATCCCGGCATTCCCGATGACATTGTTTGCAATATGGTATCTTGGCGGAACGGTGTTATTGCTTGATACGAATTTAACCCCATTTGAATATGATAATATGACGAAAATCACAAAGTGCAAATTTGTGTGTGCGGAAAAATCGTTCTTTTATAAAACAGAAGGTTTTCAATTCTTTGATATTACTGGTGCGGATGAAGGGATAAATTCAAAATTAAAGCCGGCAAAAGTAAAAGATTCTGATATCGCGACATTGTCTTTTACGTCCGGGTCCACAGGAACGCCTAAGGTTGTGCCACTGACACATTATAACTTGATAGAATGTGCAAATTCTTTGCTTGATATGAAACAATGGTTCGAAGTTGGTGATGTGATGTATGGATTTTTGCCGATGTACCATATTTTTGGTTTCGCAGTGGAAATTCTTGCAACTTTGCAGTATGGCGCAGGGGTTGTGTTACAACCTACGGTTAATCCGAAGGAGATATTGGCTGATTTTAAACGTTATCGACCACATGTTATTCCGGCGGTTCCGCGCTTGTTTGAAGTTTTTCGTAACAAAATAATTGACGGGATAAAGGCAAAACATAAATGGTTGTTGTTTTCGTTTGTGTTAAAGAATTCTAAATGGATGCGTAAAGTCGGACTGGGAAAATTGGTGGATTTGATATTTAAACCTGTCTTAGATGTGTTTGGTGGGCGCGTGAAGTTGGTAATTGCTGGGGGGGCGGCAACAAAGCCTGAAATTGAAAATTTCTTTGTTGATTTGGGACTTGGTTTTATCCAGGGGTTTGGAATGACTGAAACAGTTGGGCCAATTTGTATTTCTAAACCATGCAAAGAACGCGTACCGTTTGCCTTTGGTGGACCAACAACGAATAATGAAGTAGAAATTCGCGACAAGAACGAAGACGGTGTCGGAATCCTTTGGGTGCGTGGTAATCAAGTATTTAATGGTTATATGAACAATGACGAGGCGAATAAAAATGCTTTTGATGAACGCGGGTTCTTTAATACTGGCGATATGGTGTCTATGGATAAAAACGGCGAATTGCACTTTGCCGGTCGCAAGAAACAGGTGATTGTTCTGGACAGTGGTAAAAATGTTTATCCAGATGAATTAGAGGGTTTGTTCATAAATATTCCCGGCGTGAAAAATGTCGCGGTGTTTGAACACAAGGTGAAAGATAAAACTGTGTCATACGGCGTTTTCAGTGTTGATAAAGATATGACGATGGAAAAACTTTCTGCGGCAATTGCGGCGATGAATAAAAAGGTTGCGTCTTATAAGTGGGTAACGCACTTTGCGATGACAACCGAAGATTTGCCAACAACCAGTACCCAAAAAGTCAAACACCACATTGTGCGGCAGAATTTGATTGATGGAAAGTATCCGCTGCGTAAGGAATAAAGAAATGTGTTTCACTCTAAGAAATAGAAAAGAAATAAAAAACTCGGTGCCAGCCCATGTGATACCTGATAGTTTGGATTGGTATTTGGAAGAATGTCGCAAAAATGATGCTTGGTACGCGTATGCTAAATGGGTTTATGAACAGTTTGGCAATGAGGAAACAGCCAAAAAACTACGGAAATATAATGATGCGATGAATGCTTTGGTTGAAGAGATTTTTGGCAAAAAAGCATATTAGTTATTTTCCCAAACACAATTGTGAAAAGGTCTTGTCAAGGATTTCGGCGGTGCCGATGGTGCCAAGTATTTTACCAATTGCGTCCGCCGCGTATCGCACGTGTTCTGATAAAATATCATAGTCGCCATTAAAATCGTTCAATGCCGCAAATAATTCATCGCGTGCGGTTACCAGTAAATCGTACGTGCGGGCGTTTATCATTACCGCCGATTCGCCGTTATTTGTGATTTCTGCGATTCGGTTACGAATTTCGTGCATTAGTTCCGGCAACCCCGCACCGGTCTTGGCCGAAACATAGATTGCGCCCAGTATATCGTGCGAATCGATTGTGTCAGATTTATTTATTACCAAGATTTCATCTTTTGTGATTGGTGTAATTGAATCACCGATATTTACAATATGTAAAACTATATCGGCGTTTGCGATTTCTGTGTTAGTGCGTTCGATTCCTATACGTTCCACAAAATCCACTGTGGCGCGCAGCCCCGCAGTATCTGATAAATTCACCATGTATCCGTCAATGTCCATCTGTGCGGACACGACATCGCGCGTTGTGCCAGGAATATCAGAAACTATGGCGCGCGCAGAACCGACAATACGATTAAACAATGAGGATTTTCCGACATTTGTTTCGCCAACTATTGTAATATTTATTCCGCACATAATCGCACGTGAAACTTTGTAATTGCCCAATGCGCCGGAAACTGCCGTATAGAGCGTTTTCATTCTTCCCAAAATCTTGTCCGCAATGTTAGGTGGTAAATCGTCCGCATCATAGTCCGTCATTGCGGCGGCGTATGCGGAAATTTCCAACATTTGGTCGCGCCAATTTTCATAGACCGCACTGTCGCCGCCCATCATGGAACGCAGGGCTGCGGCGCGCTGTTTGTCCGTCTGTGCATCAAGCAACGCAACAAGTCCATCGACATCGGACAAATCCATTTTGTTGTTGTAAAATGCACGACGCGAAAATTCACCGGGGGTGGCGCCCCGCATATTGTGCCCGCGTAAAAATTCAAAGATTTTATTTATCACCGCCGGTGCGCCGTGGCACTGAATTTCAATTATGTCTGTGCCGGTGAAACTGTGTGGCGCGACAAAATAAATAACAACGCATTGGTCGATAATTTCACCATTATCATCGCGCAAGTTTGTAAAATATGCGTGCCGTGGTACTGGCGTACGGCCAATAATTTTTTTTGCGAATTTTTCTAAATCATTTCCGGATATTCGAATTACTGCAACCCCGGATTTGCCGCGACCGCTGGAAAGCGCAAAAATAGTATCGTTGTTATTCATCTTTATCTGTTTCCACTTATTTCTTTTAATGCCATCGGGACCAGTTTTGATACATTGGCATCAGGATTTTGTGCGACAAGTTTTTGTGCCATTTCGATTATGTCCATGCGGCGATAGCCCAATGCCTCTAACGCCGCCAGCAAATCGGGCAGTGCGCCCGTGTCGCCGGATGTATCAAATGCAAACGATGCGCCGCCAACCTTTGATTTAAGTTCCACTATGATTTTTTCTGCAACCTTTTTCCCAACACCCGGTGCAGTTGCGATTGTTTTTGCGTCGCCGGTTGCGATTGCGGTCATCAGTGTATCGGTCTTTATAGTGCCCATTATCGCCATTGCGACCTTTGGTCCGACACCCGACACCCCGTTTAGCATGTTGAATAAATTTTGTGCTGCAAGCGTTGAAAACCCGAACAAACGAATCGAGTCTTCACGTACAACCGTTTCAATCCAAAGTGTCGCCGACGCGCCGTGGCACAAGTTTTCCGGCGTATATACCTTGTATCCGACGCCACCCACCATAAGAATAATGAACCCGTCATCAATATGTTCAACAATGCCTTGCAATTTTCCAATCATTTGCTATCCTTTGTCGGTAATTTTAATCTAATTAAATCAAAAGGTCAAATTATGAGCGGACATAGTAAATGGCACAACATTCAACATAAAAAGGGGCTTGTCGATGCGGCACGCAGTGGATTGTTCACGAAACTTGCACGTGAAATCACTATGGCGGCAAAGTTGGGCGATAAAAATCCGGACAATAATCCGCGGCTTCGTCTTGCAATTTTACAGGCGCGCAAGAATTCTATGCCGAACGATAATATCAAACGTGCGATTGACAAGGCATCGGGTTCGAATACCGAAAATTACGTGGCGGTGCGGTACGAAGGATACGGCCCCGGTGCGGTGCCTATTATAGTAGAAGCGTTAACAGATAACCCGCGGCGCACTGTGCCAGAGGTACGGAATATCTTTTCCAAGCATGGTGGCAATATGGGCGAAGAGGGCAGTGTTGCGTTCATGTTCACGCGCGTTGGGCAAATTTTCTATCCAGCATCCGTTGGCAAAACCGAAGATGAAATGATGGAAATAATTATGGACGCGGATGCGGATAATTTAGAGACAACCGAAGAAGGATTTGTCATCACGACTAAGCCAGATGACTTTATGAATGTGCAAAAGAAAATCGCCGATGTTTTGGGCGAACCGGAAAATGCGGAATTGACATGGGTGCCGAATATGCCGATGGATGTGGACGAAGAAACCTGGGGCAAGGTTGAAAAGTTGGTTGATGCATTGGACGACAACGACGACGTGCAAAAGGTATTCACCGGCGCAGCATAAAATGAGTATTGAAACTGATGAATTAGAAAACGCAAAACGGTGTGCAGAGCAAAATCTGGCACCGTTTGCACATAAAATTGCAAACAGACTGGCTGTGGACGACGTATGTATTGTTGGTGGTGCAGTGCGCGATTCGGTGTTGGCGGCAATAACTGGTAAAAATTTTTGTGTCAAAGATTGGGATGTTGTATGTCCAAAGGCACCTGTGATTCACGATAATAAAAATATCTTGGGGGTTAAAGAAAATTCTTTCGGCGGAACCAAGGTCGAATTACGTGATGTTGGTGTGGTGGATATTTTTCAATATTATACAAAAAGTCCACAAGCAATTATTGCGAATACTTTTGATTTTAATTGCAACAGTTTATTTTATCTTGGTGGAAAAATTTATGAATCTGTGGCCTTTTTGCATTTTATCGAAACGGCGGAATTGTTTGTATATAACCCGCATAAATATAATCCGGCGCATATTGTCGCGCGGGCGTTAAAATTTCAGATCGTTTTTAAAGAACAATTTGGAATTGATGTAAAATTAAACTATAGAATTTTACATGAAATATATTCTTTGACGGATACGGATAAAGATCAAATGTTGGAATATATGCGTCGGCATAATTGGTCGATTTACAACAGGGTTTGGCAAAATTTTTTGGATATCCGTGCGCACTGATAAATTTTGCAAAAAGTATTTATTTGTGCGGCGTAATTAGTGTTAGTGCGGGGCGTTGCCCCGCGTTTTTTTACAATTCTTCATACATCTCATTGAATAATTTTACCAATAATTCGGTATCTTCGATGTCGGGTATCATCATCATCGGTTTTGCGCCGGGGTATGGGGTTTCCATTGTTGCGTTTGGAATAATTCTTTGTGCCGCCGCGGTTGGCTTGACCAAGAATCTGTTATCATAAATTCCGCCGATGATTTTCCCGTGATAGTAAATAATGTATTCGCCCATCATTGCGCGGTACGTTATGTCCGATAGTGTGGATAATTGCGTAAGGATGAAGTCTAAAAATTCTTTACTTGATGGCATGTATTATAAAGTTTTTTTATATTCTGATTTTAATTTTCCAAACATTGCAGTGCTGTGCACGGAACCATCCGACCACAATTTGCGTTCACGTTGAATGCCTTCGAGTTTATATCCGTTTTTTTCGGCGTTTCTGTATGAAGCGATATTATCGTTGTCGCACCAGATATTTATTTTTCGCAAATTAAATTTTTCAAATCCTAGTTCTTCTATTGTTGGCATTATTTTATCCACAATCCCTTGTCCGCGTGCAGATTTTTTTAACCAATAACCAATTTCACCGGTTTGATTTTTTGTGTCTATGCCAGAAAGACCAATTTCGCCTAATAATTCATTGTTTCTGAAAATGCCGTACATGGCGTATTTCCATCGTGGGTCGTTGTTTTGTGACTTGTCGTAATAATATCTTTCTACTTCGTCAACGGATTTCCACATGTCCCCGTCGAACCAGTGTTTGAATGTAGCCGAATCGGTTGTGAATATGTCGTAAATTTCTTTTGCAAATTTCGGTGTTCCTGGAATTTGTTTTAATACAAAATCATCAACGATAATTTGTTCGGGTTTAATAAATTCTGACATGATGCGTCCTATTATTTTATAAACTTTTCAAATCTTGTTGTGTTGGCGTGGGCAAGGGCGATTGCGATGGCATCGCTTTCGTCCGCGGTTTTGGGGTTCGCCGCGGGCAATAAAATTCGCACCATTTTATCGACCGCGGTTTTATCCGCATGACCCGCGCCGGTTAGAATTTTTTTTACTTTGTTTGGTTCGTATTCGAACACCGGAATATCACGCACGGAAACCGCGACCATTGCCGCCGCGCGCGCATGCCCCAGAATCAGTGTTGTTGTTGGGTTTTTGTTCACGAACGTTATTTCCATGCTGCATTCGTCGGGTGAAAATGTTTCGCAAAGTTTTGTGACACCATTGAATATAATTGCAAGCCGTTCGGGCAGTGCACCGGTTTTCTTTGGTAAAATCACACCACTCGCCACATATTTTCTTTCGTTGCCGTTTGTGTCGATGATTGCCCATCCAGTATGTAAAAGTCCGGGGTCAATTCCGAGTATTCGTTTCGTCATTTTGCTATTTCCTGAAACTTATTTTACCGACACATTCTGTGCCAAAGTATTTATTTATTTTCTTTGTGATATCTGGAACCATATAGGACAAATTTAATGTATACGCCGGATTTCGTGGTCGCAATACGATATTGTATGTTCCATCACGCATTTTTTTTACCGCACAGATGTCGGCAAGATTCGAAATTTCCGGGCCGATTATTTCCGGCCAACGTGCCACCAAATCAGAATCAGATGCGCGCACACCGAAAATTTTTAGCAATCCCCCAAGTGCGCCCGCAATGGTTTGTGGACGTTTTGTGCGTTTGGAAAAATCGTTTTTATTTTGGTTTGACATAGACATATTCTTTCGGCATAAGGATATACATTTCGCCCTGGGCATGTTGACCGTGTGCGTATTGATACGCTTCGTCGCCTTTGCCAAAGAATATGTCGGCGCGTACGAAACCGCGTATCGCACTGCCAGTATCTTGGGCAATCATAAGGCGTCTAAATTTCTGTCCGTTCGAAAGGTTTGTATCGATGTATACGGGCAAACCCAACGTATACAGCGAATCGTCCATCGCGATACTGCGTATTTTTGAAAGAGGTGTTCCAAGTTTTCCAATTACATCTGGTGGTACAGATTCATAGAAATATACATATCTCGGATTATTATAGATTACTTCGCGTGCGAGTTTCGGATTTTTCTTTAAATGTTTCCAAACCGCATCCGCAGAATATCCGCCTTCGGGTTTTATGCCACGGTTGCGTAGTTGTTCGCCAATCGACTTGAAAGGCATATCGTTAACGGCCGCAAAGTTTAATTTTACCATTTTGCCGTCATCAAGTTTTAACATGCCGCTACCTTGGATTTGTATATTTTGAACATCGACAATGTTTGCCCAATACAGGACTTTACCGATTTTGTCTTTTACTATTTTTTCCTTTGGTACGCCACGAAAATTCTGACCGTTTGCTGGAACACCCATCAAAGGTTCATTGCATTCGGCGGTTTTTGTACGGCATGCTGGTATTACTGGTGAATAATACCCAGTAAATGTTCCTTTGGGTGTTCCGTTGTCATTATAAATTTTATATGGTTGAAAATGTGATTCGAACCAAGCGCGGACAGTTTCGTTACTGGCACTGGCGCTGGGTAACATGTTGCATTTTTCTTCAAATAATGAGCGGTCAGGTATTATGCGACCTTTGTATTGAATTTTGGCTTTACAAGAATTGCGGAAAGCTTGGAGTGCGTATCTAACATCGTCGTCGCGCCATCCTGGCAGGTCGGAATAGGATACTCTTTTAAGATTCTCAGATGGAATGGTTGAATTATCGCCTGTGTGCGTTGGTGTAGAAACGTCGCAAGATGCTAAAATTACACCTGTGATGGCCAGTAAAAAGCCCCGGTTTATTAGTTTTATAATGTTTATTGTCATTTTTTTTACCTCCCCCCTTGTAAATTTTCCCTTTGATGCTATATTATCACAAAACGAGTCATAAAAAAAGGAGCAATCGCATGGCTAAGTTCAATATTATATCTCAATTTTTGAAAGACATTTCTTTTGAAAGCCCAAACGTGCCGGATTTATTCTTTAAACAAGATAATGGTCAGGCCGAATTGGAAATCAATATAGATATGCAGGTCAAGGGTTCAGAAAAGAACTTGTTTATGGTTGATTTGATTACAAAAATTCATTCTAAATTAAAGGCTGATTCAAAATCTATATTTTTAATAGAGGCAACATATTCAGGTTTGGTGCAGATGGAAGAAGAAAAAGACGAAGAAAAGAAAAAGCGTACGTTGCTTATTGATGTGCCGACATTGTTGTTCCCGGCGGTGCGTGCATTGGTTACACGTTTGACCGCTGAATCCGGGTTCCCACCGTTCGCAATGCAGATGGTTGACTTCGCAGATTTGTATGAAAAGCGTAATCAAAAGCAAGCCGAAGCAAAATAGTTAAAACGCACCGAAAGGTGCGTTTCTTAGTGTTAGTGGTTAGTGGACTCTGGAATTTTTTCGTAATTGCGGATTTATTCCAGATACTACTAACCACTTTTTGCGTTTCGGTCGTTTTTGTGATATATTTATCAGGGTAGGGGGGAAAGTTAGTTTAATGGCCAAAGATAAATATATCTCTATGCGAAGTTCGCTTAGTGGGTTTTCTTTCGCGAATCTTGGTATTTTTACCGGATTTGCCGATGGTATTTATAATGCTGTTTATTCGTTGGTTATTCTGGAAATCTTTATGAATTCCGCGATTGTCGGCGTTTATGTTGCGATTTATTCTGTGTTTTGTATGGTCGTTGCGCTTTTTGCGCATGAGATTTTTCGCCAATTTTCCAAGACCAAGGTTTTCTATTTCGCACTGTTAATGTTGGTTGTGTGCTATGCGATGATGGGTTTTTCCGTGTTGCCACGAACGTTTATTGTTTTGGATTACACCAGTGGCTTTGCAATCACGCTTACCGCGATGTTGGTGCCACTGTTTATGTCAGATTTTTCACGTGATGTTGGTATGGCGCGGCTAAATTCGCGATATCATTTGTGGGGGAATGTTGGTGCACTGTTCGCACCGATGTTGGCGGTGATTGTTGCGACCCGATTCGGTAATCGGTCGGCGTTCTTTTTATCATCGGCGATTTACTTTGGTGCCTCGGTGTTTTTTAGGTATTTTCATTTAACCCAAGAAGACAAAGTTATAAAACCGGTAAGTCCGCGACGGACGGTGCGCGCACTTTGGCGCAACACGATGAATTTTTTCAAAACATCGGGAATGAAGCGCGCGTATATCGTGAATTTTGGATATTATTCGTTGCGGGCGATGCGTCTTTTGTATGTGCCGATTGTGGTGATAGAGGCCGGATTTACCAAGGATACATTGGGATTGGTTTTAAGTTTTGGTATTGTGCCGTATTTGATTTTGTCGGAAATTATGGGGCATTTGGTCCGGCGATTCGGAAAAAGTATTTGGTTGATTTTAGGGTTCGGTTCGTTCGCTGCGTTTTCTGTTTGGGCAACATTTGCAACAGGATTGCCTCTGCTTGCCATATTTGTTTTGTGGCAGATTTCAGGCGCACTGATGGAACCAGTGCATGATTTGTTGTTTTTTGACGGGACAAAGCCGGCACAACAAACAAAGTTTTATGGTGTATTCCGCACAAGTTGCAATTTGCCAAGTGTAATTACGCCCGTAATTGGCGCGGCATGTATTGCGGCCTTTGGAACAACAGCGGCGGTTTGGTGGGTGACGGCCGCAATGGGTATGATTTCAGCGTTGGTTTTGATGAATAAAAAATAAATTGCATAGTGGTTTTTTTGCTTGTATTATCCATATGCAAACAAAGGAAGTTATTATGGCGAAGAAAGAAACAGCGGCCGCTACAACTGGTACTAAAAATCCGGCACTTGAATCGGCGCTTGCACAAATTCAAAAACAATTTGGTAAAGAAGCAATTATGAAAATGGGCGATGGGTCCCAACAGAATATAGAAGCGATTTCTTCGGGGTCACTGGGGTTAGATATTGCTCTTGGTATCGGTGGTTATCCGCGTGGGCGAATCGTTGAAATCTATGGCCCGGAAAGTTCGGGAAAAACAACACTTGCGTTGCACGCGGTGGCCGAAGCGCAAAAGAAAGGTGGTACGTGCGCCTATATTGATGCGGAAAATGCTTTGGACCCAAGTTATGCAAAAAAGTTAGGGGTTGATGTTGCAAACCTTATTATATCGCAACCTGATTCGGGTGAACAGGCGTTGGAAATCGCGGATACGCTTATCAAATCTGGCGCGGTTGATGTTGTTGTTATCGATTCGGTTGCGGCATTGGTGCCAAAGGCAGAATTGGAAGGCAACATCGGTGATAGTTTTGTTGGAACGACTGCGCGACTGATGAGTCAATCGCTGAAAAAACTCGCAGGGTCTGTGTCACGTAGTAATACTTTGCTTATCTTTATCAATCAGATTCGTATGAAGATTGGTGTGATGTTTGGAAATCCAGAAACAACCAGTGGTGGCAATGCGCTAAAATTCTATGCTTCGGTGCGGTTGGATATTCGTCGCACAGGTGCTATTAAAGACAAGGAAAACGTTATTGGAAATGAAACACGGGTCAAGGTTGTGAAAAATAAAGTTGCGCCACCTTTTCGGACTGTGGATTTCAAAATTATGTATGGTGAAGGCATTTCGCGCATAAGTGAAATCTTGGATATGGGTGTGAAATATGACTTTATCGACAAGGCGGGCAGTTTCTATTCGTACAATAATGAACGCATAGGCCAGGGCGAGGCGAACGCGCGTCAATGGTTGAAAGATCACCCAGAGGCGCAAGCCGAATTGCTTGATAAAATTATGGCGCGTGCGGGTGGTATTGCCGAAGAGATGACAACCGGGCCGTCAGAAGAAACTGATGAAGTTGTGACGGAAGAGTAAATTGTTCGGGCGGCGTTTGTCGCCCGGATATTTTGACCAAAAGGAAAAGGAATGAATATAGCTAAAATGTGGGCTATGACACGTGTTGTAATTCGGGGGCATGTGTTTAATTGGCTGTGGCGTTCGCGTGAGCATCGGCGTGCGGTGCGCAGTGATGTTATATCAAAAATAATTCCAGATTATTTCAAACGCTATCTGCCGGCTGCGGCGGCGATTCCCGAAAGGAAAATTGTAAAAAATGATAAAGATGAGAAAATTTTTACACTTTGGCTTCAGGGGGAAGAAAATGCACCCGATTTGGTAAAGGCTTGTTTTCGAAGCGTTCGCCGGTGTTGCAAGCAAGAATTGGTTGTTTTGGATGAAAATTCAGTTCTTGATTATATTACTTTGCCACAGGAAATTATTGATAAATATCGTGCAGGTAAAATTGCGCGCGCACATTTTGCAGATATTTGTCGCGTGGAATTACTTTACGAGCATGGTGGTTTTTGGCTCGATTCGACTGGCTTTGCAACCGCGCCAATTCCAGATTGGATTGTTGAACAAGATTTCTTTGTTTATTTAGCAGGTCAGCATGTTGGTAGTCCATATAGTTTTATGCAGAACTGTTTTATTCGTGCGCGCAAAGGTGCATATTTGTTGGATGCATGGCGGGCGATGATACTTGATTACTGGATGCATGAAAATCATAATTTTGATTACTTTATGCATCAATTGTTATTCAAAACTTTGGTGCAAAATGATGCACGTGCAAAAAAATATTTTGCAGAAATGCCGCATGTTGACCAAGATCCAACGCATACGCTTTGGTGGGACTATAGGGATAAGCCTTTTGATAAGGACACTTTTGACCGTGTTACATCTGGCGCGTTTTTTCAAAAATTGACTTATCGTAGGGCGGATAAACTGGTGCCGGGGTCGTTTGGCGATGTAATGATAAATAAAATGTAGGAATTAAAATATGCCAAAAATATCAATAATAATTCCAATGTATAATGTCGAAAAGTATTTGCGGCGGTGTCTGGACAGCGTGCAAAATCAGACTTTTTCAGATTGGCAGGCAATTTGTGTGGATGATGGGTCGCCTGATAAATCTGGGGAAATTGCCGAAGAATATGCGGCACGCGATAAGCGGTTTGTAGTTGTTCATAAGGAAAATGGTGGTTTATCTGATGCGCGTAATGCCGGTATGCCGTATGCAAAAGGCGAATATGTTATGTTTTTGGATAGTGATGATTTTATTCATCCGCAAACAATGGAAATTGCGTATGCGATGGCGCAGCGTGATAATGCGGATATTGTGGCGTATACTTATGATAGATTTTATCGGCCGCAATTGATGGTGTATCACAAGTTAGGTTTGAATACTGATAATGTTCGGCCATTTGGAATTAGAAAAAAATATAATCTGAAAAAAATAAAATCACTTGTAACTGATGATGTGTTCGAATATGCAACGGAACGTGCGCATAATATGATGAATAAAAAGCGCAAGTGGCTAATTAAACATTGTCAGGTTTGGAAAAATATGTATCGGCGGGAATTGATTTCGGACATACCGTTTATCAAAGGAATTTTGTTTGAAGATTTTCCGTGGTGGAGTGAGGTTATGTTAAAAAATCCGCGTGTGACAATTATTAATTTGCCACTTTATTATTATATACCGAACTTTGGTGGAATTGTGCTTTCGGCGAAACAATTACGCATTATGCAATCGCTCTGTACGGGGATTTCTGGCGCATACAGCGTTTATAAAAAATCTGCAACCGATTATCAAATGAAGAAATGGCAAGAACAATTTATGTGGTATTTTGTAAATTGGGCTTTTAGAAAAATAAAATATTTGAAGACTGATGATGAATTAAAAGTTGCACGTGAAACATTTGCAGGTTTGAAAAATATGGGTGTGTTTGATTCTGTGCCAAATGATTGGTTTGAATTGCGAAATAAAATTTATTCTTTTGTTGGGGTGTGTTAGGTGTCACCAAAAATATCGATAATAATTCCAATATATAATGTCGAAAAGTATTTGCGACGGTGTTTGGATAGTGTACAAAATCAAACATTTTCGGATTGGCAGGCGATTTGTGTGGACGATGGGTCCCAAGATAAATCTGGGGAAATTGCCGAAGAATACGCGCGAAAAGATAGAAGGTTCTTTGTTTTGCATAAAAAAAACGGTGGTCAATCGGATGCGCGCAATGTTGGAACTGAAACGGCGACTGGCGAATTTGTAATGTATCTTGATAGTGATGATTTTATTCATCCGCAAGCATTGGAAATACTCTATCAATCGGCGATAGATAATGATGCAGATATGGTTGTGTTTAGGTTTGATAATGTGGCGCGAAAACAAATGGAAAAAATGTTGGTGACCGGCGCTGATATTTCAAATTTTGTACCTGATTCTTACAATAAAAAATATGATGTGAAAAAAATACCACATATTGTAACTGATTTTATACTAAAATATGCAACTGAACGAGAACACGCGTTGGGTAGATTTAGGGTCAAAAAATGTTATCCTGTATTGAAAATGTTAAAGCATGATTTGGCGCAAAAATATAAGTTTATACCGGGAATAATTATTGAAGATTTTCCATGGTGGGTGGACATTATGTTTGCGCGACCACGAACTGTTATATTGGATGCACCGCTTTATTTCTATGTGCCAAATGCGACATCAAGTCTACATACATCAAAAGCAATGTTTATGATAGAATGTGTTTTTGCCGGATTAAAGCATGCGTATATTCTGTGTACTGATGTTGCAACACAAAAAGAGACACGCTGGTTTAATGCGGAATTTTTGTGGCCTTTTATAATTACGATGAAACGTTTGGCGGCACGTGTGGATAATAAAAAAGATACTGCGCGAATAAAAAATATGTTCATAGAAATGCACAATATGGGCATGCTTGAGAACCCGATAAGGATGCGCGCAAAAAAATATAAACATCGCATAGAAAAATTTATATCGCAATAGTTTTAAAACGGTTCGGAATTTTTACAACCCATTTTATTCCCATCATTCCTGGTTTTCCAGGCGCATAGATTGGACGGAATATGCGTTGCATGATGCGGGCGGTTTTTATATAACATTCGCCATGTGCAGTTTTTGTTGTGGTTAAATTTATCGTTCCATTCCCACGCCGGCGAAGATGATTTACCCAATCGATGCCACGTTTTTCCGCTTTTTTAATTAGCATATTCATATCAACTGCGCCAAAGTGAAGCAGATATAAATTTTTATCAATGTGGAAATTGTGGTGGTGTACATGATGAAACCCACTGCCCCAACGGGCCGGTCGCGACAGTACAACCGGTTTTGTATAACGGGTTGAAAGTAGGGCGTATTCGCGTTGTGACAGCATCGGTTTCGATTGGTTGAGTGGTTTTTCGGTTTTCATATTTTGTCCGATGTCGAGTCCGATTCCGGAAACTGTTGTTTTGATTCTTATCCATGATAAATATTCGCGCAAAGATTTTTTTGCGGTTGGGTCAACAATCAAAAATTCATCACTATCGCAACCAATAACAATGTCGTAAGTTTTGAAAAGTTCGTTTGCTAAATCTGATATTTTTCCAATTCTGTATTTATCGCCAGCGATGCGTGACATATCGGTATGTGGTAATTTTATTATATTTACACCGTCTGAATTTTTTGGTTCGTTTTGATCGGTGCCATCAAGGATAATATAAAGATTTTCTTTGCCTAGTTCGCGCCCATAATAATCAACCCATTTGCTTAAAAAAAATTCATCATTTCGTGCCATCGTTATGGCGGCAATTTTTTTTATTTGTGTTTTTTGCACATTATCCTCGATATTGTATATTTTATTTTTCTTAGTATTATTTTAACAATGTTTCTTGTTAAAAGCCAATCAATATATTCATCGCCCCATGTCATACGTGCGGATGCTAAAATATCATTGCGCAAAGATGGTTGTAATCTGTTCAAAACAAATAAAATCTGTCGACCAAAAGACCCATAATGACGAGTCCATGCTAATTTTTTCATAAATGGCATTTTAATTAGATATAGATGTTTTATACGGTTATAAATGCCACGGTTAAATATGTTGTACAAGCAGCACCATTCAATATTGTATTTGTTTAACAATCGTGTAAAACCGTTTTCGTAAAGTGCGGTTACCATGGTTTTATATTTTACTTTTTTTACCGAAGTGATAAATCTATTAAACCATTGTGATAAGAAAATCTTTGGTGTCATGCCGATAAACCAAGACTGAATATGTTCGAATCTTCCGCCGGTTTTTTTGACCATACCGAATGCATCGGTACCAAAAGATTCCATTTTATGTAAGTACGGTTCAATATCAAACAATGGACCGTATACGCTGTCGTTCACCATATACATAAAATCATAACTTGATAAATCTGTGTTTTCGGTTGCCCAAATAAATGCGCGTTTATACGAACCAAAATCATATTCACCATGACGCGTCGCGGCAACATAAAGACAGTATGGTTTAATCTTTGCAATTTCAGATTCATCGCAATCAGAATCCATCACCAAGACACAATCGCCATGTTGTGAAAGTTCACGAACCTGGTGCAAAAGCGCGGGATTGATTTTTCCGTTTTTGTCGTAACCCGCGATTAAAAAGATGCGATTAATCCTCTGCATGTATGTCATTATAAACATAAAAGATTTTTAACACAAACAAAAACCGCCATTGGCTTGGCGGATATTTGTTTCTATAATGTTTCATCTTTTCCGCGGGCGAGTTTTTTACGCTTTCCGCTGTCTAATTCTTTCTTGCGCAGGCGGATTGTTGCGGGCGTTACTTCTACTAATTCATCGTCTTGGATGTATGACAACGCTTCTTCTAATGACATTTTACGTGGCGGTGCAAGGAACAATTTTTCATCGGCCGTTACACTGCGGACGTTGGTAAGTTCTTTACCCTTTATTGGATTTACTTCCAAGTCGTTTTCTTTGCTGTGTTCGCCGATAATCATACCAGAATAAACCTCGGTTTGAGGGCCAACAAATAGGACACCGCGCGGTTCAAGGTTATGCAATGCGTATGTTGCCGTTACACCATTTTCCATAGAAACCAAAACACCTGGACGATATTGAACAATTGGACCGCGATATGGACCGTATTTATCAAACACGCGATTCATAATCCCTGTGCCACGTGTATCGGTTCTGAATTCCGAAAGGTATCCGATAAGTCCGCGTGATGGTGCAGAAAAAACAATACGTGTTTTTCCGCCACCGGACGCCTTCATTTCGGTAATCGTTGCCTTGCGCTTGGTCATTTTTTCAATAACAACGCCACTGAATTCATCATCAACGTCAACAACGACTTCTTCGATTGGTTCCAAAGTTTCGCCGTTTTCTCCAGTGTGCATAACAACGCGTGGACGCGACACCGAAAGTTCAAAACCTTCGCGACGCATCGTTTCGATTAAAATTCCAAGTTGTAATTCGCCACGACCGGAAACTTCGAAAGATTCTTTGTTTTCACTTTGTGTGACTTTTAGTGCGATATTCGTTTCGGCCTCTTTGAATAAACGTTCGCCAATCATGCGCGATGTAAGTTTTTTACCGCTTTTTCCAGCAAGTGGTGATGTGTTCACGAAAAACGTCATGGTAAGGGTTGGGGGATCAATGGGCATCGCCGGAATTGGTTCTGTAACTTCGGGAGCGCAGAGCGTGTCCGCCACAGTTGCTTTGCTGAACCCGGCAACAACGACAATGTCGCCTGCTGATGCGCTTTCACGGGAAATTTTTTCAATTCCACGATGTTCAATAATTTTCGTGATTTTGGCGTTTTCTATAAATTCGCCCTGCATATTTATTGCCTTTACACTTTGCCCAACGTGCACAGTCCCAGATTCAATTTTTCCCGTTAAAATGCGCCCTACATACGGGTCTGATTCCAAAGTTGTTGCAAGCATAGTGAATGGTGCGTCCAGTTGACAGCGCGAGCAATTGCAATCCGGTGCCGGCACATGGTCAACAATCAATTGGAACAGTGGGGTTAAATCTTTGTGTTCGTCATTCAAATCGCGTACCGCCCAACCGTCGCGCCCAACCGCGTATAAATATGGAAAATCAAGTTGCGCATCGTCCGCGCCAAGTTTATCAAACAGGTCAAATGTTTCGGATAAAACTTCGTCTGGGCGTGCATCGTTGCGGTCAACCTTGTTAATGCAAACAATAGGACGCAGTCCTAATTTTAATGCCTTGGATAATACGAATTTTGTTTGGGGCAGGGGGCCTTCGGCACTGTCAACAAGCAGTACAACACCGTCAACCATTGATAAAATACGTTCTACTTCGCCACCAAAGTCTGCGTGACCCGGTGTATCCACAATGTTTATTTTGTAATCATGCCACAAAACCGATGTTGGCTTTGCGGAAATAGTGATTCCGCGTTCGCGTTCAATGTCCCCACTGTCCATAACGCGGTCTTCAACGTGCTCATTTTCGCGGAACGTTCCCGCCTGTTTCAGCATGTTATCAACCAAGGTTGTTTTTCCATGGTCAACGTGCGCAATAATAGCAATATTACGAATCTTCATGTTTTAGCCTTTTTTGCCCTAAGAGCATAGATTACACTATATTTTGGATTTTTCAAATAAAAAATTTGATTTTGTCAAAATTTTGGAGTAAAATCGTCCGGGCTGAGCCAAAGGATTAAAGATGCCAAAGAATTATGACAAGATGATTGCGGATGCAACTCATAGAATCGCGAATTATTATCAGACTAAGCTTATACAGAATGCGGGGAAATATTCTGCGGATATGTGTGAACAGATGTATAAGGATGCAAAGGAGATGCATGATAGTGCCAATGATGTGAATTGGTATATAAACTATGGCTGGTATAAGATAACCATGCAAGTGTATAGTCTGGATAGGGATGTGTGCAACAAAGTAGCAAGACCATTTTTCAATGCGGCTCGGGAATATATGGTGCACAAGCAAGGTAAATTCGGGGTCTATGATACTGATGAACAGAAAGTGGATACGGCAATAGAGAAACTTTATGCAAAAATTGGTGAAAAAAACCAAACATTAGAGGAAAATTCAAAACAAAGACCAATTGATTATGTTGCAACTATTTCTGATACGGTCGAAAAACTTACAAAGTTTTATGAAATAAAATTGGAAAAGATTAAAGACAAAATATCCGAAGAGAAATATAAAGAGTTTATCAAAGAACTAGATACTTTGCGTGTTGGCGCTAACATCGAAAGTGAACAGTACTATCTTGGGGCGAATTATGGTTGGATGAGCGCGGTTGGATTGATGAATTTAGATTACAATATGCGCCAAGTTGCAGAAAAATTCTTTAACGCTGTCAAACAATATGTTAACTCAAAAGCACAAGGTTTAGATGTTTCGAAAAGCGAACAGGAAATTATGCGTTCTGTTAAAGTGATAAATTTGAAAATTGGTGGTGAAATGTTTATTGGTTTGAAAGATTTGTTCTTGTCGGAATCGCATTTTATGACACGGTGTGACCTTTCAGAATGTGTTGCAAGGCTTAACAAAAAAAGGTAGTAAAAATGGGAAAAAATTTAAACGATAGTTTTGAACAGGATGTCAAAGAAAGTTTGCAACTTTTGTATTCTGTGTTAGATAAAAAATCAAAAAGGGTTGATCCGCAAAATTACGCTATTTGCAGGCAATATGTAGTGTTTTTAAAAAGTGTTGCGAACAATCCTCGTATGTATTGTAAGCCGGGGAAAGAGTTTGATAAAAATACTGAAAAGTTAAGCTTTTTTGTGCGAAGTGACTACCCATTAGTTAATGTGGATGAACGCGCCGCACAAAGTGTTTATGATATAATGATTTGCATGCGTGATTATATTATACACTATACTGAATCGGACAATTCTAAATATGAATGTAAATATAAATCAAAACAAGAAGCAATCAATGCAATGCGTTTGTTTAAACGTGATTCCATAGAGATGACAGGTGGTATGATTCCATATGTTGCACGAAATCTGATGCAGAAATTACGTGATTCTATGTTGTGTCACAAGAAATAAAGATACCGCCCATTTGGGCGGTTGTTTTTTAGTGCTTTCCACCAATTTTTGTTCGCCCGCCCATTAACGGTTGGAGTTTTTTCGGAATGTTCACAGAACCATCGGCGTTTTGGTGGTTTTCAATTATTGGTACCAATGCACGGGGCACGGCGATTCCAGTATTGTTTAATGTCGCAACAAATTTTACTTCGCCTGTTGCGTTTTCGCGATAGCGTGTGTTGGTGCGGCGTGCCTGGAACTGACCAATCGATGAACAAGAACCCAATTCCCGATACGCATTTTCTGATGGGAACCATGCTTCGACGTCGTTCATTTTTACTTTGTTAAAACCCATGTCGCCGGTGGAATTTGCAATTACGCGATATGGTAATTCAAAATCGCCCACAACTTCGCACAGGTTGTTTAACAAAAATTCATGCATTTCGTCGCTTTCTTCGGGACGACAGAAAATATATTGTTCCACTTTGTCAAAATGGTGAAAACGAACCAGTCCGCGTGTGTCGCGACCAGCGGCACCCGCCTCTTTACGGAAACATGTGGAAAATCCAGCATATTTTATTGGTAATTTGTTTTCAGGTAAAATTTCATCAGCATGCATAGAGTTTAAAATTATTTCTGCGGTTCCCGCCAAACAACGGTCTGTTTCCGCCAGCATGAAAACATCATCATTCATAACCGACAAATCCGAACCCATGAAATGGCCTGCATTGAATATAGTTTGTGGTTTCGTAACAGGTGGACATTCAATATATTTGAAACCTTTACTAATCAATTTTTGAATTACATATGTTTGAATTGCTAGTGATAATTCTGCCAATTCACCACACAGACAATATGTGCGTGTGCCACAAATTTCTGCGATTTTTTCTGGCATCCACCATCCGTTCATATCCAACAATTCCCACTGGGGCCGTGGCGTGAAATCGAATTTGCGTGGTGTGCCGACCCGGCGCACTTCCACATTGGCGGAATCGTCTGCGCCAATGGGTGCATCGCTTGACGGAATTTGTGGAACGCGGTGCAAAAGGTCGTTTAACTTTGCTTCTTTTTCTGCAAGTTCTGCCAAATCATTTGCAATCTCGATGCCGATTTGTTTTGATTTTGCAATCAATGGTGCCTTGTCTGTTGCGGTTGGAATTTCGCGCGAAATTTTATTCTTTTCTGCGGTTTTCGTTTGTGTGATTGTCTTTAATTCGCGAACGCGCACATCGAGGGATAAAATGTCATCGACAACATCCGGAAAGTTTTTTACGCGACATGCGTTCTTTACGACATCTGGGTTTTCACGAATAAATTTCATATCCAACATTTTTTATCCTTTTTATTGTGCGTTTGCATTAAGGTATGCGATTGCGTCCATCGCTGCAGTACAGCCTGTGCCGACCGCCGTTGCAATTTGCATTTTTATATTCGAATGAACATCACCCGCGACAAACATCCCCTGTGGCAGGTTTTCCGGTGCAAGTCTTCCAAGGTCATCGCGCTTTATATCCTCGCTTAGATAATCGGTGTTTGCTTCGTGCCCAATCGCAACAAAAATTCCGTCACAAATTATTTGTTCGTTATTTGTTGTTGTTGCAACAAGCTCGCCACTTTCGGAATTTGGTCGCGCGGATATAGATTTTAATTCAGTGTTAAAAACACATTCAATATTAGGCTTTTCCGCAACGCGGTCGCGAATGATTGCTTCGGCGCGGGTAAATGCAGATTTGCGATAAACGATTTTTACGGTTTTTGCAATATCCGCCAAATACAATGCATCATTCAACGCGGTGTTTCCGCCACCGATAACAAGAACTGTTTTCCCGCTATAGAAAAATCCATCACATGTTGCGCAATACGAAACGCCACGACCAAAGAATTCGCGTGCACCGGCGATTTCAAGTTTTCGGGGACTGGCCCCCGTCGCCAAAATAACGGCGCGCGCGTCGTATTTTTTTCCGTGTGTATCAGTCAGTGTAAACGTATTGTTTTCGCCATTTTCAATATGAGAAACAGTGTTCATTTCAATTTTTGCACCGAAAGATTCCGCCTGGGACTTCATAAATTGAATAAGTTCGAATCCAGAACCTTTAAATCCTGGGTAATTTTCAAGTGTTGCAATTCCCGCGGTTTGTCCCCCAAGTGTATCACCCCCCATAACAAGAGTGTTTTTGTTTGCGCGTCCGCAATATAATGCCGCGGTCAATCCGGCTGGCCCAGAACCTAAAATAATAACGTCATACATGTAAAAAATCCTTTTTGTGGATTATAACATAACACAAGTATGATAAATGTGCCATAAAAAATTATTGTTTGCCGAAATGCTTTTTTAGTGTTTGATATGCGGCGGAAATTTTTGCAAATTCGGTGCCGGTTGAATCGGAATTTTTCGCTGTGTCTGGGTGGTGTTTCTTTGCAAGCGCACGATATTTTGCCCCAATTTCGCGCCATGATGCGGTAATCGGCAACTCAAGCGTTTTGAATGCCGCAATAATTGATGATGGCAAAGATTTTTTTGGTGGCATTTTATCGAATGTAGAACGGCCACTAATAAAGTCATTAAGGAATTTTATGTAATCGGCGCTATCTTGGGATGAACGTTTGCCAATCGGGCTACCAAAAGTTTGTTTTTCCCAATCTTCTTCGATTTCATCAGCAGACATGTTTGCATAATAGTTCCAATTTTTATTGTATTCGGCGGCGTGTTCTTTACAAAAGCACCAGTATTCTTTTAGGTCGCGTGTTTTTGGTGCGCGGCAAGTGCCCGCTTTAGTGCAACCTGGAAAATCACATTTTTTAATCATGCTTGCATCCTTTGGTTTCTGAAAGTGGGTGGTGTTGTTCAACAACTTGTTGTAATTTCTCTGGTAACACATGTGTATATATTTGTGTTGTTGATATATCTTCGTGTCCAAGCATTGTTTGTATTGCCCTTAGGTTTGCGCCATGTGATAATAAATGGGACGCAAAGGAATGTCGCAGAACATGTGGACCAACACGTGAAGGCGAAATCCCCGCGAGTGTTGCACACTTTTTTAGTATTTTAAAAAAACCGTCACGCGTGATATGTCCAGATGCACTATGCGATGGAAATACATATTTTGATTCATCGTCATCGCGCATTCGTAGCCAACGTGTTAACGCAGTTTGCGCTTCGGCATGCATTGGCACAATTCGTTCTTTTGCACCTTTGCCATGTATTAAAAGTCTATCACCCAAGAGTGCGGTCATTTGTAATTCGCACAGTTCGGATACACGCAGTCCAGATGCATAAATCAATTCTATCATTGCGCGCAGACGCGTTGCATTTCGTACGTCACCCGCAGAAGATATAAGTAATTCGATTTCGTTGGTTGTTAATAATTTAGGTAGTGGTTTGGTGCGTTTGGGTAATTCCAAGTTGGTTGTGGGGTTCTTGGTTATTATGTGTTCTAACATTAAAAATTTATAGAATCCGCGTAGTGCGCTGGCTTTGCGCGCAATAGATGTTGGACATGCATTAATTTCACCAAGATATTTTTGAATATCTTGTTCGGTTGCTTTTATTAAACCGCCGTCTATCGCACTGTCCGCCATGCGTAAATCGTTGGCGTAACTTGTTAAGGTGTTTTTGCTGCGTCCTTTTTCTGCAGAAAGTGCTTCTAAGAATATGTCAATGTAATTCATCATTGATATAACACAACTTCGGTTACATTATTGGTTGGTGGAAAATATATTATCATCAAAATCACCAGGATGATGATAAGAATCCACATGATAATTTTCCACATCTTTGAATTTTTTTTACGCAGAGGCATTTTAATTTCCTTTGTTGGTTGTTATATCGTATCAAATCCAGCAATAAATACACCGGCGGCCGCAATAATTATTAATGGTGGTGCGATAATCGCAAGCAACGGTGGAAGTGTTCCGTTTGACCCAAGTGCCGTAAATATATTCAACAAGAAGTATAAAACAAAACAAGTTAGTATTCCAATACCAAATTTTGCACCAAAACTGTGATTTCTTCGTTGGTGAGTTTGGGAAAATGCGACACCAAGTGTTGCCATGGCCACCATGCTTAGTGGCAAAAAGAGCAATGTCCAAAATTGAATGATATGACCACGTACAGGAATTCCAATTTTTGACATCTTTTTTATAAATTGTGGTAGTTGCCAAAAAGAAATTTGATCGGGTTGCAGGTATCGATCAAGGACGGTTCTTGGGGTTATTTGTGTTTTTTTGTGCCATGTGCCCGTACTTGGCTGTCCATTTGTGTTGAATATATTCGCATTTAAAGTTTTTAGTCCGTTTTCTGAAAGTGTGACTTGCTTTGTTTCAATGCGATTAGTTAATTTAAATTTTGAATCTTTGACAAAAATGATTGCATCATGAAAGACAAGATTTTGTTTGTCCTGAGTCATATTTTTAGATATTAGTGTGGTGTATTCATCATTGAATTTATCACGAACCCATATTTTGCCATCGACTAATTTAAGGTGTTCAGAACTTATATTTCCAGAACGTAATTTAACCGCATAAGGGTTTATAACTGTGGTTGCAAATACGCCTATTAAGAAAGCGCCAACCAAAAATGGACGCGCCATTTGATATGGAGATAATCCCGCACCAGATATTATAACACCTTCACTGGACCGTGTAAGGGTATAATATGCAACAAGCGTTCCCATAAACACAGCGAGTGGTAAAAACATTGGGACATATTCTACGAGACGTATCCAGGCATCATTTAATGCAAGTAATGCCGTCGGATATCCGGGCAAGCGTTCAACAAAGGTGACCGCAAATATAATTCCGCACACAATCAACAGAACTAATCCAACGCCACGAAAAAAGCGTCTGAACAGAAATCGTGAAAGAATTCGACTGTGTGTCATTTTTACCTTTTATTATTATTGCTCGTTCAAAAAGTATACCTTGTTTATTTCCTAATTGCAAAATTAAAATGAAGATTTATAATACTTCGGATAGATAATACATAGGAACAGTACAATGGATAAAAAACCAATTTCAAAACAGGGATTTGAAAGTCTTATTAAAGAATTAAAAGATTTGAAAGAAGTTCAAAGACCGGAAATTCTTAAAACAGTGCAATGGGCGCGGTCGCTTGGGGATTTGTCAGAAAATGCTGATTATAGCGCTGCACGCGAAAAACAACGTCAGATTGATAAACGCATACAATATCTTGAAGATTTTGTTAATAATGCCGTTGTGATTGATATCGATACTTTATCGGGTGACCGGGTCGTTTTTGGTGCACGTGTTGTATGCGAAGACGAAGAAGGTAACCGTATGCAATGTCGTATTTTGTCGGATATAGAATCAGATGGAAAACAGGTTATATCTTGTACTTCGCCGGTTGGTCGTGCGCTTATTGGGCGATGTGTTGGTGATACTTGTGTTGTCAGGTTGCCATCTGGTGAACGCGAATACGAGATATTAGAAGTAAAGTTCAAAGAGTAGGGGGAATAGTGTCCATAAGGCTTTTGCCGGATTATTTGATAAATCAAATCGCTGCGGGCGAAGTTGTTGAAAATGGTGCAAGTGTTGTTAAAGAATTGGTTGAAAATGCGCTGGATGCGGGCGCAAATCAGATTATTGTAGATATTGTTGATGGTGGGCGAACTCTTATAAATGTTGTTGATAACGGTTCTGGAATGTCCGCTGGCGATTTAAAGAATTGCATAATGCGACATGCAACTTCAAAGTTGCCTGATGACAATTTGATGAATATAAATTTTATGGGATTTCGTGGCGAAGCGTTGCCATCAATTGCATCTGTATCGGATATGATGATTGATACTTGTAATGGTGCAGATGAAAATGGTTGGCATCTCGATTGTTGTAATGGGGAAATAAAACCATCTGATTGGCAAAGCGGTACACGTATTCGGGTTCAGAATTTGTTTGCAAAAACACCTGCACGGTTAAAATTTTTGCGCAGCGATAGAATCGAAACTATGGCGGTGTTGGATGTAATAAAACGACTTAGCATGGCGCGAACAGATGTTGGGTTTACATTAAATAACAAGTGGCGTTTTCCAAAAGACCAACCGTTAATAGATAGAATTGTTGCTGTGATGGGGGATGATGTGGCTGGGCGCATGCGTTGTGTGTCGGCGGAATCATCGTCTGGTGCAATGAAACTTTTTGGGTATATTTCTGAACCGACATTGCGACGTGCTTCGTCGGTGGACCAATTTTTATTTGTAAATGGTCGGCCGGTGAAAGACAAGGTTTTGGTCGGTGCATTGCGTGCGGCGTATATGGATGTTATGCATGCGCGCGAATTTCCGTTGTGTGCGTTGTATTTGACCTTGCCACCGGCAAATGTAGACGTCAATGTTTCGCCAACCAAAAATGATGTGCATTTTTTGGAGCCCACACATGTGCGTGCTTTTATTATTAAATCTTTGCGTGAAGTTTTGTCGCAAAATATGGTTGATAATGCTTTGACAACGGGTGTACAACAAAATGAAAATAAAATTTTGTTCAATAGTAACCGTATAGTAACGCCGTGCTTGCGACCTGTATCGAACGCGCCTATGGTGCATTCACCGGACAAAGTACAAAATTCTTTTGCCCAAAGTTTAATGTCTGATTTTGGTGCAATAAAAAAAATGTCGCCCAGTCCAGCACAAAATAATATCAATCACATTTTTGATGATATGCCATTGGGGCGCGTAATCGGGCAAATTGCAAACAAATATGTGCTTGCGGCGACCAATGATAGTTTGGTTGTGGTTGATCAGCATGCCGCGCATGAACGTATAACATATGAAAAACTGCGCGCACATAAAATAAAATCGCAACCGTTACTTACACCTATTGTTGTGCATTTGAAATCAGAAGATGTTGTTGCGGTGTTAACAATAGTTGATGATTTGCGTGAAAGTGGGCTTGTTGTCGATTCTTTTGGTGATGATGCGATCGCAATTTTTGAAAAGCCGGCGGATTGGGACATGGATTGGGGGATGGCGTTGCACGCGATTGCAGATGAAGTTCGTGCATACGGTCATTCTAGTCAATTAAAAGAAAAATTGCATTTGAAACTTGCAAATTATGCGTGTCATCATTCTGTGCGCGCAGGACAGAAATTGGACTTAGAACAAATGAATGCGTTGCTGCGTGATATTGAGCAGACTGAACATGGGGGCGAATGCAATCATGGTCGCCCAGTTTATAAATTTATTCCAATTACACAAATTGATGGGTGGTTTGAAAGGATTTGATAGTCTGTGTTTTTAGTGCGCTGGTGTGGTCGTGACGGACTTACACTGAACACTAACATTAATCTCTTACATTTTTCTACTTGCTTTTTGTTCCGAGAATTTAATAGAATGATTACATGGATATATTTGGTTGGTAAAGGAGAGTAAGGTGAAAACCAGTGGCTTTTTTGTGTTGTGCTTGTTGGGTTTTGTCGCCAGTGTGGCTTTGGCGGATGATGTTGCAGATAGAAAGACGGTTACATCGCGTCGCTATGTTGATACAGTGGTTGCAACGAAACAACCTGTATTAAATCCAGAAGGATCTGATTGGACAAATCAGGTTGTAATGTATACTGATGAAGCGGGGACTGTTGATCACAAGCCAATTTCAACTACGCTCACTGGATCAGGAATTGATAGTAATTTACCAACAGTTGGTGCTGTCAATACTGGACTTGCAGGGAAACAAGAAAAACTTGGGCAAAACAAGACCAGTGGCAATGTTGTAACCTATACAAATACGCCCGGGACTCTTGGGGAACATGCGGTTTATAACGGCAGCGCCACATATAATGCCAATGGATTGGTTGAAGCAAATCACGTGAATACGGCGATACAAAACGGATTAAATAATCATCTTACTTGTGCGGGGAATGCCCCAGGGACAACGAATTGTTGGTTGTATACTATTAATGACCAGACTTCTGGGACTGTTTATACACCACATCAAGTATCGGGTCAATAATCTGAAAGTTTTTAATTTAATAAATATGATATGATGGACATTGCGCCTGTCTTTTATAGTTGATAATTAATTATTCAGGAATATCTATACTTATTTTCTTTACTTTTGGCGTTTTTTTTTCTATTGTTTGACCAGAAATAATTAAAAAAGGAGAAAAATCTATGGAAGAAACAGCAGTTGTTGAAACAGTACAAACGGCTACAGATGCCGCAACACAGCCTGCACAGCAAGGTAGTTGGGGCGGTTTGTTGCTTTATTGTTTAATCGTTTTTGCGGTGATTTATTTGTTTATGGTTCGTCCGAATAAGCGGCGTATGGCCGAATATCAAAAGATGATTGATAGTATTCGGGTTGGTAACCGTATTTTGGCTGCTGGAATTTATGGTGTTGTAAAAAAGATTGGCGAAAAAACTATAGAAATGGAAATTGCCAAGGGCGTTGTAATTGAAGTTAGCAAAAATGCTGTGGCTAGTGTAGAGGAAAATTAAGGATTATATAGATGTTTAAAAAATTGCTTATTGTTTTTGTTGCAATATTTGGTGTGTTGCTTTCGGTGCCAACGATGGTGCCAAGTGCGGCAAGATATTTCCCTTCTTGGATGCATCCGATATCTTTGGGGCTTGACCTTAAGGGTGGGGCGCAGTTGTTATTAGAAGTTGATACCAAGACCATGTTCCAGGAAAAGTCTGTACAACTTTATGATGAAGTGCGCAGCGCCATGATTGACCGCAACAAAGGTATGATTCGTTTTTCAGGACTTAAAAATGTTGAAGGTGTAGTGTCTCTGGTCGTGCGCGAAGATAGCGAGGTGACCAAAGCAAAGGGACGTTTGAAAAGTGTACTTGGGGATACTGTTGACATTTCTTCGTCGGGAAATACGATAACGCTTTCGTATTCGGAAAAGCAAAAGCAAGAAATGATTCAAGATGCGTTGGCGCGCAGTATTGAAATTGTTCGTCGTCGTATTGATGCATTGGGAACCAAGGAGCCATCTATTCAAAGTCAAGGTGGAAAATATATATTAGTTCAGTTGCCAGGTGTTGATAATCCTGAACATATAAAAGAACTTATTGGAAAAACCGCAAAGATGACATTTCATTTGGTGAATGAAAATGTTACACCTGAGCAGTTGGCATCCGGGGTTGCACCTGCTGGGACAGAATTTTTGCCGTATATGGAATCATCTTGGTCAAAGGTTCCGGTATATTCAAGGGTGGAGGTTTCTGGCGAGAGTCTTAAAGATTCGCAAGCAGATTTTGATCAAAATAATATGCCGGTTGTGACGACTGTTTTTGATGCGACGGGTGCGCGGCGTTTTGCAAAACTTACTACTGAACATGTAAATGAACGATTCGCCATTGTTTTAGATGGCAAGGTTTTGTCTGCTCCGACAATTCGTGAGACAATTCCAGGTGGACGTGGTCAAATTTCTGGGGGCTTTACATTACAAGGTGCCAAGGATTTAGCGGTTTTATTACGTAGTGGTGCGTTGCCAGCGCCGTTACAGGTTGTCGAAGAAAGAACGGTTGGTGCCGGTTTGGGGGCTGATACAATCGCCCAGGGTAAAGTTGGTTGCTTGGTTGGTGTATTGTTGATTATGCTGTTCATGATAATAGTGTATCGTGCGTTTGGTGTAATTGCAGATATTGTTTTGCTGGTGAATTTAGCAATGATTATTGGTGTTTCTGCATTGATGGGTGCGACTTTAACATTGCCTGGGATTGCCGGTATAGTTTTGACATTAGGTATGGCTGTTGATGCGAATATTTTACCGTTTGAGAGAATTCGTGATGAAATCCGTAGCGGTGCCACGTCTTTGCGGGCGGTTGATTCTGGGTTTAATCGTTCTATGAAGACAGTGTTGGATGGTGAACTAACAAATCTGATTTGCTCTTTGATTTTGTTCCAATTTGGGGCCGGACCAATTCGCGGATTTGCAGTAACACTTTCTATTGGTGTTATTACAACATTGTTTACTTGCATATGGTTGTCGCGTGTTTTGATTGATTTTTATATGCACGGGAAGAATAAAAAAATTGGCTATGTGAAAAAGTAAGGGGGCTGATTATGTTTTTACATTTTATGAAATATCGGAAATTGTCCTATTGGATTTCGGGCATATTGATTTTGGGTTCAATTATTTCTTTGGCTTTTCGTGGTTTGAATTATGGTATTGATTTTGCTGGTGGTATTTCTATGGAGGTTAAATCGACTGAAGTTGGTTATACTGTTGATAAAATGCGTCATGATTTGGTTGCTTTTAATCCGGAATTGCAATCGGTTGATGGTGATGCGATTTTGATTCGGGTCGGGTTACCAAAGGGTGCAACTGATGCTCAGCAAAATGAACGCGTGCGTGAAATCAAAGAAATTTTGGGAAATCGGGTAGAATATACTCAGGTTCAAATTGTAGGGCCAAAAATTGGTGGCGAATTAGTACGCGGTGGTATTTTAGCTGTATTGGTATCATTCATATTAATGGCGGTTTATATTTGGATTAGATACCGTGGTGGTTATGCTGTGGGTTCTTTTGTGTCATTGGTGTTTGACTTTGTTTTAATGTTTGGATTCTTTTCTGTAACTGGACTTGAATTTAATCAAACAGCCATCGCGATTATATTGATGGGTGTTGGATATTCTATTAATGATAAGGTTGTAAATTATGATAGAATCGATGAAAATATAAAAAAATATCATAAAATGCCAATGGATGAATTGATTGATTTATCTGTCAATGAAATGTTGTCACGTACTCTTATGACGAGTATTACAACTATGTTGGCATTGGTTGGGCTTTATGTTTTCGGTGGATTGGCGTTGCAAGAGTTTGCACTTGCAATGGCGTTTTCGATTGTAATGGGGACGTTGACCAGTATGTATATTTCAAATGTCATTTTGTATCACTTTAATTTGCGTGAGACAAAATACTAAGAAACATTGCCAAAGGAGAGGGGCAGATGAAGAATTTTTTTAGAATCTTTGTTGCGGGCTTTGTTTGGTTGTCGGTTGCGACAAGTGTTTTTGCGGATAATTTGTTTTTTGAAGATCAACCAATTCAGAATGGTATCAATGTTTTCAATATGTCTCGTGGGTTTGCCGAAATTTATGAAAAATTGGCGGGTGTTAAGTGGGGCGGAAAAGATATAAGGGTTGCAATCGAAGGTTTGGAAAATTTGCATTCCAAAGCACATATTGCTGCGACAGATGAACGTGTTGTATTGGTATGGGGTGATACGATTGTTGGAAATTATCCGGCACCGGAACCGCGTGATTGGAATGCTTATGGTGAAATTACTACAGCATTGGTGTTGAAAATTCGTGAACGTGATGCATCGCTTGCCAAAGCAACCGAATCGGACATATATCGTGCGGTTGTTGATGCCTTGATGCGCGGAATTGATGAAAATGGTCGATACATTCTTTCGACTGATGATTCAATTACTAATGATGGTAGAATACTTACCAGCGTTGGGATTGAAGGTGCGCGTGATGAACGTGGAAATTTTCGTGTTCTTGGGGTTTATAAAGGTTCCCCGGCTGATTCAGCAGGGGTCAGAGATGGTGATTTAATTGGTGAAATAAATGGAACGTTGGTGTCGGATATATCCGATTCGGCACTTGCATCTATGATGTCTGGGTTTAATTCAGGAACAGTGAAGATGACATTGTTGACACCTTCGGGACAACGTCGTGTTGTTGTTCGGCGCGCAACAATTGTTATTGCTGATGCAGATATTGTTTTTATGGATGATGCGAACGGCGGAATCCTTGATATAATTGTTAATAAAATATCAGATAACGCAGTGGATATTGTTAAAGAAGCTTTGAACAAGCATCCGAATGTTGCCGGAGTTATTTTAGATTTGCGGGTTGCAGATGGTGATGATGAACGCGCAGCAGCAAAATTAGCAGGACTTTTTATTGGGCAGAAACCAATCATGCGTATAGTTGAAAACAAACTTGATGAGATAGAGGTTGTTTCTGCGGATAATGCAGTGACTGGGGCGCATGTGGTGGTTGTCGTTTCAAACATGACACGTGGAACGGCTGAGGCGGTTGCTTCTGCTTTTTATGAAAATGGGCGTGGTGTTTTAATTGGAACACCAACTGCTGGGACTGCCAGAATTGCTTCGAAGTTAATGCTTAGTGACGGTGGCGCGTTAGAGTTATTAAACAAATCTGTTAAAACTGGTCAAGGACATGTTATTGATAGACGTGGTGTTTTCCCTGTGGTATGTCTTTCCAATATAAGAACAGGTGCGCAACAAAGTGCTTTCTTTATAAATGTTGTTAATGGTGACTTTCGTTTTCATAATTATAACGCGGACAAAGAAGTTGATGCAGAATCTGTAAGGCGTGGGTGCCCCGTAATCACAAATGGTGAGGATGAAGATTTATTGGCTATGGCTATTGCTGTGCAGATTTTGACTGATTCAAAAGTATACAGTCGCTTGTTAAATTATGAAGAATAAAAGGGCTCTGGTAATGTTTATTACACATGAAAATAAATTAAATTGGAAACGGATTTTGATTGGTTTGCTGGTGACACTTGGGTTGGTGTTTGGTGGAATTTTTTATTTTGATATTTCTGTGTTTAATTTTTTGCGTCGGTTTGATTGTGTAATATGTGAATATATTGGTGCAATTTTTAGTGCCAAGGTTTGGCTTTTGGTTTCGTTTATTGCGCTTTGTATTTTTTATATACGGAAATTTTTGCGAACAAAAGAAAAGGGCTTTTTTAGTAATGTTTATGGTCGAATAAAAAATAGTTATGCTTTTATGGTTTTTGCATCTGTTTTTTTTGCGTCATTTGTTGGAATCATTTTGAAATTTGTGATTGGTCGTGCGCGTCCAGTTTTTTATGAGGCATTAGGTATGACAGGTTTTTATCCTTTTGCGCAAGACTGGGCTTTTCATTCGATGCCCTCAGGTCACACAATGGCGTCCTTTGCGGGTCTCGTGATGATTGGTATGTTGGTTCCACGTGCAAAATGGTTTACATGGACTTTGGCCATAGTTATTGGTTTATCTCGAATTTGTATTGGGGCGCATTGGCCATCAGATGTTATACTTGGTGCATTTGTCGGTATGATTGCGGCAGATGTTGTTCGCGCTTTGATATCTTGGCGCAAAGAATAATGTTTCGTTTGGTGGTGTTTTTTTCCTTTTTTTATGATATAATGTTTGTGATATGAGCAGTCAATCAAGGTTTTTACCAGAAAGTCTTATGGGGGCTTTGCGGGGGTTATTCGCAAAGTTGTGTGGTGGTGTTGTCTTGATTTTTGCAATTTGGTCAATTGTTGCATTGTTATTTCATAACCCATATTTAGATGGAATTGCTGCATCTGGGAATTTAGGCGCACAAAGTTTGATGGGAAATTTTGTAGGGTTGTTTCGCTATATGATTGGATATATTCCGACGTTGTTTTTACTTTTGTGCATAGCGCGGTTTGGTTTAGTTTTGATATCTGGTACAATGCGTGATACAACCCCGGAATATAATATATTGCGTGGATTTGTTGCTATATGTTTGGGGGCGGCAGGCTTTGGTTTAATTGCGCCAAGAACAACGTATGGTGGAATGTTTGGCGCGGTCGCATCTGCAGATATTGTGAACCTGATTGGGGCAGGGGGAATAGTCATCGGTATTTTATGTCTTTGTGGTTTTTTTGTAATTGCGGGAATTTTATTACATATAAGTCTGGCGGATGTTATACGGATTGTTCGGGGTGTTGTTCGTGCATTTCGTTGGATTCTGACAGCGTTCCATTTAATGAAACCAATAGAAGAAGATGAAGAGACCGAGGAAGAAATACAGGAAGAGGAAGAAGTCGAGGAAGAAGAAGAGGAAAAACCAAAGCCACGCAGAAAAAATATACGCAAACGTTCTGTGGCTCGGAGCACAGATGTAATAGAATATGAATTGCCGGATCCAGAATTTTTGGAAAAGTCTAATTTTGGTAAAAGTATCGTTACACCAGAATTAAAACAAAATGCGCGTGCGATGGAAATTCATTTTGCTGAATATGGTGTAAATGGTCATGTTGTTGGAATTCGCCCGGGGCCAATTGTTACATTGTATGAATTTAAGCCGGACAGTGGCGTGCGTATGGTTGATATAAATAAAACTGTGAAAGATATGACGCGTGCGATGGCAACTGAAAATATTCGTATTGCGCATATTCCGCGTACGGAACTTATAGGTGTTGAAATGGTGAATCTTAATCGTCAAACTGTGCGGTTCCAAGGACTGGTTGCGGATGAAGCGTTTGTGAATTCTAAATATAAAATACCGCTTGCGTTGGGGGTGGATATCGGTGGCAATCCGATGTATTTTGATTTAGCAAAAATGCCGCATGTTCTGATTGCAGGACGTACTGGGTCGGGCAAGTCTGTGTTCGTACAATCAATAATTATGTCGGTGTTGTATCACTTTACGCCGGATAAATGTAAACTCATGATTATCGATCCAAAAGGTGTTGACTTTGGATTTTGGGATGATATACCGCATCTTATTACGCCGATTATAAAACTTGACCCGAATGCAGCGGTAAATGCGCTTAAGTGGTCTGTCCAAGAAATGGAGTTGCGATACAAGCGTCTGCTTGATTTTGGAGTGCAAAACATAGAAGCGTATAATGAAACGGTCGCTGCAAAGCGTGCTGCAGGCGAGGTTGTAACAAAGCAGGTCGCAGTTGGCACAAACGAAGAAACTGGTGAATTAGAATATGAAACGCAAACAGTTGATTTGTCTGATATGCCATACCTTGTTATCGTAATTGACGAGGTTGCAGATTTGATGGGTGTTGCGCGTAAAGAGGTCGAGGCATGTGTTCAACGTTTGGCGCAAAAGGCGCGTGCCGCTGGGATTCACCTTGTGATGGCGACCCAGCGTCCCGATGCGACAACGATTACTGGTGTTATCAAAGCGAATTTCCCAACGCGTATTTCTTTCCAGGCGCGCAGTAATATCGACAGTATGACAACGCTTGGAGAAAAGGGTGCGGAAAACTTGCTTGCGTGTGGCGACATGTTGTTTAGTGAAGCTGGGCGTGTTCCGGTGCGCATACATGGCGCGTTTATTGAACCGGCGGAAATGACGCGTGTGGCGGATTTCCTGCGCGCACAGGGTGAACCAGAGTACGTGTCAGGTGTTGTTGACGGTGAAGATGGCGGGGCAACGGCCGGTGGGGTGGTGCCAGGAATGCCGGCAAGTACGGGCGATAAAGATGCCGATTTGTATGCCCAGGCCAAAGAGTATGTAATCCGTGATAAAAAACCAACAATATCCTATATTCAACGGCGCTTAAGTGTTGGGTATAACAAGGCCGCTGGATTTATGGAACGCATGGAACAAGAAGGAATTGTTAGTGCCCCCGACCCGAATGGGAAACGACATATTTTATAATTTTTCCCTTGCGATAAATTCTACATTTTTGTTAAGTTTGTTATGACCAATGTGGAAACTTGGTCAGGGTCTTCAAAAACCCATAGCAACCGGTGCATGGCATCGTAATCCGTTGTGATTTTCATGCTTTTGCACTGTCAAAAATAAAACCCCGATGTTGGTCGGGGTGCTGGCGAGGTTATACAACAGGGGTAACCCGAAACTCGTTGGGATCATCGTTGCTTTGATTTTTGAACACCCCGACCGCTTGGTTTCCAAAGCGGTGTTTTTGTTTTACAGAAAAAAGGGGGAGGAACATGAGAAAGTTCATGATATTCGGGTTGTTCGCAGCATTTATTGGTTTCGCATTCGCCGATGATATTGCCGACAGGCAA
>JAGCVZ010000003.1 GCA_017962125.1 Alphaproteobacteria bacterium
GCAAGATGTATAAAAGATTTTTTGCTGTATTGTTGATATTGGTGATTGGCGTGGCGGCACACGCAACAGAACCGGACGATGCAACGAAACGTAAAACAGTAACAAGCCAACATTATGTTGATAGTGCCATTGAAACGAAACAGCCTGTGATACAGGCGCAAAGTGGAAACTATGTTGTTGTGTATCCGAACAGTTCTGGGTCAAATACCGCATATGACGAAGATGGGGAAGTTAATAAACGTCATATATCAACGACATTAACAACGGGTTCTGCGCCAAGTGGCGGTGATGGCGTATCGGTGACGAGTACGGATATACCAACAGTTGGTGCGGTAAATGATGGACTAAGTAACAAACAACAAAAGTTATCTGGGACATCCGGTAAACTTGTAACCTTTGGGGGTACTACCGGTACGGTTGGCAGTACGGATGTATACAGTACGGAATCCGGTGCGACATACGCGAACCAAATGGATGCGCTTGTCCGTGCCCAAGATGTAAATGGTGCGGTTGCGAATGGATTTTCTGACTTGCTGACATGTCGTGAATACGAAGGAGGACATGAAGGTGATCCGGATTATTGTTGGCTTTGGATTGTGAATACGGATATGGCATCGGGTGTATATGTTCCCCAAGGTCAATAAAAGATTCTGATAAGTAAAGGGTGAGGAAATGAATCCAATGAAGATATTTGTTCTTTTAGGATTGGTAACAAGTGCGTTTGCGTATGCGGATGAAATTAACCCGCGCGAAACGACGACATCGCAAAGATATGTAGATGTTCGTGTTTCTGGGTTACAGGATAAAATACCTGCGACAACCGGTGACAAGGTTGTTATGCCAACAGGAACCCAAGGGGTAATAGGAGAGCGCGAGATAAAAACGAACCTTGGGGAAGAAACAAATCAGTCTGATACAGCGATAACCACGGTCGGAACAGTAAAAACGGCGGTTAATGCAAAACAAAATAAAATATCTGGTTTAAATTCTCAAAATATTCTTACATATACCGGAACAACTTTATCTTATGTTGATAATGATGTAGAAGCGGGCCCCGGCATGGTGTCAACCACACCGATATATAATAACACGGTGAGCACATACGCAAATGGTCTTGTTCGTGCAAGCACATTAAACAGTGCGGTTGCAAACGGTGCTGCAAGTATGCTGACCCAGGTTGATAACAGTGGGACGGAATCGAACACCGGTACATTATGGCGCATAAATACATTAAACAGTAATGTGTTGCCAACAACGGCGTATTTACCGGCACATATTGCGGCCGTAGGCGGCCGATGCTATAATCCGCATACATTGGGTAATGGGTATCAGGTATATGGTGGTAATTGCAGCGGAACATTGAGGAATTCTCTTAAAAATGGTGATTGGGGTGTGGTATTCCCATATGAAACGGGTATAGTTTATGAAACAACATGTGGTGGTGCACAGTCATCATCGTGTGGCAAAGAAATTCAGGGTATCAGTGTGTGCAGTAATGTTACACCGGGCGTAAGTACGGGGGGGATGGTTACAAATGCATCCAAAGTTGCGGCACTTAACCAAGAAGCTGAAAGCCAAAGGAATGGTGGCGCAACGACCGGGACATATTGTTATTGTAAATTATTTAATCCATCGGTTGCGGCTGCACCATGGGTGTATCGTGCAAATTTTGGGTTAAATGGCCAACGACCATGTCCAAATTCTTGTGCGTCAGAGTGTAGTTGGAGATTTAATAAAGATACACAGTTTCGTAAAAATGCATTCAGTGCACGCCCACAATAACAATTATGATTTTTTATGTTGTTAATGCACAATTAAAACGGGACACTTAAATTCCAGAGATTCGTCACACCGCGGAAGCGCGGTGTCCAGGCATCGCGACAGCGATGACTTGCCCCGCCGGGGATTTTTCATTGTAAAACAATGGAAAACATGATGTCTGCGACGCAGGTGCTTCACATACGTTCGCACTGGATACCGCACCAAATGCGGTATGACGGCAGAAGAAATCCCAGAGAACCGTCACACCGCGGAAGCGCGGTGCCCAGGCATCGCGACAGCGATGACTTGCCCCGCCGGGGATTTTTCATTGTAAAACAATGGAAAACATGATGTCTGCGACGCAGGTGCTTCACATACGTTCGCACTGGATACCGCACCAAGTGCGGTATGACGGCATTCTGGGATAATAACCCTATCCCTTTTTAATTGGGTATTAATATTATGATTTTTTATGTTTATTATTTACAAAAATTATGATATAATATCCATATCATGAAAAGAGGGATTTTTGCTTTTGTTGCTGTTTTGTGTGGACTTTCCGCCGGGACGGCGTTTGGTAACTGGCAATATGACGGCGGTTACGGATATGTTAATGGATACGGTAACGGCGGGGCTGGGGCCTATGTTTCTTTGCGTGGTGGCGCATCGCTTGCCATGGCGAAAATGAAGAACGATACATCAATTATATTTGCATATTGTGTAAATACGGAAACTGGCGAGGTTCAAGATTGGTCTGGTACTTGCGCTGATGGTTTTGAATATGCAACCGGGGAACTTGGTGGTTTGGGCTTGCCCAAAATGTCAGAGGTTAATTTTGCCGCAGGGGCAAGTTTAGGTTGGATTCTTTCCGGTGCCCCACAGTGGCGGTTTGAATTGGCGTGGGACCATTTTTCAAATGTTGACTATAACGAATCTCCGCTTTTTTCAGGCGATATGCGACTAAGCAATGGCGGAACTATTCCGGGGGTTGCCGTTGGTGGTGTTCAATCAACAATGGGCACAGATATTATCAGTGTAATGGCATTTTATGACTTTTTTAACGGATTCCAAAAACCGATTCGAACAATAATTCCATATGTCGGTCTTGGGTTTGGGTATGCTGATACAAAAACAGAAATGAACTTTTATGACCAAACTGGCGATTTATACGGTTTTGATATTTTAAATAACTTTGGTGAAGATAGTGGCGTAGTAGTGAATTTTTACAAGTCAACAAAAAATACGACTAATGTAGCGGGTGTTTTGGCATTGGGGCTGTCTTATGGTTTGGATGAAAATTTGTTTTTTGATTTTGGTATGCGTGCCGCATATTTGCCACGTGTAAAATACACATTGTCTAATTCTGATGGGACAAATCACCTTGATTGGTTCAGTGCGAAAAATTTAATATATACAAGTCTTATGTTCGGCTTGCGTGTTGAATTTTAGTTTTTTAATTTTACGCCGTATTTGCCACGGTTGATAGGGCGGTAAGAAATTGCTTCGGCAAGGTCGTCCATTGTAACATCGTCGCTACCGCGTAAATCCGCGATAGTACGCGCAATTCGCTTTATGCGGTTATAACCACGCGCAGACATTCCCATCTTTTCCGCCGCATTATTTAAAAAAGCAGTAAGTTCATCATTCAAAATAATATACTTTTCCAAATCTGCCCCGTCCAGCAATGCGTTTACATACCCTTGGCGGGCGATTTGACGCGCGCGGGCGGCAACAACGCGTGCGCGGATAACTGCGCTACTTTCCGATGGGGTGTCATTTTTCATTTCCCATGGATTTACAGGATCAACATCAACATGTAAATCTATACGGTCAAGTAACGGCCCCGAAATTTTATTTTGATACGCTTCGGCACATCGCGGCGCGCGGGAACAGGACAGGGCGGCATTGCCCAGATGTCCGCATGGACACGGGTTCATAGCGGCAATAAGTTGAAAACGCGCGGGATATGTCGCATTCCTGCGCGCACGCGAAATCATAATTTTTCCGGATTCCATCGGTTGTCGCAGAATCTCAAGAGTAGCACGATTAAATTCTGGTAATTCGTCTAAAAACAAAACCCCATTGTGTGCCAATGATATTTCGCCTGGTCGCGCATCCGAACCGCCACCCGCCAATGAAACCGGGCTTGATGTGTGATGCACACTGCGAAATGGGCGACACGACATAAGTGTTTTATTATCTAACTTGCCGGCAATAGAATAAATAATTGATGTCTCTAAAACTTCATCGGCGGTCATTTCTGGCATAATAGTCGGCAATCGTGATGCAAGCATGGTTTTACCAGACCCCGGAGGTCCAACCATCAACATAGCATGCCCACCTGCCGCTGCTATTTCCAGTGCGCGTTTCGCCGCCGCCTGGCCATGGACTTCGGCCATGTCTGCACCGGTATTCAAGTTTTCTGTATGCACCACTGGTAAATTGGGCAACAGTAATGGATTTTTTCCATTAAAATGATTGATAAGTTCCAAGACATGAAATGGTGCAAGTATATCAAGCTCCCCCGCCCATCGCGCCTCTGTCCCCTGGTCGCCAGGACATATTATACCAAAACCGTTTTTCTTGGCCCATACACCCGCAGCCAATACGCCGTTCGTTTTGGCAACAGTTCCGTTCAGCCCAACTTCACCAATGATGATATATTTGGATAATTTATCCTCTGGCAAAACCCCAAACGCACAAAGTATGCCACATAATATAGGTAAATCAAAATGCGCACCGCTTTTTTCCACATCCGCCGGAGAAAGATTTACGGTTAACCGCTTTGGCGGTAATTGCAACCCAAGCGCCGACAGAACATTCACGATGCGTTCCGCAGATTCTTTGACTGCGCGGTCGGCAAGTCCGATAATTTTAAAGTCCGGTTTCCCAAGACCGGCAGAAATCTGAACCTGGACATCTATTTTTGTTGCGTCCATTCCATTAAAAATAATCGAAGCCAAAGAAATCATAACTTCCGTATTATATACTTGCCATAATTGAATTCAAGTTTTAAAATGCAAAACACAAAATGTGCCAAAGAAAGGAAAGAAAATGATAAAAAAACCTAAAAATCGCCTACGTGAATGGTTTGATACACTGTTTTATGGTATTCTTATTGCCATTGTATTCCGCAGTTTATTTCTTGAACCGTTTAACATACCGTCTGGGTCAATGATACCGACATTACATATTGGTGACCATATTTTTATAACGAAATGGTCATACGGTTATTCGCGTTATTCTTTCCCATTTGGTTCTTGGCACCTGTGGAACGGACGCATTTTCAAAAGCATGCCAAAGGTTGGCGATGTTATCGTGTTTCGTAATCCAAAGAATGAATCACTTGATTATGTAAAACGCCTTGTTGGGTTGCCTGGTGATACAATCCAGATGAAAGAAGGTCGCTTGTACATAAACGGCGAAATGGTTGAACGGCGCGACCCGCGGCCCTATGTCGTTGCAGTTTTACCACGTTCGTTGCGGTCTGTTGGATATTATCATGAAAACATGCAAATCAAGGGTAATAAAGTTATGGTCGATGGGGCGCCGGCGAATTTTAATTATACCATTGAATATCGCAGTGACCATGTGTGTAGAACAACACCCGGACTTTGTGGTGTCTTTCCTGCTACGGAATATACCGAGGTTTTACCAAACGGTGTTGAACATAGCATAATTGAATACACTGATAACGGGCCGATGGATAATACGATGGAATTTTTGGTTCCTGAAAATCATTTGTTCTTTATGGGCGACAATCGTGATAACAGCAATGACAGTCGTGCTGATGTCGGTTTTGTCCCGATTGAAAACGCTCTGGGGCGTGTGTGGTTCGTGTGGTATTCGCATAATTATGCATCGCCAATGGTTGCTTTTTGGAATTGGAATGCTAAGATGCGATGGAACAGATTTGGTAAAGGAATAAAATAAAATGAAACTGTATTACAAATTCAAAGACAAGTCATTGTTGGAACTTGCATTGACGCAGCGTGGCATCAACAGCCGTCATAACAACGAACGACTTGAATTTGTTGGCGACCGTGTTCTGGGGCTAAGTGTTTCTGCCATGCTTTATGCAATGTATCCAAATGAAAACGAAGGTGAACTTGCACGGCGTTTCGCTTCGTTGGTATCTACGGAAACATTGGCAGATGTTGCGCGTTCTTTTGATTTGCATAAAGAAGTTAAACATGCACATATGACCGCTGGTCGGACCCGTCACATGCTTGCCAATGCGATGGAGGCTGTGATTGGCGCAATCTTTTTCGATGGCGGTTTTGATAATGCGCAACGCTTTGTGTGCAGTATTTGGCATGAATTGGCGGCTGCGGAATTGCGCCCACCAAAAGACCCTAAAACGATGCTCCAAGAATTCGTTCAAAAGTATGATAACGGTTCATTGCCGACTTACGAAGATACCGAAAAGGTTGGCGAAGACCATAGCCCGATATTCACCGTAACGGTAACTGCGATGGGCGAAAGCGCAAGTGGCGATGGACCTTCGAAAAAAGCCGCTGGATCTGCGGCGGCGGCGGCGTTGCTAAAAATACTTGAAAGTAAGAAAAATGACAATTAAAATGTTCCAAAAACCAAAGGATAAAACATGTTTTCTATTTTACTGGTGTTATTGATAATTGTTGCGGTATTCATGACCGGGATAATTTTATTACAAAAGTCAGAGGGCAGTGGTATGTCAGGTTCGTCGGCGGCATCTATGTTCGGTGGTGCACTAACTGGTGCGGCGGCTGGAAATTTCCTGACGAAATTAACTACATGGCTTGCGATAATCTTTTTCGTTTTGTGCGCGGCGTTGGCGGTTGTGTCGTCAAAAACTGCAAATAATGCGCAAAGTGAATTAAGAACTGAATTGGCGGCGGACGAGTTGGCAAACGAACCGACTCCGGAATCGACTCCAATCGATACGCCTGTTGAACCTGTAACTACGACGGACACCCCGGCGAAAGCACAGAATTAAGAGAAACGTACAAAAAATAAACGCCCCAAAGATTAAATCTTTGGGATGTCTTTTATTTCAAACCTAACGCAACCCTTGTCCGGTTCAGAGTTTTCGTCGCAACGACGCGTGCGCGTTCGGCACCGGCTGTTAAAATCGAATCTAATACAGCAGGTTCTTTGAATTGTTTATATTTCGCTGAGAGACAGGTCAACCGTTTGTTAAAACGGCGTATAAGAAATCGGCAAAAGAAATGAAAAATGTCCCGGATGGTCACCGATATCCATCATCCGATCCGAACATAGGTTCGTCTAGCAGTCGGCTTTCTGCTCGTCAGGACATAGAAAATATAATTAAACATTTCAAATGTCAAGGATTTAGAAGCAATTATCTCTATAATTAACGCATTAAAAGCAACAGATATTAAAAAGGATTAAACATGAACAGGTTACGCAGTTTTTCTTATGGTGTTGCTACAAACGGATGCCGGCAAGAAAGTGGTTAGTGGAGTGTGAGTTGTGAGCATAGAGCTATAAAAGCACACCCACACGTGGGTACATCTGCAAATATATGCGCCCGGGTCATTTAATAGGGTATTTAACCCTTAAAAACATATTTTGTGCAAAAAAGCAATTCGTAACCTGATGAACCGCTCGTTTTGGGCGGTTTTCTTTGTGCAGATTTTGTGCAAAAATTGTGCAAAAAGGGGTATTTTCGCACTATTTTATTACACAATGTTATAAAAATCAGAAACAGGTTGCCGAACAAAAAGTGTTAAAAAACCGCAGAAATCTGCGGTAAATTCTGGCGCGCCCAGAAGGATTCGCTTGCACGACACTGTGTGTCGGCTGCGCGCAACCCGTGACGATTTCGATGCACTTCGTTTGCAAAATCTACTTGGTTTCGAACCCTTCGTTGCTTCGCAACTCTACCGGGTTCGTATCCCTGTTGTTCCAACAGTAAAAATAAAAACGCCGCGCAAGGCGACGTTTTCATTTCTATCCTGGCGCACCCAGAAGGATTCGAACCCTCAGTCTTCTGATCCGTAGTCAGACGCTTTATCCAGTTGAGCTATGGGTGCAACAGATGCTATTTTATACTAAAATATCTCGATTGCAAGAAAAAAGATTTGAAACAGTGTTAGTGTAAGTGGGGGGTGGTATACTAGCCACTTACACTAACCACTAACATTTGTTGTGGCCGCGGCACCGCTTTGCGGTGACGGGACGAACTTCCTACTACATACTTTCCAATCGGCGAATTCTTTCCTTGATGGGTGGGTGGGTGGCAAGAATTTCAGACATAAACGCTTGCGCCCGCATTGGGTTTGCAATACACACCGACGCCATTGTTGATTGTTTGTCCAGTTTTTTTACAACCGAATTTTCAGAAATCTTTCGCAACGCCCCAGCCAACGCCCGCGGATTCCGCGTTATGTAAGCGCCTGTGGCATCCGCCGCATATTCACGCCGGCGTGAAATCGCCATGCGCAAAATTGGTGTAATAGCAAAATTGAAAATCGTGAATGCTAACCACACCATCATTATTACCGCCGCACCGTTATTTTTTTCATTATCGCGTGGGCGCGCATACATCATATTGCGCACCAGTATATCCGCAATAAACACTGTAACGCCAATACCGGTAATAATAAACATATCAAGCCTTATATCGCGATTGCCAATGTGCGCCATTTCGTGGGCGATTACACCTTCTAATTCTGGTCGGTCCAATTTTTCAATAATCCCGCGCGTAAGAGCAATCGTAGCATCACGTGGCGTGCGACCCGTTGCAAAGGCATTAAGCCCCGAATCTTCAATCACATAAACCTTTGGTGTTGGTAATCCGGCCGCCAAGGCAACATTTTCTACAGATTTATAAACATATTTATATTTCGGATCGATATCAAATATTTGATGTGCGCCCGCCATGGAAAGCATCATAGAATCCCCAAACGCCCATGATATCAGCATCCAAACAGCGCACGCCACCAATGTTGGCACCGCCACCATCGTCGTCGTATTTATAGCATCATTCAGTGGCTGAATACACCAAACGCACAGGAACACCAACGCGATAAAAATAATCGGAAACAGCACCACCAACACCGCAGTCTTTATATTATTCGCGCGTATATGGTCATAAACAGTTTTGACTTTCTTCATACCCCAATCATACCGAATTAGTCACGTATAATTCAATAAAAATTTCACTGATACTCTCAACCTATGCTTGCACTAACTGCTAAATATGATAAAATACACACATAATGTGGCGGGGGATAATTTTTATTTTTGCGATATTTGCGCACACGGCGGTTTTTGCCGGGTTTCTGGCACCCGCGGAATTTCCAAAGACCGCGGCTGATTTGTCTTTTGTTGACCGCATGGCACTAAACGCCGCAGGATACGAACCATACGAAAGCGAATACGATGAAAACGGAAAATGTATTTCTGGTTGTTCATATGCACAGCCAAATATAGAAGAAGAAATAAACGCCATGGAACGTTGGAACGCTTTGGTGAAAAAAGATTTAGTGGAAAATTATGATTATACTGAAAATGATGATGGCACAATTAATGCACCGTTTTATGATGATGAAGATTATGATGACGAATGGGAAATATCTTTCCCCGATGAAAACCCAATGAAAGAAAACGAAATTATTGCAAATACTGGATGCGCGGAACGTAACACCGCGTTTGAAAACCGGGCTATTCCGTATCGCAGTCCGCTTGGGCATGTTTTTTGTATAACCTCAGGCTATGGAATTCGGCGAACAATAAATGGAAAAACAAGATTGCACTATGGAATTGATTTACGAGCAGGAATTGGGACACCACTGTACGCCCCAGTCTCAGGAACGGTGGTGGCGATATATTATGGTGGAACACGTTGTGGGCGTGGTTTGACCATCAATCATGCAAATGGTTATTCAACAAGTTATTGCCACCTAAGTCAGGTTACCGTAACAAAGGGGCAGCAAATTTCTGCCGGGTGCCTAATTGGCAAAACTGGGAATACGGGTGCAAGCACCGGACCACACTTGCATTACGCTGTAAAGAAAAACGGTAATGCGGTAAACCCCAAAAATTTTATCGAGTCAAGACATAAAATGTGTCGCTAGGTGTTATTTAATTTGCGGAATTTAACGGAAAAACTGCCATTGTTCAACGGTGTGCAAGAAACAATATATGGCGACAGTAAACTTTCTTGCACCCATTCTTGAAATTTGATTTTTAGTATGCCACTTGCACCAGTAATAATTGTTGCGGTCTTTACACCCGATAATGCAAGTTCCATAATTTCATCCCAAGACTGTTCGATTGTTTTCATGTGTAAATCAACTGTGGCGTGTTCGGGGACATGCACAGGCGTGGGTATTCGTGTTGATAAATGTAACTCTGCCCGCACGCGTCGACGCGTACTGAAGTCATCAGGCGAAAAATCCGCGCCAATCATATCCGCAATATCTTGGTCAGTAAGGTTACGCATAGGTCTATTCGTCCCCCAATTTTTTCACCCATTTGCTGTCTGGAAAATTGAGTTTTAACATCTTGGTATATCCATTGGCTTGCTCTGGTAAGCCAATAGCGGTGTATGCTTCGGTAAGCCGATAAAGGGCTTCTTCGGACATAACTGTTTCCTGGGCATCGGTTACAATAGATTGAAGTTTTGTGATTGCACTTGCCCAGTTTTCATTACGCATATCGTTGCGTGCGGAATACATGACTTTGCCCGCAATATAATTTTTTAAGATATTGATTTTATTCTTTGCGTTTTCTGCGTATGGCGATCGCGGGAATCGGTCAACAATCTGTTGAAATTGTTGCAAAGCATAGACCGACATGCCTGGTTCGCGACGAACGTCGCTAACCTGGCGGTAATAGCACATCCCGCGCAAGTAAAGCACATATGGTACATCACGATGACCAGGGTGAAAACGCATGAATCTATCGGCAGTAAGAATAGCCCCAGGAAAATTATCGTCCATATACTGAGAGTACGCCGCCATAATCAGAGCATCCGCAGCCCATTCACTTGCAGGATATTGTGTTTCTACCATTTGGAACTTTTCGGCGGCATCGTCATAGTCCTCTTTTTCAAATTCATAGTATGCTTCATCATACAATTCAGTAATTGGTTTGCTTGTGATTATCTTATCAGTATCCCCACTGCATCCAGCAACGGTAATACACAACAAAAGTGGTAAAAATAATTTTCTCATTTCTTTTTATTCCTGTCTTGATTTTGGTTGTTCGACTTTAGTATAATCTAAACTATGAGACTTGGCAAACATATTTTCGGCGTAGGTCTGATGACGGGTATAAGTCGCGTATTCGGGTTTGTTCGCGATATGCTTATTGCGCGTGTTTTGGGTGCAGGGCGACTTTCAGATATATTCCTTGCCGCGTTCAAATTGCCAAACTTGTTTCGTGATTTACTAGGCGAAGGTGCACTTTCTGCAATTTTTATCCCAATGTATGCGGATTCGCGACACGATGAATCGTTCGCAAAAAATGTGTTTTCGTGGTTAGCGGTTGTATTATTGGGGATAACAATAATTTTTGAGATAATTATGCCGCTTGTTGTTTGGGGGCTTGCCCCTGGTTTTGCTGATGTCCCCGGCAAAATGGAAATGACCGTTGTTATATCGCGCATAATGTTTTTCTATGTAATTTTCATTTGCACAGCGGCATTTTTGTCGGCGGTTTTGAATGCTTTTTCACGCTTTATGCTTGCGGCATTCATGCCGGTTTTGTTAAACATAATGTTGATTGGTGCTTTGTTGTTTTCTATGCATATTGGTGCATCGGACACCGTTCTTTACATAATGTCGGGGACGGTTGTGTTGTCCGGAATAATTCAGTGTTTGGTTTTGTTGGTGCGAATTCGACGGAAACATTTTGGTTTGCACCTTGTTGTGCCTCGGTGGACACCGGCAATTAAAACAATGTTTAAACGTTTTGGTGTAAGTATTGTTGGTAACGGTTTTTATCAAATATCAATTATAATTGGGACATTGGTCGCAAGTTTTGAAAGTGGTGCTGTATCATGGCTTTATTATTCCGACAGAATTGTTCAGTTGCCGTTTGCGATGATTGGACTTGCAGTTGGAACGGTTTTGATGTCATCGATATCAAATGCACTGGCCGAAAAAAATATGCGCAGTGTATATATTCAGCAAAATTCCTCTATGCGTCAATCAATGATGTTTATCATGCCCTGTGTCGCGGGCTTGTTTGTGTTGGCGGAACCGATAATTAAATATCTTTTTGAATACGGTGCATGGACGGCACATTCTACGCATGCGGTGGCAATCGCAATAATGATTCAGGTTTTTGTTTTGCCTGCAATGCTGATAAGTCAGATTTTTAGCAAAACTCTCTATGCTTCCCAAGATGTGAAAACCCCGGTCAAAACCAGTATTGTATCATTAGGAATTGCATCAGCGATATATTTGGGACTGTTTTGGTTTGTTGGATATTTGGCGATACCAGTTGGCCTTGTAATCAGTGGTTATGTGAAAAATTATTTGCTTGCACGGGCATGTCACCGTCGTGGATTGTCGAAAATTGATGGGCGTACAATTCGCGCAATTTGTGTGTTTGGATTGCTTTCTGGTGTGCTAGGCGTTGGACTTTGGTTCTTGCCAATAACCAGTATTTTTGCACTTGGACTTGCAATTTTAGGGTATGGGATTGTCTATATGCCAATCGCCTTTTTGATAAATCGCAAAATATAAAAAATAAAGTTGAAACCGACCTTTTTGTATGGTATAATTACGCATATAAGAATGCAAGGAGGCAAAATAATGAAAAGATTGGTATCGTTGGCGGCGTTGACTGCATTATTGGCGGGATGTGCCGATTTATCACAAACAAATGGGGCAGCAAATTATGGAACCGAAGGGGTCGGTGAAGAAACACTTGTAACCGAAACAAAATCGGTACCGGAAAACGATGATTCGTATTTGTTGGCGGCGGCACCGCGTTATTACGTTGGTAATGCATACAAGGTCGAAGATACACAATACATCCCTGTGGAAGATTTAACATATAACCAGGTTGGAATGGCGGGTATAATTCCGACTGAATTGAACGGCACAAAGACAAGCAATGGTGAAACATACAACATGAATCAAATGTTGGCGACAAGCAAAACATTACCGTTGCCTAGTATTGCAAAGGTTACTAACCTTGAAAATGGCGAATCTGTGGTTGTTCGCGTAAATAATCGTGGTCCGTTTGTAAATAATAGGATTATGGACTTGTCTGCGGCGGCGGCGGAAAAAGTTGGTATGAGTGGACCGGCAAAGGTTCAGGTTCAAATTATGCCTGAGCAAACTATGGCTGTGAAAAATGCGACGATTGGAAAAAATGCGACGGTAACGACCGAAGAAACGGTTGTAAAACCGCAACCCGTAGAATCTGCACCTGTGGCGGCGGCATCCGGCGATTACAGTGTTCAGGTTGCGGCATTCTATGCCGAAGACAGTGCAAATGCGCTTTTGCAGAAAATGCGTAACTATGGCGATGCGGTTATCGTCAAAGAAGGCGATATGTACAAGGTTCGTATTATAAACCTTGATTCGGCTGGCGCGCGTCGTGTGATAGATACATTGCGTAATAGCGAAGGTATGGCACCGGGTCTGTTAAAGAACGGTCGTTGGATAAATGCCGATAGCATTTAAAAGTTTGTGTACCTCCTAAATCCCCGTTGCAAAACGGGGATTTTTTAGTTCACTTTTGAAAAAAGTGTGCTATTCTGACACTTATGAACAAGACATATTCTGGTTTTATTGCAATAGTTGGACCGACAAACGCCGGCAAGAGCACCCTTTTGAATCAAATCATGGGGCGCAAGGTTTCGATTGTTTCGCACAAGGTTCAAACCACGCGAACAAACCTGCGTGCCGTTAAAATGGTCGGAAGCCGTCAATTGATATTTGTTGATACACCTGGAATTTTCCGCCCTGCGCGACGGCTTGACAGGGCAATGGTTTCTGCGGCTATGACGGCACTTTCCGATGCGGACGCGGTGTTGTTGATTATCGATGCAACCAAAGGTATTACCGAAACTATACGTGGTATCATTGAAAAAATTCGCGAACATAAAAACTTGTTTGTAGCATTGAATAAAACCGATGCGGTAAAGAAATCTGATTTATTACCAATTGCCGCAGAATTAAATGAAATGGCAACATTTCGTGAAATCTTTATGATTTCGGCGATGAAAAACGATGGCATCGCAGAAATGTTGGAATCTTTGGCGAATGTGATGCCGGAATCGCCATATTTGTTTGATGCGGCGGACGCAACCGATGTGCCAGATAACTTGTACCTTGCGGAATTGACGCGGGAAAAGGTTTATCGCTATATCCACCAAGAATTGCCGTATCACATAAATGTCGTAACAGAACGTGTGGATGTTGATGCCGAAGGTGTATTGGATATTTATCAGAAGATTGTTGTGCAAAGTGATGCGCATAAAAAAATTGTAATTGGTCGTGGTGGCGCGCAACTGAAAAAGATAGGAACGGCGGCGCGACACGATATACAAAACCAATGGGGTGTAAATGCGCGATTGCATTTGTTTGTGCGTGTTGAACCAGATTGGGAAAATACTGCGGAAAACTATACTGACCAAGGGTTAGAATTTAAAAAATAATTAAAAAAGGACACAAAATGAAAAAATATCAGAATCTAAAAATCCACCAGAATTATAAAATATTGGCTTTGGCATTGTTGTATTTATTCATATTGGCGGGTTGTAAAAAACATGCGAACATAATCTTGGATAAGGACAAGAATGAAGAAGTAAAAGAAGTAACATTTATTATAAAAGACGTTGAAACAGGAGTAGAAAGGTTTTACAAGACCGATAAGCCTAAAGTTTATAAGGATTTTGATTACTTATATCCTGGTGACACAATATATCTGACTCTCGGCAGTGCTTATGACCAAGGCCATTATGTAAAACGACAAATCGTTGAACGTAATGGTGGATATGCTTATTCGGTCGGTATGAATTATGATAAAGATCGTATTGAATTGCGCAAGGAATATGAATATAGCAAATTTGTAAAAAATAAAGAGATGTCAAAATGAAAAGAAATATGAAAAAGTTAACTTTTTTATTTTTAATGGCTGTTTTGTCGGGGTGCGTTGCACACGAAAACATTGTTGAAGATGTTACCATGAAACGTATGCGATTAACAGACGTTAAAACAGGTAAAAAAAGAACTTATGAATCTAACAATGATGTCGCAATGCAAAATGTTTTGCTGTGGCTTGCCAATGGTGATACGGTTAGTTTGAAATCTGATAGATATGTTTATGATACTTTGTTTAATCCGCAAAATTCGCATCTTGTATACGATTCTAATAAATTGTATCAGAGAAAGGATGCATTTGAACGTGAAAAAATTAGACAGTTGGTTAATAAAGAATTCGCAAGACAACCTAAATTGTTAAATAACAATAATAAGGAATACAAATGAAAAATTTAAAAATTCGTATGAATTACAGGACAGTCGCATTTTTAATGCTACTCGGACTTTTGGGGTGCAAAAAATATGAACACAAAAATGTGATTACTGGTATCGGAAGTATTGATAATCAAAAAGTCTTTTTTTTAGAAGATATTGAAACAGGTGATGAGAGAATTTATAAATTTTCTAAAAATCTATATCCTTATCGTAGGTCTGAAATTGATGATACGATATTAATAGTAACAGGTGGTTTTTACGCTTCTGGTCGTTATTATCAAAAAAATACCGTATTGGATGCACGCCGAGTGGGTATTCGCCTGCCCGAAGTAGAACGTTAAGACCAAAAATGGAATCACCTACGATAAATGTTGCACACATCAGATTTTGATTTTGATTTGCCACCGGAACTTATTGCATCGCACCCGCTTGAACGCCGCGATGCGTCACGTATGTTAGTTGTGCAAAGTTCCTCTTTGAAATTATCACTTTCTGACAAACATGTTCGCGATTTTTTGGATTATCTGCAACCAGGCGATGTGGTTGTGTTTAATAATTCGCGGGTGATTCCGGCGCGCTTTGATGCAGACGGACATGAAATCACACTGCACACAGCGGTCGATGATAAAAATTGGTGGGGACTTTGTAAAAAGTTCAACAAAATAAATATCGGCGACACGCTAACCATGACAGACGGCACAACGATTACGGTGATGGATAAAGACGATGAAAGCGGTATACTGTTGCGATTTAATTGCGATAATGTTTTTGAAGTCTTGAACCGTATTGGTAAAATGCCGCTGCCACCGTATATGAAGCGTGAAGCCGAGATTGCGGACCAGACGCGTTATCAAACCGTCTATGCCGACCCATTGGGTTCCATGGCGGCACCGACTGCGGGGTTGCACTTTACTGATGAATTGATGGCGGAAATAGAGGCGCGCGGCGCAAAAATCGTAAAAATAACACTGCACGTAGGCGCGGGAACTTGGATGCCGGTAAAAACTGAAAATCTTTCTGAACATAAAATGCACAGTGAATGGTGCCAAATTACGCCAGAGCAAGCCGACATAATAAACGCCGCCAAGCGTGTAATCGCCGTCGGCACAACATCATTGCGTACCCTTGAATCCGCCGCCATAAGTTCCCCTCCATTGGAGGGGTGCCCGCAGGGCGGGGTGGTTAGAGATACCGTAAATTACCGCACATTACCATTTAATTCGAAACTAAAACAACGCGCCCGCGAATTGCGCCACGCGCACAGTTTGCCCGAGGCGCTACTCTGGAACGAGATAAAGAATAAAAAGTTAAATGGTCTCGATTTTGATAGGCAGAAAATAATCGGAAATTACATAGTTGATTTTTTCTGTGCATCAAAGTTTTTGGTAATAGAAATAGATGATAAAACGCACGACTTTAAAATTGAATATGACAAGGCGCGTGATGAATATTTGAAGTCTTTACACCTTAATGTGATACATGTTTCCGCCGCAGAAGTGTTGAAAAATCCGCATGGTATTTTTCTTTGGCTATCTAACCACCCCGGCACTTCGTGCCACCCCTCCAACGGAGGGGAACTTGCACGTGTTGTGCCGTTCTGTGGCACGACGGATATCTTTATCACGCCGGGATATAAATTCCGCGTGGTTGATGTGTTGCTGACGAATTTCCACCTTCCGAAATCAACACTTTTTATGTTGGTGTCCGCGTTTTCTGGACTTGCCGAAATGAAGACCGCATATGCTCACGCCGTCGCTGAAAAATATCGCTTTTTCAGTTATGGCGATTGCTGTTTGTTATTCAGAAAGGAGAATGAGAATGAAATTTGAACCAACGCTACATAAATTATCGAACGGTGTAACGGTAATCTTAGATCCGATGGATGTTGCCACTGACGAAGTGTGTATCTGCTTTCGCACCGGCAGTAGAGACGAAAAACCAGATGAATACGGTATCACACATTTTTGTGAACATATGTTTCTCAAAGGAACAGCGCGTTTTCCGTCAATGCGTGCGGGTGATGACTATATTGCGGATTATGGTGGCGATGTGAACGCGGCAACATCTATGACGTTTTTGCGTTTTACTGGGCGCGTAGTTGATGAAAATTTGATGGTGTTGTTGGATTTTTGGGTGGATAAATTAAAAAACGTTATGTTTGATGAAACAGAAATAGAAAAAGAACGTGGTGTTATTTTAGATGAATTGCGCCAGCGGTTATCTGATAATAATGTAAAAGCCCAAAAGTTTATATATGAAAAATTGTTTGGTTTTAATCTGCCAAATGGAAAAGTTATACTTGGAACGCCTGGAAATATAAAACGCTTTACACGTGCGGATATGATGAATTTTGTATCAAAGCGCATGTCCGCAAAAAATTGTTTGATATGCATTTCTGGGAAAATTAAAAACCAAAAGAAATTATTAACAGATCTTGAAAAATTATTTGCGTTTTTACCAACACATAAAGTAACAAATAATAATTCTTTAAAATATACTCCATGTGTTACACACAATTATATTCCCGATACGAAAAATGTGATTATTGAACTTCTGTTTCCGACATTGTGGCCATATACTGCATCAAATTTCTTTAAAAAGGATTCGTGTGTGGCAAAGTTTGAACGTCATTTGCGGGAAAGACTTTTTGACGCACTGCGTTCGGAAAAAGGTTTAACATATGGTGTTTATACAGATGAGTATGTTGATATTAAAACGCCACTAACCGGATTACAAACAGAAACCGCACCAAAAAATGTTTCATCTGTAGTTGCGACAATTGCCAAAACCGCGTATAACGTTTATACAAAAGATTTGCCGACGGCAAACGATTTGCGTAAATATATAAATCATAATAAGTTAGGTCGGGCGAATTTTTTAGAAAGCAATTCTTATCGTTGTGACCAGTTGGTTTCTGATTGGATACGCTTTAATCGTTTGCATGATTTTTATGAGCAGTGTCGATTATCGGATTCTGTGACCGTCAAAGATGTGTTTAAATACACCCGGGGATATTTTGATGGTCCAATGTCTATTATCACACATGGACCAAAATTTAATGGCGATCTGAGACAAATTTGGAAAAATAATTTTAAGTAAGGTATTCAGAATGATAGAAAATAAAAAATATTCGGCTAATTATAGCACAGGGAGAGTGGAATGTCCAAATATAGAACGACGTATCGGAGATTTACTGGCTGATTGTGCATACAAATTCGCACTCGATTACGGATTTGAATTGTATGAATCTGATGTTCAATGGATAGAAAATAATATCTCAAAAAATTCACAAAACAACATTCGTGATATATTCTGGCGGATTGACGCTGCATATCTAAACGGAAAAAAACATAGTAAATTTTTGTTGGATTATCAGGCCACATTTTTTGAACAATTCATCGATACACCCGATATCCCGGCCAATGTGAATCGACTTTTAATTTATGTTGTTGGGATATTTTTTAGACATTACAAAACCAAAATAGATTCTGCGCCCTATCAACATTTTTTCACAGAAAGGTGGATACGAAAAACTCGCGGGGGGGGGGTAAAAATAAGTATAATCAATGTGTTATATAGAATATAATGTTGCCAGATAAAAGGGAAAAACAAAATGTCACTAAAATTTAATTTGATTGCAACGGATGGAAATGCGCGGCGTGGGGCGGTTGAAACTGCGCATGGAACATTTCAAACGCCGGCGTTTATGGCGGTTGGAACGGCGGCAACGGTCAAGGCACTAACCATGGACCAAGTGGCGGCGACGGGAACGCAGGTTATTTTGGGCAACACATATCACCTTATGATGCGACCCGGCGGCGATTTGGTGGAACGCATGGGTGGACTGCATAAATTTAGTGGTTGGCACGGGCCGATTTTGACCGACAGTGGCGGTTTTCAGGTTATGTCGCTTTCGAATTTGGTAAAGATGAAAGAGCAGGGCGTAGAATTCACTTCGCACATTGACGGCGGAATTAAACATTTCTTGCGCCCCGAAGATTCTGTGCATATTCAACATCAACTTGATTCTAATATCACGATGGTTTTGGACGAATGTTTGCACTTGCCGACAACGCGCGACCGCGCGGAAAAAAATGTTGATATGGTAACGCGCTGGGCGGCGCGTAGCAAGGCCGCGTTTATTGACCGCCCGGGTTATGGAATTTTCGGCATTGTCCAAGGCGCGGACTTCCCTGATTTGCGCGAAAAGTCCGCACGTGAACTGACCGCAATCGGGTTTGATGGGTATGCAATCGGCGGCCTGGCGGTTGGTGAACCACAAAGCGTTATGTTCGATATGATATCAGTTGTCACGCCAATGTTGCCAACCGATAAACCGCGGTATTTGATGGGTGTTGGAACACCACTGGATATTTTGGGTGCGGTGGAACGTGGTGTCGATATGTTCGATTGTGTTATGCCGACACGCGCAGGCCGCACTGCGATGGCGTTCACGCGACATGGCACAATGAATATGCGCAATGCGAAATATCGCGATGATGATGCACCGCTGGACGACAAATGTGGTTGCACCGCATGCAAACTTTCGCGCGCGTATTTGCACCATTTGATAAAGTGCAACGAAATTTTGGGTGCGACATTACTTACGCAACATAACCTTTGGTTCTATCAAGACCTGATGCGTGACATCCGCGAAAGCATAGAGCAGGGGCGTTTTGCAGAGTTTAAGAAAGAATTTATAAAGGATTATATGGGTTAGTTCTCCTCCTGTGGAGGAGTACGGCGAAGCCGAGAGGTGGTCTTTTCGAAAAAATAATTTTCCGTTGCAATGAAATTTGTTTCTTTGTTAGAATGGGCATGATAAAAGCAAAGGAGCAAACATGCCAAAGAAAAAAGAAATCGAAGTAATCGAACGCGATGGTGCGAAAACCGTCGCAAAGAAAACGTCTGTGGTAACACATGCAAAACGTATATTTTTAATCGTGTCCGTTTTGTGGCTTGCGTTCGTGGCGTGGTTCCCACTACACGTCAAAGATAAGTATTCTGATTCAATCAAACAATCGACCGTTGTTGCGATTTTCTACGACCTGCAACGCAATGTCGCGGAGCAATATGAACGAATGCTGAACGGAATTAAAAATGCGATAAACCTTGAAAAGCCCGTTTCCTTTGCTATTGACAAGGTGAAAATGGTTGAAAATCAAGTGAACAAAGTAACTGATACAACATCCAAAGCCAAAGAACAAACCGCCAAAGTCAAAGAGCAAACGTCCGGCGTGCGTGGACTGACCGGTTTGGCAAACAAATTTGGGATAAAAACTGATGCAGTTGATAGCGCGCTTGATAAAGCGGATGGCGTGGTGGACAAAGCAAACGCGGCTGTGGACAAAGTTGATAATGTTGCAAAACTTGTTAACCAAAAATTGGACAGCGTTGAAAAAGAGTTAACGCGGGTTACGCAAATAGAGATTGATAAAGTAATTGATGCCGCAATTAAAAGCCAAATGGATTCGGCGGTCGCGATGTTGTTTACAAAATACGATATCAAACACGTATATCCTTGGGAACCATCCAGTTGGCCAACTGCACGCAAAATTTATCGCGAATTGGTGAATTCTAATTTAAGTTTCGTTCAAACGATTATCAAGACAGTGAACAAGTATTTTGGTTATGTTGCATGGGGATTAGTAATCGCGGCGTGGTTGCTTGGACTTTATATCTGGATGTTTATGCATAGCAAGTACAAAGCGACAATTGCGCCGTTCATCGTATGTCCGCGCTGTGGCCACACGTTTGCGGACCGTCGTACAGCGATGAGCATGCTAAAACTCCTTCAGCCATGGAAATGGTTTTAATGCATCAAAAATAAAAAACCGGTGTTTGCCGGTTTTTTTGAACACAAAACAGATAATGTTTGGATACAAAACGAGAAGGCTTTGTGTAAAGAAATGCAAAACATTGGCGAAGGATTTTTTGTCCCCTGGGCAGAATTAGATTTTCGTGCCTATCTTCATTAAGTTTTTTTACTATTTTTTCCTTGCAAAAAGGATTTTTGTGTGTCAGAATATGCGACGACTTGCGGGCGTAGCTCAGTTGGCTAGAGCGCAACCTTGCCAAGGTTGAGGTCGTGGGTTCGAGCCCCATTGCCCGCACCAAGGTTTCAAAGACGGTTGGTACTGACCGCCTTTCTTTTTTTATTAATGTTTTTCAACAAATAAAATTCTTATTGTGCGTAGCGATAACTTAAAACAGTAAGAGATATTTTTTATAAAAAAACTTGACATTGTACTTTTTTGTGTTATATATTAAGTATAACAAAGGGGAAGTGTAGCTTTCTCGCAGAAAAACAAAAGGAGATAGAAATGAATGAATCGGTACAAGCGCGTTATTATAGTGATAAGTTTGAAGAAAGTGAAGTTTTGAAAGGTCGGACTGTTCCGCTTCGTGGTCTTTTTTTATTGATTGCGGGCCTTGCGGTGAGCGGTCTTTTGTATAACGGTTATCAAAAACTTGCAAAAAAAACGGAACCAGCAAAGGATAACTGCGTTTCGGTTTCAGCACAGAAACTTTACGATGAAGCAAAAAACGCACAAAATACTTATTATTTGTATGCAGGAATAGCAAAATAATTAGAATTTGACAAACGAAAACAGGTCGCCTAATTTGGCGACCTGCTTTTTATTTGAACTTTTTTGTTTAATCATCGTCACGTTCTTCGCGGTGTTCGCGCATTTCTTTGAACATTGATTTTTTTACAGCCCTAAATTCTTCGCGTGAAATACAACCATTCAGGTCAACATCTGCGACAATCAAATTCTGTTGCATTTTTGGGCATTTTATTGAATCCATAACAAGACAGCCGTTTTCAAACTTTGGTTGCATTTTCGGCATATGGCGATGACCATGGCAACATGTGATTTTAGCGACCGCAAACCCAAGCGCGAAAACAATCAACAGGATGATAAATTTCTTGAACTTGCCACCATGGCAACCGCATCCACAAGATGTGCCACAATGACATTCGTGCACTTCTGGCGCCGGGACCGTCGTCATCACGGGCCGTTTTGTCGTACGTTTTGTAACTTTTTTAACAGATGATTTTTTTTGCATTTTTCCTTCCTTTTTTTTTACGAGCCTAATTGTATAAAAATTAAAATTTAATGTCCAGTGATTTTTTTTAATCAATGTAAGTAGCTGGTGGCTAGTGGGTCTTGGAATTATTTCGCAATTAAAGATTTATTCCATAATACACTATCCACTAACACCAACCACTTGCACTTTCTACTATTTTTGCACAAAGTGCACACTGTATTGCGGTTTTTTATCCGCGCCAAGTGATGCGCGCACAACCTTGTTCGCCGCTGTTTGAACAGCACGCACTAAATTATCTTGAACTTTCCGTTCTGTCTTGGACAACCCATCAATCGCCTTGGTAATTTCAATTTGAATTTGACGCTTCATAAATCCAGTCGTATCAGATTCAAAGATACCCGCACTAGAAACTTCCGGTGTGCCCTTTAAAAAACCGCGCTTGTCGACCGGTAATGTCACAAAAATTGCGCCATTTGATGCGATTTTTTTACGGTTTTTGTAAACCGGATCATTTGCGCTACGTTCGGTTTCCCCTTCCATCACAACATAGCCTGTTTCTATTGTTTCGCAAACATATGGTTCTGCACCATCACCAAGCGCAATCATTTCGCCATTTCGCACCAGCATCATATGCTTAGCGCCACCACGTTCCATAGCCATTTTCCCATTCAGCATTTCATTTATATAATCACCATGCATCGGAATTGAAACCTGGGGGTGAACCATATCATAGAATCGTTCCAGTTCTGGACGCCCAGCATGACCACTTGCGTGAACATGGTCTGTGTCGTAAATCGTGTGAGTATGAATCCCCATTTTTGCAAGTTTGTTATAAAGGAAAGAAACATCTTGTTCGCGTCCTGGAATAATAATTGCGCTGAATACGACAGTATCCGTCGGCATAAGTTTCATTTCTTTTACTTGACCCCGACAAAGGCGTGTTAACATTGCATACTTTTCACCTTGGGAACCTGTTAGGAAAATCGCCTGTTTTTCCGCCGGCAAATCTTTGATTTCAGAAAACTGATAAATATCATTTTCGTTCAAGTATTTGAATTCAACCCCCATTTCACGAAATTCTGGTAAACCAACATAAGGTACCGGATTTGGATTGCTGCGTTCCTTGATCGCCGCCATACGACCTGTTGCGCGCGCAGCCTCTGCAAACATCTTTAGTCGTGCGATACTGCGTGAATAACCTGTGACGATAACGCGACCCGGTGCATCACGCATAATCTGTGTCAATGTGTCACGCACTTGGACTTCGGTTGTTTGCGGATTTTGCCGCGATACAGATGTCGAATCACACGCGCACGCAATAAGTTTTGGGTCTGAACCTATTTCATGCAGACGTTCATAATCTGTGCCTGGTTCAATCGGATTGTCATCGTTAAAAGTCCAATCCCCAGTGTGCAAAATTTTGCCTGCGCCGGTTTTTATAATCAACATTTGCGCCTCTGGTACAGAATGACTTACGTGGAAAGTTTCAATTTCAAACGGGTCGAGTTTCAATGTCGCACCCGCCGCATCAAATTCAACAATATCGCGTTTTGGGTCAAAGTCCAATTCAATGCCACGAAAAGTTTGCCGCAAAATTTCCGCTGGAAAACGCGTGCAATAAATCGGCTTGCGGAACTTTGGCCAAATGTATTTAAGTGCGCCAATATGGTCTTCGTGTCCATGAGTAATCACAAAAGCGACAACATCTTTCTTGTGTTTTTCAAGCCATTTTGTATCGCAATACTGCACATCCCCGGCACCAATTTCTTCCTCTAAAAAACCCATACCGCAATCAACAACAATAAATTTATCTTTGTATTTGTAAAGGTACATATTCTGGCCAACATGTTCCAATCCGCCAAGCGCCATAAAATAAACCTTTTCATCGTTTGAATTCGTTGCGCGCGTATCTTTTTTGTTTTTAGTATTTTTTTCACTTGAAATATGTACAGATAAATCTTCTTCGTTTTCAGAATCCAATTCAAGGTCCGGTTCAATATATTCGTGTAATTTTACCATCTCATAAAATCCTTTGTTAAAAATTCAGCAGGAATGTTACAAGTTTTTTATAATAAACACAAGGGAAATAGTAAATATCCGATAAAAAACACCCCGCAATTGCGGGGTGTGCAATAAATCAAAACATTGTTTAATTCAAAGCATCTTTCAAAGCCTTGCCAGCTTTAAATTTCGGCTGAGTAGAAGCCGGAATTTTGATAGCGGCACCCGTCTGTGGGTTGCGGCCAGTTGTAGCTTTGCGTTTTGCGGTTGTGAATGTACCAAAACCAACCAAACGAACATCGCCCTTCTTTTTCAGAACTTTCGTGACGATATTAATAAATGCATCCAAGCATGCCGCAGCAGTTACTTTGGTTACATCTACTTCTTTTGCGATTGCTTCAATTACTTCTGTTTTGTTCATTTTTTTTTCTCCTTTCATAAATTTATTTAAGGTGTCCAACGCTTCATTTGGCAATGCCCATGAAAATCAAGGTTGTACGCCGATTACAAGACATCCACTAACGCAACCAAGCAATTTTCAAGGGCATTGCCTGAAACGCCTAAACGAATCGTAGAGAATTCCGGTATCTAAGTCAAGATGTATTTATAATTTACCTTAAATTTTTTATTTATATCATTACTTCGCATGTACAAGATCGCTATTCACAGCAACTGCGCCTTCTGATGAGTTTTCGCACAAAACCCAGTTTCCCGGGTGTTTATCAACTGTAACATCACGATATTTATTTGGTGTATTGAACACAATCATCATTATAACGATCGCCCAAAAAAGTAACTTTGTAAATGCCCATGGTTTTGAAAAATCTTCTTTTTTAAAAGAATCTTTTAGCAAGTTTTGATACAATGACCACCCCCAAACAAACGTCAATATAATTCCTGCAAAGAAAAAACCCATAGTTATATATCTATAAAACTGCCCAAACCCGTTTGCCATTGATATCCAAAAACTGCTTTCTGCCGGACATATAAATAAGGCATTCCCTTTCATATTCGCCGGAACATTCGCAACCGTATCGGGACCTAATGAAAAATCAAAAGTTGCCATCAATACAATGGCGGTCAGAAAAATTATTACAGAAAGCATCGATTTTTTCATGAGTAAAATTTCCTTTATAATTCTATTATATCATAAAAAACTAACTAATTGCAATTTTAGAAACTTTTATTTAAAATCATTTCATGTTCAACAAGAAAACAAAACTTATTATTGCGATAACAACTTATGATGTTGATGCGTTGCGGATATCTGTGCCACCATTACGTCGATGCGCACGTGATGCTACGTTGGTTATACACAATGATAACCCAAAGATTGAACTTTCACGACAATTTGTACGCGAACTTGGGTGGCGTGGCGCATTGTACATAATCAATGAAAAAAATACTGTCGGCGAATTTGAATCACGCATTAATGTGCTGGAATATATTGAAAAGGAAAAAATACTTTGCGATTGGATTGTTTTTGTTGATGACGATGATGCTTTGATTGATGCGACAATACCAAATGTTTCTGAAACGACATTCGCAATTATTCAGAACGCAGTAACAATATCTGAAAGTATAACTGACTTATTTAAAATAACGCCAAAATGGGTGAATGGTTCTGAATACGGTAAAACAGGCACGCATTTTGATATTACAGGAACACTTATTAGATACAAAGTCGCAGTAAAATTTGCACATTTTATGCGGTCTGTTTTGCCAGAAGTAATGAAAATTGAACATAGTTTCAAATACCGTATTTCGGTTGGTGCGGTTATGTGGGCGGGGCTTAGCGTATTTATGCGTATTACGAACCCAGAAATGTCTGCAATTTATATGAATCGAACAAATTATGTTTCTATAAAACTTGGTTGCGCACAACAAAAATACGGTATGCGCACTGTGCCGGCGACATCCGCAAAAACTTTTAATTCAAATGTTATCAAAAAATATACGCAAATGTTTGAATCTTATGTGTTGCAAAATATGGTTGCGGACGCGCAATAATGTTCTATAATTCCACATAATAAAAAAAAGGAAAATTGCAATGACATACGATGAAATCAGAAAAGTTTTTCTAAATTATTTTGAATCACACGGACATAAAATTGTGCCGTCTGCGTCACTTATACCAAACGACCCAACACTGCTTTTTACTGTGGCGGGTATGGTTCCATGGAAGGGGGTATTACAGGGCAAAGAACCTGCGCCGGCGCCACGTGTGGCGGATGTACAAAAGTGCATTCGTGCGGGTGGAAAACATAATGATTTGGAAGATGTCGGATTTGATGGTCGGCATCATACTTTCTTTGAAATGATGGGGAATTGGTCTTTTGGCGATTATTTCAAAGAGGGCGCAATTGAAATGTCGTGGGATTTATTGACACGCGTAATCGGACTTGACCCTGCGCGTATTGTCGTGACTACACATATATCTGATGACGAAGCGACACAAATATGGAAAAAGGTTGCTGGCAAAGACGCGATTCGTTTGGATAAAGACAACTGGTGGTCGGCGGGCGATACTGGTCCATGCGGACCGTGCAGTGAGATTTTCTATGACTTTGGCGCGGATGTGCCGGGTGGACTTCCGGGGACACCGGACGAAGATGGTGGTCGTTTCGTTGAAATATGGAATGACGTTTTTATGCAATATGACCGCGATGCAAATGGAAATCTTACTAACCTGCCAAAACAAAATGTTGATACAGGTGCGGGATTGGAACGTTGGGCGGCAATGTTGCAAGGAAAAATTGATAACTATGATACAGATTTATTTGTGAATCTTAAACGTGCGGTTAGTGATGTCACTGGCGTTGCGGAAACGGATGCGAATAAAACTAGTTTCAAAGTTATTGTGGACCATTTGCGTTCGGTTGGCTTTGCAATCGCAGACGGCGTGATACCATCTAATACTGACCGTGGTTATGTGATTCGCCGCATTTTGCGTCGTGCGATGCGGCATGGTCAGTTGCTTGGATATTCGGGTGCGTTGCTGTCGAAACTTTATCCGGCGTTGGTTGAACAGATGGGAACGGCATATCCGGAACTTGCCAAAAATCGGGCGCATGTTGTTGAAATTATTACGAACGAAGAAAATGCCTTTGCCGATATGTTGAACAACGGTATGAAATTATTGGACAACGAATTGCCGAAACTTTCAGGAAAAACATTACCGGGTGCGGTGGCGTTTAAGTTATTTGATACATACGGTTTTCCACTTGATTTAACGCAAATGATTTTGCGTGATCGTGGTATTGATGTTGATGTTACCGGGTTTGAATCCGAAATGGCAGCACAAAAAGAGCGCAGTCGTGCCGACACGCGTGGAACAAAGTTACTTTGGGAATCACGTACCGATGTCAAGGCAACTGATGATACTATGAAGTACGCACCAGATACGAATATGCAATCGCGCATTTTGGCGATACTAAAAAACGAAGAATTTGTGGACAGTGCGAACGATGGTGATATTGTAGAAGTTGCATTAGATAAAACAAATTTTTATGGCACCCAAGGGGGGCAGGTTGGTGATAGTGGCAAATTAAAAATTGGCGATAATGTTGTCCTTGATATAGCGGATACCGCACGCGCAAATAACATTGTTTTGCATCGCGGAACAGTTGTCGGCAAGATTTCTGTTGGCGACATTGTGACGCCTGTTGTAAATGAAGAGGTTCGGGCGCAAACGGCACGTGCGCATACTGCAACTCATTTATTGCAAGCAGCGTTGCGACGTGTATTGAATACTGATGTGGAACAACGTGGATCACGTGTTGCACCGGATTCTGTGCGATTTGACTTTTCATTTGGACGCGCAATGACGGCGGAAGAGAAAACAGCCGTTGAAGACTTGGTAAATGAATGGATTGTTGCGGATATGCCGGTCAAACACGAAGAAATGCCAATTGACAAGGCTAAAAAACTTGGTGCTATGGCGTTATTTGGCGAAAAATACGGCGATGTTGTGCGCGTGATAACGGCGGGTGATGTGTCGTGCGAATTGTGTGGGGGAACGCATGTCAACCATACCGGTGAAATTATTCGTGCAAAAATAAACAAAGAAAAATCCATAAGCAGTGGAATTCGTCGGATAACGATGTCCGTTGGCGCATTGGCTTAATCCTTTTCACCATTTGAAGGGGGGCTGCGAAGCCGGCGGGTTAGTTTATAAATTGATAGGATTTTTTTAATTTATTACTTGACAAACCATTTTTATGTGTTATATATACAGCGTACAAGAACCAAAAAAGAGGTATAAAAATGCCAAAAAGAAATAGATTACCGGTATTTGCACGCAGAAATACGGCACCTTATGAGATACACATTGACCGAATAACTCCGTTGGTAGAGTTGTTGGATAAAGCGGCAACAAACATAAGTCAAAATCTAGAACTAGAAACCGAGTTAGTGGCACAAATAACCAATCAAGTTGTCAACAATATGCAACTTGTGAGTGGTGCACAAAAACTTGGATGTCGTTATGCTGTGCATATGATAGCCTATGCCTTAGAAGGACAAGATATTCGCAACATTTTAAACCAAATGTCCGAACCCGATGTTTGCCTGTTGCAGACAAGCTTTTTCGATGCACAAAGTTACGAGGAACCGGATTTATCAAAGCTTGACACTATTAAAGTGGATTCCATATTTAAGGAAAAAGTAACCAATATTTATACGGTGGTTTCTGTGTATTGGAAAGAAAGACATGGTGAACTTGCCAAATGGTGCAAAGAACTTGCAGATTACAAGAAAGAAAAAGAAAACGCTAAAGAACAAGCCGAAAAAGACAGATTGACCCAAATAGAAAAAGAAGAAGAAATAGAAAAATGGGAAGAAAAAATGTCCGAAAAGTACGGCGAGTCATTGTGGTCGATGGAAACACTGCGGAAAAAATTGCTTGAAGCAGGGTTTAAGGCAGAAGATATGGATGCTGTTTACGGTCTTAAGAATCGTTTGTTGAGAAAATACGAAGACCTTAAAGCCACTGTTAACAGTTATTTCCGCGCTGTGCTTGCTATGAACGGTATTGGAACCGCAAAAATGTTCCGGGCGGATTGTTTTAAAGATTATGTTAAACTGTTGAAGAAAAACAACAGACGTATGAGTGATAAACCCAGCAAAAAACGTGCGAAACGGGGATCAGTGCAAGAGAACAAATCAGGGCAAAAACCCGAAGTCCAATCTGCGTTAAATATCAAAAGTCCAAAAGACCAATTAGATGTCAAGGCTTTGTTGAAATATTTGGAAGACTTGCAGAGCTTGTGCGACCAAAAGGAAAATAAAATCAAAGCATTGGACGATGAAAAAGAAAAGTTACAGAAAGATATTAAAGATTTGAAAGAACAAGAACGAAAAGCCAAAGAATTGTTGAATGTCCAAAAAGCTGCCGAGGCCGCTGTTGCAGCAGCCAATGCGAAAATTGCTGAATTTATGCAAACACATAAATAACAGTACTTCTTTTTGGTTCTGTTACAAAAACCGCCCGCGCAATTATACTGCGGGCGGTTACTTGTTATACAGAAATAAATTTACTTAAAACTAACCTTTGGATTTTTGCGTTCAGTTTCATCAATTTCAAATAACTTTTCATGTGTGAAACCAAACATGCGTGCAACGATATTGCTTGGGAACTGATCAATCTGGGTGTTTAATCCCATGACTACAGTATTATAAAATTGACGTGCGGATTGAATTTTCGTTTCTGTATCAGTCAATTCACGTTGCAACTCTAAAAAGTTTTCATTTGCACGCAGGGCAGGGTACGCCTCGCCCAATGCGAATAATTTGTTTAATGTCGCGGAAAGTCCTTGTTCGGCATTTGATTTATCAGCAACCCCATGGGCAGACATCGCTAGGTTACGTGCCGCAACCACCGCGGCCAATGTTTCTTTTTCATGTGCCGCTGCACCGCGCACAGTTTCAACAAGGTTTGGAATTAAATCATATCGCCGTTTAAGTTGTGTATCTATGGTCGCCCACGCCTCACGCGCTTGATTTCTGCGCGCGGCAAGCCCATTATAAACCGCAATAAAATATAAAACTAAAACCGCAATAATACCAATAGCCGTCCACATAATAGTCTCCTTTGTTTACATATGGCATTCTACACAAACAAAGTATCAAAATCAATTACTGATTCTGGGGCAGGTAAATATTATTACTTACTTCTGGCCCGGCGATAAATGTTCCAGTTCCAGAATTGGTAAAGAATGTCCCTGTCATAGTATCATACATACCCAGAACGTTATCACTGTTGCGACGTGCGGGGATAAGGTTTTGAACAACAGTGTCCCCTTCTTTCAACATAAAATGATATATCTTTACTTTACCTTTATTCACCGTATTATTATCAGTTCTTTGTGCAAAAACGAGTATGGTTTCTGACTGGGCGGGGGTGGCAAAATTTCCACGTTTAGCCGTAACCAGTTCACCATCACGATAAACCTTGCCGTCTTTTCCGAACACAACCCTGTGTTTCAACGTGTCCGCAAAATTTAGACCATCATTAATCACAAACCACCATATTCTGCTTGAACGAAAGCCTAGAATTCTTCTTGCCGAACCTGCCACTTGACCAAACACGAAATTTTCATTATTGACGTTGGTGAATTGATATTCAAATTCAGCCAAAGTATCGCGTTTTACGGACACCCCTGTATCAATATACTGGGTTCCTGTGGATCGAATATATTCCAACGGGGTATAACCGGATGGCAAAATAGTATTGTTTTCTGTTTCATTATGTATTTCCCAAAGCCAGCAATTACCCGTCACCGGGTCATATGCATCTGGACGATTTGCACAAACAAATTCATTATCCAATCCATTTTGCAACGCGGCATTAAATGTCTCCGCATCAACAAGTGTGTTTTGTTGTGTGGCATATGTGCCACTGTCTTGATAGATTCCTTTTTCGCCCAATTCACCCAGCGCAGATGTGTATGTTGCAACATAATCCGCATGTTTGTTCGCACCAAGTGTATCTTGGGTGGCATTTAAGCCATCGTTCACCGCACTAACCGTTGGTAATGCGGTGTCGTTTGTATTATTACCTAAATCTGATTTTACTTCGCGTGGTGTGATTTCCCCGGCGGTATTGGTAAAAGTTGCAACTTGGGTTCCTGATTGCGCACCTATTTTATCTTGGCGTGTGGAAAGTTCATCATTTACATATGTTAGTGATGTTACTGTTTGCCTGTCGGCAATATCATCGGCAAATGCGAAACCAATAAATGCCGCAAACAACCCAAATACCATGAACTTTCTCATGTTCCTCCCCCTTTTTTCTGTAAAACAAAAACACCGCGTTGGAAACCAAGCGGTCGGGGTGTTAGCAAATCATGCAAAACAGTGATTCCCTTGGACTTTAGATATACTCCAAAGGCACCCCAACCAAATGTTGGGGAAACATAATCACGGCACAAAAATTGAGAATTTTATAGATTACGACAATTTTGTGCCGGTTTTGCATTGGCTTGCTACAGCCCCGAACCAGATTCCCATCTGATTCAAACCCAGTCTAACAAAAATGATTAAATTTAATCAAGAGTATTTTTTACCAGATAAAAACATCTACACTAATCACCAATAAAAAATCCCGCAACCGCGGGATCTTTTATTTCTTCCAGAAAGCAAATCCAGAATGTTTTTCTTCCTTTTTGCTTTCTTCGCGTGCACGTCGTCTTTCGGCGCGACGTTCTTGAAACCTTTTTGCAGATTCTTCATCGCGTTGAACAAGTTTCAATGTCGTTACAGACAATTTGCCATTGCGAACTTCTTCGTCAAATTCTACAATATCACCTTCATTTAGATATCGCAAATCCGCATTTTTTAGAGAACTTGAATGAACAAACACATCATCCGTGTTGCCATCTTCGTTTGGTTTATCGGGTGCAATAAAGCCATAACACTTTTTGCCATTATACCATTTTACTTTACCTTGGCGCATCTTTTTTTCCTTTGCTACCTTGTTGATGATTCAATCGATCGATTAAATCTGATTTGATTCTGTCATAACGAAAAAACAAAATCAAGAAAATAACGCATGCGCCAAAAAAGACATTTGTATTGGATTAATCGACACGTCTGTAATAACGTGAAACTTCATTCATTACAAAATTGAACAGTTGCGCCCCAAGTGTATTGCCACAAATCTTGTATCCTGTACGCGTATAGGGCATTGCAGACACCAAGACAAAACGCGCCATGAAACGGAATATCGCTATTTCTTGTGTTTTATCTAACTTTGATGAAGAATTATTCACAACAAAGATTTCATTCTTAACCGCAGTATCTAACTTGTTCATAATTTTTTCAACCATGTTATGAGGATAATAAAGTTTGCATTCTCGCGGAAAACCTTCAAACAAAGATACATCGTTGCTACGACTATACAGTATATTCCATCCAACACGTTCAAGCAAATCATCTAAACACCGGCATATCATTTTATTGTATTGCTCGATTCCGTTTTCCATCATTTCAGCGGCTTCGTTTTCTATTGCCATATTTGCGGCACTTGGGTCTTGGCGCAATGTTGCATAGTAACCATGTGTTTTGCGTTCGAATTCAAAGAATGTTCGAACTTGGCATATGATTTCCATGGGTATAACTTTGTCCGCCGTTCCGATGTTTAAAATAACCTTGGAATCACGATAGTTGCGCGGATTTGTAATATCATAGAATTTATCGCGTACAGATATAATTCTTTCGGGCATCATATCACGTAATCTTTCAATAAACGTCCGCGCCTGGGGTATCAAGTCAAACAAGCATTTTACACGCCAAACATCGTTTAGATATAGAAAAGGTTTTTTTAGTTTGTCTAATTCCCGAACGAGTTTTACAACCAACGCGTCTTCACTTTGACCGAGTATGGATAAAACTTCTTCGGCAGCATTAGTTACATATTTGTTTGTGAACTTGGCTCGAATTTTTTCTTTGATTGCATTGATATCATCATCTTTGCCCATATCTTTGAATACGCGAGTAACGGCAAGCAAAACATCTTCAATAAAGAACTGATAGTATTTACCAGTAACTTTTTCCAAAGCGCGCTGAACATCTTTTTGTGCGGCAACAATAACGGTTACAATTGATGATACTGACAAATCTATCTTGTGTGATTCGCGACAAGTAAAGAATTGATTCCGCATTGGGTCGGCATCCAGACGATGATTGACAAGATACGCGCAAAGCGGATTAATATCCGCAATTTTTATCGGTTTTTCTACCGACAAATCTGTTACCGAATCGTATTCTGTAACCCCGGTTTTTGGTGCACCAAAGCATTTACCCAAAACATGAAAAACTTCGCGATAGCACCCCATTCCGTCAGAATATAGTTGGCACAGATATTTTGCTGTTTCGTCGTTTATATGCCCAACATTGCATGCTTTGTTTATAAATTCAAGGTTATGCCGATCATGATCGGCGACCAGAATATCAATATCAGAGATGTTAGTTCTTTGCATTTTTTATACTACTAAATAACCAAGATTTCCCCAAAAATACCGGTTTCAAGGGGCATTATGCACGGTATTTGGCTGAAAGTAAAGTGTTTTTTATTCCGCAAAACATCAACAAAATTTAGGTAATTATATAGATACGCGACTCGTTTTTAGTTAAATATTGTATTTTGTGACGGAAAATATATTGTATTTACTAAATAAACATGTAAAAAACAAAAAAACATTTTCAACTATTATCGCTTATTTTTGATTATTTATACGACGCAGCACAGCCAATTGTTGTACGCTTTTTTTATAATTCGTTAAAAGATTGTTGAATTTTGGGTCTTTGCGTATACGGTTTTGGTCAATCTCTGAATCATACCCAACAACATAACGACTCCCGTATACTTCTTGGATTATTGGTTTGGGTTTTACGAATTTGTTACCATTAAAATGAATAAAGTGAGATATTCTTTTCGCATAATATAAAGAATCACATTTTGCCTTTAATTTAGATGCTGTTTCATAATCCGCCAGATTTATTGTATATGCGGAATTTATAGCATCAGAATGTGCGGAATTTAATATTTGTTTAACCCCTTGTTTTTTTGCATCCTTATGCTGTGCAACGGGAGTAGTATTATACACCAAATAAAACATAGCGAACACACAAGATAATACGGAAATCCACGCAAAAGACCAAAAAACCTTGTCTTTTATTTTTTCAAATCTAGACGTTGGTTTGTAATCATCAAATGGTTCATAATCACCATGTTTTTCTTCATTCGTTGGTGTTTGCTCTTCTTCCTCTAGCTCGCGTAGCATATTGGCCACCGCAACTATTAATCCTGCTGAATTAACCATTTTTTATACTCATATATCTTATATTTTCGCTAAAATTATACTTTAAACCACGCCAAAAGCAAGTATTTTCTAAAAAAACTGAGTCGAGTAACCGTATAATTACCAAAATTTAACTTGCAACGGGAAATAAACTGTGTAATAATGCCCGCGTTGGGTTATTAGCTCAGTTGGTTAGAGCGGAGCGCTCATAACGCTTTGGTCGTGGGTTCGAGTCCTACATAACCCACCACATTGATTTCTCAATTATAATTGAAAAATCGTCCACGCCGTGTAAAAGCGGCGTGGTTTTTTTATAATCACAAAATTTGAAAATTTTTCCCTTGCCTTGGTTTTAGATTTTTTTCTAAGATAAAAATAAATGAAAGGGAGAAGAAATGAAAATTCTACGTTTTCTGGGTGTTTTTGCTATAATTTTTGCTATTCATCATGTTGCGTATGCGGACTGTGCTTCGGGAAGTTGGGGCTCTAATAATGTTTGTACTCTTTGTAGTGCCAACCCTGGTAATGGGTATATAAACAGCAACGAATTGTTCAACAGAGTTATTGGCACATGCTATAAATATTGTGACAACACTTGCACCGATATAAGTAGTAATTCTTCAATATGGCAAGATTACGGGCTGAACGGGACAATAGTATTGCCATTTGATTCTAATGCAAACAATCACCAAATTGGTTTTTACGCGTTTGATGACGACAATCCGTGCACGGTGGGTTCTGGGTATTGTCCGGTTGTTGCTACTTGCTCTGATGATGGTGAGTCTCCAAGTACAGATGCGTGTAAACCCGGTACCAAAGAGGTTATATTTAAAACCACGGATAATTCAGATATTGGAACGTTATATATTGTTAACCAAAGAATGTGGAGTTCCAAAAATACCAATTTTAATGACGCTGGTGGTTATTCCGGCTTGGTTTTCCCTGTGTTCGAAGCCCCGTTGCCGCAAAATCTCCCGCAAAATGCCCAGTTTGTTGGGTATTCAAGTGATACAGATGGAAACAATATGGTCATAACCCAAAGGGCGCTTACGCAACAAAATGCGGGGGTTGTCGCCCCAATGGCAACCGGTGGTTCTGTCACGCTCTATGCGCAGTATGAAGTTGTGGAAACAACGTGCAATTCAGGTTGGTATTTGTTAAATGGTGTTTGCCAGGAATGTCCAAAGGATACATTTCCGCTTTCCAATGCTGGTTCTAGTTCAATAACCGATTGTTTCAGCCAATGTGAGGTACGTTGCAAACAAGAAGGTTGCCCTGAGGTCGGTGTATCGCATGTGGCGAGTTGCACCTACCTTAATACCAATACGGTTCTTGATTATGGTCAGCTATTTTACCCAGGTGATGGTGAGTGTGTCTATGACGGACGTTATAGCGAAGATAAAGATGGAATTCCGAATTGTACCTATACCGTCACATGCGAAACTGATTATGAGTGGAGTAACGGCGCATGTGTGTCTAACGCACCGCAAATTTACCATGTTACATTGGACACCAATGGCGGGTATTTTGATGCGAACGGTATTGCGGATATATATGAACAATATGGAACTGGTTGGTCGACGTCTGCAAATGGACCATTCAATTTGACATCGTTGAATGATGCCCGGTTACCTGTACGTGAAGGTCATGATTTCAACGGGTATGCAACTAACCAAGATGGAACTGGCAGACATGGAACCGTATCATCCAACGGTCGGACATGGACATTACCGTTAAATACTGAAGTTTCGGCTGATACAACATGGTATGCGCATTGGCGTCCGTGCAAGTTGGATAGTGGAATATTCTGGGAGAATGGTATGTGCCAACAATGCCCATCCCCATATACGGATAACCCAAGCCCAACGTCTATGGCAGAGTGTTATAAAAATTGTTCTGCTGATTGTGTACAAAGTGGCTGTGTTGTTGGTCAAAATGGAATTGCAGGATGTAATTACGATGTTGTACAGTACAACGGTGTTATGTATTCTAGTTCAGATCAATGCGTGGTCGATGGCGTAGTTCCAAATTGCGAATATACAGTTACTTGTGCCGAAGGGTATATGTGGGATGCTGACCGGGGTCAGTGTGAACAAACATACACCGCAACATTTGAGTGCGAAAATGCCACGTTAAACGCATTTGTTAATCCGGATCCGCGGATACCAGATCAAACCGCGACATTGGGGCAGACGATTACGTTGCCTTCGACGGGTTTGTGCGTTATTAATCCGGCGCTTCCCGAATGCGGTAAAACCGGTTTTTGGACCCCAATAGCTGGTTCTAATTGGACATACAGGTATAATGGGCAAGATACCAATGTTTCTGGAAGTTTTACGTGGTCTGAGTCCCGTAATATCGATTTTCAGTTGCGCGGATTTGGCAGTGTTGCTAACAACATCTCTTATGAATGTGGTGTGGCGGATGGTACGGCGCCGAATTCTACTAGGGTATATTACGAAAATTGTGATAATCCAGAGATTGCCCAACCAACTGGGTGCAACACGCCCGTGGGTGCGCAATTTACCGGATGGAATGTCAAGAGAACAAATATCATATTGCAACCCGGAACGATAGATGGCGGCTATGGTGACGATGGTTGGCCACATGGGAATGCAATGCTTGTTGCCCAGTGGGTGTGTACTGAACCTAATCATAGAATAAATCCTGATACCCATGAATGTGAACCCATAATTTGTGATCCAAATCAGTATCTATTAAATGGTGCTTGTCTTGAGTGCCCAGAAGGGTTCCCATTTTCCGCGGGGGGGCACATTTCGATAAACGCTTGTTATAATACATGCAGTGAAAGTTGTAACGAAACAGGATGCCCGACGGATGTGGGTGTCCAAAGTTGCACATATACCGCACAGTCTTATAATGGCAAGGTATATTATGCAGCCCAAGATACATGCGTTTTAGACGATTATAAAACGGTTCCAAATTGTGAGTATACATTAACCTGTGCGGATGGATATACACTAAATAATGACACAGGCGAATGCGAACAAACAACATACTATGCAAAAATTAAGTGTGATTATAGTGTTTATGATCATGAAACAGGCGAATTTCATCCATTATACACAGGAAACCCAGATTATTTTGATGGGAATGAATTTTATTATGAATATGGAATACATTATGGCGATACCTTTGCAATACCAAGTGATTTGTGTATATTAGACGAAAGTGTGCCAACTTGCGCGCGTAATAATGGCGATATGTGGATAAAACAAACACCAAGGGAACACTGGCGATGGTGGAAAATTTCCAATCCATCCATTTCCGGTTCTGTTGAGGATTTAGTTAGCGGTTTTGAATGGAACCAGGAGGATGATTTATATTTTTGGATAGCAGGTTGGGGTTATCAAAGCCATATGGTATATTATCAATGTGGTGTTGCCAGTGGAACGAACCCAGCTGTGACAACAATACCGTATTACGAATGTGATAGTGTTAATTTGCGTGCACCAACAAATTGTAATCCAAGTGGTACTATGGAGTTTCTGGGGTGGGAGCCGCGGAACCAAGTAACCAATGAATTGTTGCAACCATATGATTTGTTGCAACCAGGTGTGCAGAATTTTGATTGGTGGTCGACCCCCCGTAATGTTCTTTTGATCGCCCAATGGGATTGTGCCGAGGGGTATGAATGGAATCAATTGCATACGGCGTGTGTATCAAAATACACAGCAACGTTCGAGTGCGAAAATGCCACGTTGAACGCATTTGTTAATCCGGATCCGCGGATACCAGATCAAACCGCGACATTGGGGCAGACGATTACGTTACCTTCAACAAGTTTATGTGAGGTTAACCCAAGTTTGCCGGATTGTGGACGGGTTGGACCGTATAAACCGGAACCCGCGGACAATTGGGTATATATTAATGATAATGATTTGCCGCAATCTACAACCTCTAGTTTCACATGGCCAGTAGAGCATGATATTGGTTTTAAAATAATCGGTGTTAGTATGGGCGAAAGGATAGTAAAATATGATTGTGGGGTTGGTACGGGAACACCACCGGCAAATACCAAGGTAAGGTGGGATAATTGTAACAATCCGTACATTGCCCAACCGACACCGGGTTGCATCGCACCGACCGGGGCGCACTTTACATGGTGGCAGGTTGGTGACACCAACGAAACATTACAACCGGGATATCATAGTTACGACAATAGCGATGGTTGGCCGTATGAAAATGGTATAATGCTTACCGCACGATGGGAATGTGATACCCCTGGGAATTTGGTGAATCCGGATACTCATTCATGTGAACCATGCCCGAATGGTTACACTTTGAATGGGACAGGTGATGAATGCGAACCGAACAATATTATCATTGATTGGGACGAAAACGGTGGTAATCCGTTGGATAATGGTTCTTGCACGTACGGTGGCGATTTAATATTGGCGAATGCCCCGACATATGATGAAAATCATGTCTTTAAGAATTGGTTGTTATATAATAATACACATTATGCGGCTAATACAGTCATTACCAATGGATGCGTGTTTAATCACATCGGTGTGTATTCTGGAACAAGCACAGTAATCAAAGCAGAATGGTGCGCGTGTGGCACAATAACTGATCCGCACGCTCATTGTATGCCGAATTCGCCGGGGCCGGGAATATGCAAATATAACACATGGTGTGATGAGGGTTATACTATTGTTGGCGAAGGAACACCAAATCCAACTTGTGAAGGGAATATTATCCATGTAAAACTTAACGCTAATGGTGGCAGTTTCAGCAACGAAGGTGTCCAAAATATATATGAACAATACGGAACTGGTTGGTCGACATCTGCAAATGGACCGTTTAACCTTTTGTATTTAAGCGGCACTGAATTACCAACGCGTCCGGGATATCAATTCTATGGATATTATGACGATGCCCAAGTTGTTAGCACAGAGCATGGAACTGTTACAGAATCGGGTGGAATGAAGCAATGGACGTTGCCGTCAAATACTGAAGTTTCTGCGGATACAACATGGTATGCCCAATGGATGCCTTGCAAGCCTGAACAGTTTGTTGTTAATGGTATATGCACCAGCTGTCCAAACGAATATCAGGATAACCCGAATCCGCAATCATTGACAGATTGTTATAAAAAATGTAGTGAGCCATGTAAAGAAGAAGGTTGCCCAGTCGCAGGACAAAATGGCGTCCTTTCATGCAATTACGGCTATGTAGAATATCCGGGTATAATGTATAACGATGGTTTAAACTATTGTAAGACCAATGTTGGAAATTGTCCGTATACTATTATATGTGCAGAAGGTTATCAATTAACGGATGATGGTACTGGATGTGAACCCAAACCACAACGGCCGGGATATAAAATCTACTTGAAATCAGCAATAGGAGATTTGCACGGCGAAAGCAGTGACCCAACTACACTTTATACAAGGTATGAGGATGGGGTATATTTGGATGAAACACGGACTTTGCGCATGATGTCGTCCTATAATAAACTGTATGAGTTACCAAAGAAATACGCTGTTCTTAACTTGTATGCCAATGGCAGTACCGATGCAACCTTGTTATGGAATGATAATTGGGTCACCAACGCGTATCAAGATTATTACTTTAGTTTTGAAGGTTTCTATGATGATGCAACGGCTGGAACAATGTGCATATCAGAAAGCGGCTATATCACCCCAAACGGTGAGGATTTGGGCAAACAGTATGAAGGTGATAGAACGTGGTATGCGCATTGGAAACCAGGTTCCATTGAACTTCCACAAGCGCAGTATTCGGGGCATCTGTTCGCCGGATGGTGGACCGACCCTTCGGGTGGCGTGTTCATCGGGTTTGATGGGGTAAGTTACCCTGTGGAACGTGACGAAAAATTGTACGCACATTGGTGCAAAAAATGCCCGGATCCAATGTTAAACGGAACGTGTTATGAAAGTGTTAATGAAAATGGTGAGTGTAAATATACCATTATATGTGACGCTGGATTCGACCAAGCCGGTTTGGATTGTGTACCTTCATCCAAGAAATATGAACTGAAATACTCACCGAATGGTGGTTCACCAAACGAGGAATACCATGAGTGGTATCAATTTGGCGAAACGTTTACAACCAGACCGGGAACAACATATGCGAAAGATAACCATATCATAACAAAATGGAAAAAACAACATGGCGGTGATTTCCCGTTGTTGGAACATCAGTATCAATATAATTATACAGAAGCAACCGAATTAATTCCAGAATGGAAAGAATGTATATGTGAAGTAGATTTTGGCGCCGAGTTTTGTAATGTTTGGGTTGAAGGCAACATGTGCGCCCAGAAGGCTGGTTGCAAACCTGGATATGTTCATCCAAATATTGAATGCACCGATGTCGGCAATAGTTTCTGTATCGCAAAGTGTGAGGCATGCCCGGCGGGTTCAATATCGGTAAATGGTGAATGCGCTTGTAACGATGGGTATCATGTCGAAGGTGGTATATGCGTGCCTAATTCCAAGGTGTGTTATGCACCGAACGCGATATCTGCGGTTAGGACATGGGATTCGTCAGTTGGTGCGTATGGACCATGCATAGTTAACGAATGTGACGAAGCTAATGGATATTATATTTCGAATAATGCCTGTGTGTTGCGGACATGTACTGTGGAACATGGTCATGGTGAGTATGAACAAAATCCAAGGACAAGGCAGTGGGAATGTTCCGTGGTAAAGTGTGATCCTGGCTATGAAATTAGTGACCAAAGATGTACAGAATGCGCTAATCGGCGCAACAGAGACGGTGAAATAGTAGTCAGCAGTTATGCATCCGAATGTGAAATTGCCGCATGTATGTATCAAGGTCAAAAATATGCACTGGATGGTAATGAATGTGTGCCGATTTGTGTCCAAGAGAAATACCCGGACGATATTACTGGGACAATACGGTGGGACGAACGCACCAAGAGGTGCATCCGAACATGTAACCCAGGATACAAGATGTGGTAATGGCGTATCACAAAAGTTAAGGATTTAGAATCTATAATACTTCGCATTACTGTGATATGATAGAAAAATACCCCTTTCTTGTTGAAAGGGGTTTTCTTTATCCAACCAATTTTTTCCAAAGGCTTGTTTTCTTTTTGCCTTTTGGGTTTTGGCGTTTGTGCGTGCGGTGTGGCGCGGTCATGGTTACACGTTTCGCCTCCACATGTTGCGCATTTTTCTTTTTTGCATCGGTTGAAGGCACATTCGCCATCAATACTTCATCGGTTTTCACCTGTTCTGGTGCAACGCGTTGAATTGAATATTGGTCAATGTTCATTAAACTGTCATCGCCAACAATCACGATTTCTGTCCCAAATTCATTTTCCATAGCGTTCAATTCTGCGCGTTTATGATTCAAAATGTAAATTGCAACATCTGTTGGTACGGTCATGATGATTTTCTGTGCCGCCTTGGCAAGTAATTTTTCTTGCAAATGCCGGAACAGAATAATCGACGCAGTTTGAATACTTGGCACCACACCGGCACCCATACAGTGCGGACACGCGACATATGAAGATTCAATGAAACTGCTACGCAGACGTTGACGTGACAACATCAAAACCCCAAAAGCATTTATCTTTGCCACCTGAGTCCTGGCGCGATCATGTTTCATAACCTCGCGCATTTTCATTTCCAATTTGCGATTGTTGCGTTCTTCTTCCATATCGATAAAGTCAATGGCAACAATTCCCGCTAAATCGCGCAAGCGTAATTGCAAAGCTATTTCTTCTGCCGCTTCTAAATTTGTGTTCAGTGCGGTTTGTTCAATATCTTTTTCCTTTATCGCGCGCGAAGAGTTAACATCAATTGTAACCATCGCTTCGGTCTGGTTTATAACAATCGAACCACCGGACGGCAACTGAACATATGGACCATGCAGACCTTCTAATTGTTTTTCGACACCGGCCTTTACCATTAACGGAACAGCATCATCTTTATAAAGAACTAATTGTTTCCGTGGTGCATGACCATACATTTGTTGATAGTAATTCTTGGCGGATTCAAACGCATCTTCGCCTTGGATGGTCAAGACATCGTCCTTGTCCGAAAGGAAATCACGGACCACACGGCGCAACAATGAGTCTTCGGTATGAATAACAACTGGCGCAACCGATTCAAGTGTCGTTTTACGAATTTCATTCCAAAGGTTCACAAGGTAATCATAGTCTGCCGAAATTTCTGCCGGAGTTGCGCCCATTGCTGCGGTACGCAATACAACAGTCATACCCTTTGGAATTTTAAGAGTGTGTAAAATTTCACGCAAGCGTGCGCGCTCTGTTCTGTCCGAGATTTTCTTTGAAATGCCGTAACTGTTGCGTTTGCGTGAGTTAGGCATCAGAACTGCAAACCGACCCGCCAACGACAAATAGGTTGTCATTGATGCGCCTTTTTGCCCGCGTTCTTCCTTGACCCCTTGGACAAGCAAGATTTGCTTTGGTTTAATTACATCTTGGATTTTGAATTCGCGTGCGCGTTTTTCAAATTCTTTATTATCTTCACCCGCGCTGTGGTCATCATAATCTGCGACTTCATCAACCTCGTCATCTGGGTCTTCGTCATCATCAACGATGTTCGCATGCGCAAGTTCGATAAGTTTCTTTTTCTGTTCCGGCGTTATTTGGTAATAGTCCGGGTGAATTTCCGAAAACGGCAAAAAACCGTTCTTCCCTGTTCCATAATCAACAAATGCGGCCTGAAGCGACGGTTCAACCCGAATAACCTTGGCCAGATAAATATTCCCTTTTATCTGGGGCTTAGTCGTGGTTTCAACGTCAAAATCAGAAACGCGATTATTGGTGGAATCAACAACGACAACGCGCGTTTCTTCCGGGTGGACCGCGTCCACATATATCTTTTTTGACATTATATAATCCTTTTGCGTTTATTGCGTATATATGGCAATTAATCCGTCCCCGTGGGGCGTCCAAGCCCATGCCAAGGGAATACGCCACGATAAGCCAAAGCGCAATTCGAATTAAAGGAAATAAAAACAACATGTTTTACAACCCCATATCATACACTACGGGTAAGTCTATCATGCGACATATCATTTGGCAAGAATATTTTATTAATTTGCGTTTTTATTCTTTGAAAACCCCGGAAAGTGTGGAATTTTTTGTTTTGCTTCGGCAAGCCAGCGCTTCATCCGTGCGCGCAACCAACGTTCATATATAAAGAATAATCCGCCCACCCCAATCAGTGGCAAAACATAGTAAATTATACGATATGCCAACAATGCCCCAAAAATACTTGCCTTGTCCACACCATCGGGCAGGGCAATCAGGAAAACACTCTCGAACACGCCGATTCCGCCGGGAACCTGACTAAAAACGCCGGTTGTCTGTGCCACAACAAAGAGCCCAATGAATGTTCCAAACGGAATCTGAACAAACGGTATCATACAGAAATAAAGAACCAAACCCGCCAAAACACTGTCCGTCATCCCAAGCAAGGTTTGCAAAAACGCCATCTTGGTTGACGGTACATCAAATTTAAGTTGCCCAATTTTGACACTTTTATTGCGGAAGATTATTGTTACCGCAAAATAGGCAAGCAACGCCGCCAAACAGAATATAAATAGCGTATTCAAGCCCACCGATGCGCCAACAGATTCTGCAAAAATATCATGCGGTATAAGGAAATAGCCCACAACCGCAATCGCCGTCGCGCCAAGGAAATATGTAAAGCCGTTTATGGTTACAATCTTTACAATATCGCCACCACGAATACGCCACCGCGTATAAAGCCGGTAACGAATTGCCCCGCCCGATACCACCGCATGGCCGGCATTATTGCTTATTGCGAACCCAAGCATTCCTGCCAGCATCCATTTCCACCAAGATACTTTATCACCGGCACCAACATAATTTAACGCCAAATAATCATATAATGCCAACGCGATATATCCTGCAAAGCATGCAACCGATGCGGCGACAAGGTTTATGAACGGAATATCAATCAACGCGCGCATAATGTCACTAAATGAATAATTGCGCAATTGCCACCAGAGCATACCGGCCGCCAAACAAAAGAATACTATCCCAGAATATCCAAGTAGTTTTTTGAATAATTTTTTTGTTTTTTGTGACATAACTAACCTTCCACGGTCTAACAGAATAACACCAGCAAGAAAAAAAAGCAAATGGTTATTGCTATGTAAAAAACTTCTTGCATGCCAAGAATGTATTTTAGTAGAGTTGCATTGAATCATGGTGGGAACCTGGTTCCGGGCTGTAGCAAGCCTGTCTTACCCGGTGTGAACACATTGTTGCATCGTTATCCGATGATATTTTTGTGTTTCATTCCGTCAAATTTGACCCTGACCGGGTTTGTCGGTCGGGGTGCTGTTGTGATAAAACAGGGTTTCCCGAAGACAACAGAATCAACGGTAAGACGATTTGCTAACACCCCGACCGCTTGGTTTCCAAAGCGGTGTTTTTGTTTTACAGAAAAAAGGGGGAGGAACATGAGAAAGTTCATGATATTCGGGTTGTTCGCAGCATTTATTGGTTTCGCATTCGCCGATGATATTGCCGACAGGCAA
>JAGCVZ010000004.1 GCA_017962125.1 Alphaproteobacteria bacterium
ATTAAATTTGACATTATCGAATTTTATGATATTTTTTGCATAAAATAAAAGGTTGACCAATGGCAGACACTAATAAAAAAATAATAGAAGCGGAACAAAGAGATTTGTCTGTATTGTTATTACAAAAAGTGGTTCAAATAAATGAAACGATACCTTTGGAAATCGGAGATTACTACGATTTGGGTGAACATGTTGTACATGCTCACATAAAGAATAACAAAAGTTTTAACCAATTGTATTACATTTTTCATAAACAGCACACAGATGAGTACTATATAAGATTTGATGTCCCAAACAAGATTATCAGAATTGGCGATGCATATAGTTTTTGGGGAAACACAGACAAAGGCGTATTTTTCAGGGATGAAGAGCGTGGTTATAATTATTTGTCTGCATTACATTTCTTTACACGCAGCAGCGGTTTTAAATTTTTGACTGGTTTCAAAGAGCGTACAGCAGAGGCAAAACAAACCATAAATTATTTAATGACTTTAAAACCAAAACCAAATTTAGAAAGTGCTTTTGCTTGGCCTGCGGAAAGAATGAATCTGTTCCCGTATTTGGATACCATTTTGTCGAAAACAAAATAAAAAAGTTCGAGAATTGACATAAGGAGTGCGTTTTTACGGCTGATAATCTCGAACTGTTATGTTGATGGTGGAAAGGCAAGGTTTTCTTTGAAAAAATCGCTTTCTTTGTTCGTAAAAACGCCAAATATGAACATTTGGCAGTCCCAACGGGAATCGAACCCGTGTTACCGGAATGAGAATCCGATGTCCTAACCGCTAGACGATGGGACCAACGAAAAGCAGATTGATTCTAACCGATTTATTTTTTTTTTCAATAACTTTTCTTGGTCTGGGTTGGTATGTGATCACATGTCTGTAAATTATAGAAAATGTTCTTGCCGATATAAGTTTGCTGTGATAAACTTCAATCGTTGTTTGCAATAGAGATAAAATCATGAAAGTCAATCAATCAAATATTTCAATGCCAAAAACATTGTTAGGTTTTTATGCGAAAAATGTTTTCGGAAAAATGCGGTGGTTGATTGTTGGTATTGTTATAACCAAAATCATTGTTAGTTTGGACAATATCTTGTGGCCTCTGTACCAGCGTTGGATTGTTGCAATGTTAGAAGATGCACCGTCTGGGGTGAATTTGATAAAGTGGTGCATGCCGACAATCTTGTTGATACTGGGGTTGGATATGGGGTTGAATGTATTCTCGACATTGCGAACGTGGTTTGTGGATATTTTCCGACCGCGTTCTTCCCGTGCAATATCTGAAGTTTTAACTGATTATGTACATGCCCAGTCGTTATCTTTTTGGACAGGCCGCATGGCGGGGCAGATTCATTCGCGTATCACAGATATAGCAAGGGGCGTAGATGATATAATTTACGATGTTTTGAATACTGTTATGTTGTTCATAATGGCGATTATAAATTCAATCGCATTGTTTTCGGTCAATAAATATGTCGCGATAATATTTGGTTTTATCTTTGTTTTGCGCGCAGTATTTGTTTGGTATATGCGAAATCCCATTAAAAGGACAGCTAAAAATTATGCAGATATAAATTCACAGTTAAATGGTAAATTGGTGGACAGTTTTTCTAATGCAAACACCATAAAGCTATTTTCTGGTGTGAGTCGTGAACATAATTATCTTAGTCCAATACGCACAGAGCATATTATTAAAAAACGTAAGTCAACATTTTGGCAGCGTGTCTCTTTACAGGTGCCGTTGTTTGTCTGGTCTGGGATGTTTGTGCTGACGATACTGCTCTGCGTTTACCTGTATTCAAAAAATCAAATGACCGTTGCTGATGTAGTTTATGCAATTTCTGTATATATTACGGTTGTGGGCAGTATTGGCGCAATAATGGATGTTATTCCAAGTATTATCGAAGGTCTTGCGGCGGCGAATAGGGCGTATTCAGATTTGATTGTGCCGATTGAAGTTATGGATAAACCAAATGCAAAGGCGTTGATGGTTCCTCATGCAAAAATAGAATTAAAAAATGTTTCTTTTAAATATAAAAATAAATATGTCTTGCGTGATTTGACACTTACTATAAAAGCTGGTGAGCGAGTTGGAATTGTTGGTCCATCGGGCGCGGGAAAAACAACGCTTGTGAATTTGCTGATGCGTTTTTATGATGTAAAGCGAGGTTCTATTTTAATAGACGGCACAGATATTCGTGATTGCACCCAAGAATCTTTGCGTGAAAATATTTCGTTCATTCCTCAAGACCCCGCGATGTTCAATCGGACAATTCGTGAAAATATCGCATACGGTCGGCCTAATGCAACTCTCGCAGAAATAAAAAACGCGGCGCGTTTCGCATCGGCGGACAAATTCATTAATGGCACGGAAAAGAAATATGACACACTGGTCGGCGACCGCGGAATAAAAATGTCTGGCGGCCAACGGCAACGCATCGCGATTGCACGCGCGTTCTTGAAAGATGCACCGATTTTGATATTGGACGAGGCGACATCCGCTCTGGACAGTGAAACCGAGGTCGCAATACAAAAATCTTTTGAAAAACTTTCGCATAACCGCACGACAATCGCGATTGCACACCGACTTTCGACACTGCGCAATATGGATAGAATCGTTGTTTTGGATAATGGCAGGATTGTTGAATCTGGCACACACTCGGCACTATTGAGACGTCGTGGCGAATATGCCCGGCTTTGGAAGTTGCAATACGGCGGATTTTTACAGGAAGATAAAAAAGCATAAAGTTTCAATCATCATATCGAGAAATTCTTATTGACCCCGGAGGCAATTTTTTAATAACATAAAAAACATGAGAAAACTTTTATCTTGTATCATTGCATTTTTATTCTGTGCTGGTGCGTTTGCGGCGGATTATCGTGCGGCATTGGTTGCCGATATGGATACGGGGCGCGTGATTTTTTCGGAACATGCGAACGATGCGAATTACCCCGCGAGTCTTACAAAAATAATGACATTATATTTGACATTTGATGCGTTGGAACATGGACGACTGCATTTAGATGATTATTTAATTGTCTCGCAAAGTGCCGCCGCTGCACCATCGGTAAAACTTGGACTTACTGCGGGTTCAAAGATTCGTGTTGAAGATGCGATAATCGCCCTTGCGGTATACAGTGCGAATGATGTCGCACGCGTGCTTGCCGAAAATTTAAAAGGCGGAAAGGAGGGGACATTCGCATCGCTTATGACACGTGTCGCGCGTGAAATTGGTCTTTCGCATACGAATTTTGAAAATTCTTCGGGATTACCAGATGATGAACATCTTTCGACTGCGCGTGATATTGCGTTATTGTCGATGGCGGTTTACAAACATTTTCCCCAGTATTGGAAGTATTTTGGCATAAAAACTTGGACATATAACGGCAAAACATATACGAACGGAAATCGGCTATTGGAAACATATCCTGGTTGCGATGGTATGAAAACAGGGTATACGAATAAATCAAAATATTCGCTGGTTGCAACGGCGGCGCGTGGCGGACATCATCTGCTGTCTGTTGTGCTGGGGGCGGAAAATAAAGATGTTCGTGCGGCGGTGTCAACACGCTTGTTGAATCATGGTTTTGAATCATATGGTATTGGAACACCGACAAATTATACTGTGGAACCCGCACCGGTAACTTCACCAATTGTTCAAAAATATGCGGACGATGCACCGCAGGTTGCACCAGTAGCCGCAATCCCAAGCTATGCAACCGGTGGTGTTGGTGTTCAGTTTGGCGCGTTTAGTAGCACTGATTCCGCAAACGCAATGATTGCGCGTGTTAAAAACGCGACTGGTGCGGTGGCGCATTTGGAACCGAATGGCTCGGGGCTTTATCGTGTGCGTGTAACAGGACTTTCTGAATCGGCGGCGCAAGACCTAAAAAATCGCGCATCGTCCTCTGGAATTGATTGTTATGTATTTCATTGATTGGTGTGATTTGAACATGAATCCGAAAATTGAAAAACTTGTTAAACAATTTGCAAAACTGCCACGCGTTGGGAACCGGGCGGCACAGCGTATTGTGCTTTCGTTGCTGCAGGATAAAACTGGTCGCATAGAAAAACTTGTTGATGCATTGGTTGACGCAAATGAAAATGTTCACGCTTGCCCGATTTGTGGTGTTTTGACCGATCGCAGTGCAGAACGTTGCGAGTATTGTAGTGATATAGCACGCGCGAATAGTATGCTGTGCGTGGTGCGCGATTTATCAGATGTTTGGACATTTGAAAAGTCGGGTGTTTTCGGTGGTCGCTATCATATTATTGGTGGTTTGTTGTCTGGGGTTGCGGGTGTTACGCCTGAAGATTTGAATTTAGCAAATTTGCCCGCGCGAATTGCAAATGAAAAAATTTCGGAAATTATTTTTGCATTGCCAAACACTATTGAAGGTAAAACAACGCAACAATACATTATGTCAATAATTGATAACGCGAACATAAGGTTTTCCGAACTTGCGTCGGGCGTACCATTGGGTGGCGAATTGGATTACATTGATGACGGCACTTTGTCGTTGGCGTTTGGGGGGCGGCGCACGATATGACAGATAAAATTTCATCTTTGCCGCCGGTCTCCGAAATGATGCGCGATGCGGGATTGGAACCAAAGAAACAATTTGGTCAGAATTTTTTGTTCGATTTGAATTTAACGGGTCGTATTGCACGCAGTGTCCCAGACATAGAGTGCGCAACAATCATAGAAATCGGACCTGGCCCTGGTGGGCTTACGCGCGCATTGTTATTGGCTGGGGCGCAGCGTGTTATTGCAATTGAAAAGGATAAAACTACTGAACCAATTTTGTCGCAGATTGAATCTGTATCTGATGGGAAATTACAAGTTGTTTACGATGATGCGTTGCGTGTGGATATGAAAAAAATTGCAGGTGGTAAATTTTCAATTTGTGCAAATTTGCCTTATAATGTTGGTACAGAACTTCTTGTAAATTGGTTGCAAGATATTGCGAATGGTGTGCCGATTAAATCAATGACATTGATGTTTCAACGTGAGGTTGCGGAAAGAATCGTTGCAAAAACTGGTGATGATGCGTATGGGCGTTTGTCTGTTTTAACATCTCTTGTAGCGGATGCGAAAATTTTGTTTGGTGTTCCGTCAACGGCGTTTGTACCGCGACCAAAAGTTGAAAGCGCGGTTGTTCAAATAATCCCAAATCCTGGGAAAATAAAGGAAATAAAAGATATTTCTGTGCTCGAAAAATTAACTGCGAAACTTTTTGGTATGCGACGAAAAATGATTCGTGGTATTATGCGCGATGTTGATTGGGAAAGTTTTGGTTTATCGGGAACGGAACGCGCCGAAGATTTAACGGCGGAAAAATTTCTTGAACTTTCGAAAAAACTTGTTGCGTAACCACCACAATTTTTTGTTATAATATCTGCGAGTCGTACGGAGAGAGAATTGTCTTTATCGGTCCTGATATTTTTTGCGATGATTTTTGTGCTGGTGTTCTTGCTGCGCACGTTGCGTGTTGGGGCATTGGTTGCATTTTTGGTCGCCGGTATGATATCAGGACCATATATTTTGGATTTGTTTCAACTGAATTCTACATGGACATTCCTTGGCGACCTTGGGATTTTATTTTTGTGGTTCACCATCGGTTTGGAAATAAATATAAAACGCCTTTGGAACATGCGGCGAACAATTGTTGGTTTCGGCGCGACCCAGGTTTTAATGGTTGCGATAATGTTGTTTCCGATTCTGTTTGGCATGACAACATGGTCGGTGATTGGCACAATTACGATTTCACTTTTGTTCGCAATGTCCAGTACGTCCGAAGACCTGCAATTACTAACCGACCGTAATCAGTTAAATACGACCATGGGACATCAAACTTTTTCGATTTTGTTGTTCCAAGATTTATTGTCGATTCCGCTTCTCGCCATGTTGCCGGTGTTTGCCGGACGTTCATTCAACCTTGGGGCAACATTGATTGATGTCACAGTGACATCGGTCACATTGATTTTTGGTGTTGTTGTAATCGGTCGGTTTGTTTTGAATCCGGTATTAAAACGCGTGGCAAAATTAAAATCCAAAGAGGCATTTTTACTTGCCATCATGTTAAACATCGCACTTTGGGCGGTGTTGATGAACCTTTTGGGATTGCCGACGGGACTCGGCGCGTTTTTGGCGGGTATGCTAATGTCTGAAACGATATACAGTCATCAAGTTCGTGCAGAAATTGATCCATATGCGCTCCTATTTTTATCTTTGTTTTTTATATCACTCGGTATGGGATTAAACCTGAATATACTTGCAGAAAATTGGTATATTGTTGTCGGTGGTATGGTCGGGTTGGTATGTATAAAGTTTATTGCTTTATTTATGGTTGCACGCGTTCGCCAGGTACCACTTTTTGATGCGCGCCTTATTGCGTTGATGTTGAGTCAAGGCGGCGAATTCGCGTTGCTGATGTTTCAAACAATGAAAACCAGTGGCATTTCCGCCGTGCCCCCCGCGGACCAGGAAATTTTGACCGCGATAATAATCTTGTCGATGGTGTCAACGCCGTTCTTGCTAACATTGCACGATAAAATTTTCCGTTCGAAAAAAATGTTTGCGCGTTCGCGTATGCGCCAATTAAACGCAACCGACAACGAAACAAAACCCGAAGTTTTAATATGTGGTTTCGGGCGTGTGGGTCAAATAATTGCACATGTTTTGCGCGCGCAGAAAATACCATACATTGCGCTTGATTTGGATGTAAATGCGGTCATGCTTGGGCGCGAACATGGGTACAATGTATTTTATGGCGACAGCACGAATCACACGGTTTTGCGTGAATTTGGTTTGGCGTCGCGTCGCGTGCGTGCGGTTGTTGTTGCACTTGATAACGCGGCAACCGCGCGTAATGCGGTTTTGACAATAAGGGGCATCGCACCAAAGGTGAAAATTTTTGCACGTGCGCGCAATTTGTGTGAATCACGCGCACTGACCAACGAAGGCGTTGAAGAAGCATGGCCGGAAACGGTGGAATCTTCGTTGATGTTGGCGCATGGGGTTTTAGAAAAACTTGGTGTATCCGATGAAATAATTTCCCGCACATTGCAAGAAATGCGCAGTGAAAATTATTCGAAACTTGATAACGCAATCGCTGATAGAAATAATTAAAAAACCGACCAAACGGTCGGTATAGTTTTATCGTGCCTGGCGGTTTAATAGATTTGTCACGCATTGTGGCGACAAAGATATATGATACGGATGTGTGGGCGTTATCTTTGGCCTATCTAAACGCCAGTTGCCATACTTATCCTTTGATATGCAAAATTTCCATTTTTGCCTATAATAAACATCAATAGAATTGCCGAACTGTTTCACTTCATATTGTCCGATATGTTTGAAAGTTAAATCATCCAAAGCATGAAGGTGTTTGTTCATTAGTTTATCCATTTTTGCCATGGCGATGGCACAATTTTTTGCCACTGGACAGGCTGGACCAAATAATTCGCCATTCACATACACATTATAGTATTCTTTTGTGCGTTCATCACATATCCCGGTAATAATGAACTTTTCCTCACCAATTGGTTCGATAAAGTGGTTTATTACATTGCGCGGGTTTTCATAAATAGCGAACTCGATGAATGGGTGACCAAGATAATCTTTGTTGGGACGACGTATAAAACTGTATCTAAAATAAGGTGACGTAGCCATGTGCAATATAATATCCCCAATGGTGATGTTTTGTCCGTTCATTGTGATGATTTTTTCTAGTTCCATATTCTACTATTCCTTTTATATTGCCACTCTCGCGCACCCGCTACTCTGGGCATACTAACACACAAAATAGAAAAATCAAACATTTTGCGTTTACTTGTGTTTTACCCTTAATTCACGTGCTATGGCCGTCATACGCATCAAATCATAAATATGTTTGGCTAAATCGGTAGCCTCTGCACGCCATATAAAGTCTTCATTTACGGTCACGCCTAAATGTGCGTAGATATATGCTTGCACCGCACGGACACGTTCTAAATTTTCCTTAGGACAGTATGTCCCAAGAGTTTGCCAACCTGTACACCATGGAAATTCTAGTCCATTAAAAGAATTTTCCAAACAAGCATAGTAGATTACACTAATTATTTTTTGCATTCTTGCTTTATCACCTTTACATGGTTTCGGCCAATAGCGATTTGGGTTCATATACAATCCTTTGTCTTATCATCTTTTCGAAAGTTTAATCGCAAAAATTCAAATGTCAAACATTTTGCGTTTGCTTTTATTTATCTATCTTGCTATATTGTGCAAAACCTTTACAAAGGAAAGAAAAATGAAAAAAGCACTGTGGGCAATTGTCGCGATAATCGCAATCGTTATGGTTGACCAAATTACCAAGGGCGCGTTATTGTATTTAATAACTGGTTCGGCATTTGTTTGGGGCGCGGCGTGGACCGTTGTGCCTGTGCCGTATCTGATGCGACACGTTACAAATTTTTTTAATGTTGTATTCACATGGAATCCGGGGACGGCGTTTTCACTGTTTCGGAATTTCGGTGATAACTTGCCGGCGATAATGACAATCGCAACTGGTGCAATAATCGCACTAATTTTGTATTACTTGTTTGCGCGCGCAAAAAATTATGAACGTGTTCCACTTATTTTAATTGCGGGTGGCGCGCTTGGAAATTTTGTTGATAGGTTGCGTTTCGGTGCGGTGATTGATTTCCTCGATTTTCATATAGGTGGCGCGCATTGGCCGGCGTTTAATGTTGCAGACAGCTTTATTACACTTGGTGTTTTGCTTTACATTTTGAATTGGTGGTTGGCGCGCCGTCGTTGTATGCGTAATTTAAAAGGATAAAAAATGGTAAAATTTCTTGAGAATAATAATTCAGGCTTTGCGGCGTGGAATGCTAATAGGAATACAACCGCAAAACCAAAATCAAAGTTAGGCTCCTTTTTATGGTGGTTTATTTTATTCCTAGGTTCATGGTGGCTGATTAGTATGTGGACTGCACCAAAAAATGTGCCCACGCCAACAGATGCGGATATTGCTATTATTTCATCGGGGGCAATCGATATGCCGTCGCATGAAATTTCTTCGGATAAAATAAGTGCGGATGTGCGGGGGCTGCGTATTTCAAATGTTGCTTTGATAGATTATGCAGCAAAGTCCAATGATGATGCAGAACGTGTAAAATTACTTGGTGCGGAAAACGATTTCTTGGAAATCGGATTAAACGCAACTGGCACGACTGCGCCTGATGCAAATACTGTATGGCAAGATACCGCGGGTAAAATGACCTGGCGTAATTCCGATGGTGTTGTATTTACGCGCGACGTAACGGTTGATGGGTATTTAGTTACGATTACCGACAGTGTCGAAAATAAAACATCACGCGATATTTCTTTTGCACCGTATGCGCGCATCGTACGCGGTGGTTCGCAATCTTCGGCTGGTGTTGCGACGGGCGCGGTGACGAATACGAATTCCCGGATTCACTATGTTGATTGGGGAAAGATGGCCAAGAAATCTTATGTTTATTCGACAACAAATGGTTTTGTTGGGTTTGCTGACCAATATTGGCAAACAATCGCGAATATAAAATCGCCGGACCAAACAATGCGCACGAAATCAATTGCAGATAAATATGTTGCAGATTCTGTGGCGGCACCAATTGTTGTCAAACCAAATGATACGGGTATTTTCACAACAACGGTTTTTGCCGGACCGCGTGAACAGCGCATTTTGGATACGGCGGAAACAACAATTCCTGGAATTGCCGAGACGGTGGATTATGGTTGGTTTTGGTTCTTTGCGCGACCATTGCTTTGGGCGTTAAACATTTTGAATTCATTTGTGATGAATTATGGGGTTGCGATAATCTTGCTGACGATTTTGTTGCGCTTGTTGATGTGGCCACTTACGCGTAAATCTTATGTGTCGTCAATAAAGATGCAACAGATGCAACCGGAATTAAAACGCATACAGAAACTTTACGCGAATGACAAGGCGCGCCTGCAAATGGAAATGATGAATTTGTATCGCACGCATAAAACTTCGCCTATGTCGGGTTGTTTGCCGATGCTGATTCAGATTCCGATTTTCTTTGCGCTTTATAAAGCACTGCTTGTTTCTGTGAATATGAGAAATGCGCACTTCCTTTGGATAAATGATTTGGCGGCGATGGACCCATACTTTATCTTGCCGATACTTATGGGTGCGACAATGTGGTTGCAACAATACTTGCAATCAGGGCGTACTAAAAACACAGATGGTAATGATGCGATGGCGCAAACAGGGCGCATGATGAAGTGGTTGCCGATAATCTTTACTATAATGTTTGCATGGATGCCCGCGGGATTGGTTCTGTATTGGACGGTATCGAACATATTCGGCATAGTCCAAACATACATCATCAAACGCCGATTAAATGGTAAATAGAAAAATGCCCGTCATAAAGACGGGCTTTTTTATTCCGCAATCGCGCGATACAGTGCATCGGGTGTTTGTATAAACGGCGCACGCAGTTGAATCGCATTTTTTGCCATATTGACACAGGTCCAATTTTTTCGTGGAAAATTTCGTGATAATTCGCATGGCACGTAAACAAAGCACCAACCGTATTGTTGCAATACTTTCATGTCTTTTGCCCTTAGGTGAATTTTTTCAATATGTCCATGCGATACGAATTGATAGAGCGTAAATTCCGTTGCGTTACGTACAATAACTGCACAGTGTTTGAACTTTTTACAAAATATGTTTGGTAAAATTTTAGAAGATTGTTGTGCAAAACCAATAATAACCATATCAAAATCCTTTTCTTTTATTCAATCCAACCTTTTACACGCGCGGCATTTTCTATGACCTGCATAGCCGAATCCCATACAGCGGCGGCATGATTTTCGCGCCATATATATTGATGTGGTGCGCGATGCCGATCACCGAATTCTTTGATAATGGCTAATTGTTCATCGTTTAATTTCCCAGATAGGTAAAGTTTTGTAATCATTGTTTCTACGTCGACCAATTCGCAAACACGTCGCGTTGCCACGCCACCACGATATTGACCAATATCGTTACGCACAGATTTAGAATACAAAAACCAAAACCATAGTTGTTCCGCGTTTTGAAATTTTTCTGGGATTATATTTATTTGTGATTGATTCATTATAGTTTCTCCTTTTTTTCTTGTTATGTTGAATATATAAAAGTTGGATTGATTAAAGTGAATAGTTACAACCATAAATTGAAACTAAGTTTGATATATCGATTCGTTTTTGGTTTATGAAAAATGTTTTGCGAATCGAAAAAAACTTTGTTTTTTAATAAAAGGCGATGCATAAACAGCATCGCCTCTCTCCATATGGTCATAATAAATTTTTATGTCATAATTAAATCCTTTTGGTTAAAAAAACCGCCGTACGGCGGTTTCGTTATTTCTTATGATTGTTCGCACTAGAACGTAATCGGCGGGAAACAATCACCACCCGCGTTCGGACAGCAATTAAACCCGGCTTCGCCCATATCTGTATACGTTTCGCCTGGACAGCAGCCATTTGCATCAGGATTTGCCCCGCCATCACATGTAATAACAGAAGTATTTTGTTGCGGTGCGGATGTTGCCGCCGGTGCTTCTTTCTTGAACGGATTCTTTATGGTTTCCCCGTCTTCTTTGTATTCAAGTCCAAGAACCTGTGTATTATATTCCTTGGTATTTGGTCCGCCGTCGTATTCAGACTTTTGTACGGCGTTGGCTTGTTGATTTTGAAACACCGCTTTCTGTTTTGCATTGTTTATCGCATCATATGTTGCAAACGAACGACAATAAAAGTCAAGTGTTGCAAAACTGTAATTTTTACATGTAGAATTATTCTGCCAGTCAGCAATAGCTCTACACGCTGCATTCTTGTCATCACATTTACAACAATCTGCTCTTAATGATGATTCCAGCATCGAACGAACTTGACCAATAAGTTCAGAGATATCGCCGGAGGTTGTAAACTGATCTTCGCTTGTAGGTTTTCCTGAAGTATCGCGTTCCTCGTCTTGTTTATAAGCTTTTATTGCGCATTTTTTGCCAGGATTATCCGCCGGGTCGCCACATGTTACAAATAAATCAACCGGCGAAAATACAGTTATACGTGTCCCCGCGGCAATTGAAAAAGGTGGCGTTGTGTTATCCATAACATCAACCAACAATTTTGTTGCGACATTATTCCATGCCGTAATAATTTCATTCTTGGCAAGTTCAGAGGAACGCACGGTTCCACTTTGCACAACAGTATTATTATCCAAATCAATTTGATTCACGAATGCATCAGAAATTGGTGCAATCAAATTCACCGCCGCCGGCACAATTGCGGTAAGCATCGGCATGATAAATTGTTGCAAATAATCCGTACTGCCATGACCGGGAACACCCTTGCGCCCTTGGGAATCAGCGGAAAATGGCAACGAACCGCGTTCAAAATTAAACTCTACGCCATCTGGGCGAATAAATTGATACCATTCTATCTGCATACGTCCAACTGCCTTGTATGGTCCCGGTAATTCACCAGTGACATACCCAAGCATCAAAGTTCCTGTTGGAATAATAACTGTGCGACCATTGTCAGAATAAACATTCCTGTCTACGGTTGCACGCACTGGTAAACCGTTGGCTAACAATTTAGCATCCGCCTGGATATCGGAAACAATTGTTGCCGGAATAGGTTTATATTGACGCAGGACAAACGACCTGTCATATGGCATAGATGAGAACACGCCACCTTGTTGCCCAGAACCCAAATAGCGTTGTTTGCCTAACTTATCTTTATTTAATGTCACACCAGGTTTAAAAGTGTTATCCCCTTGACCTGACTTGTTTAGCAAATCCATTGCCAGAGCTTCAAGTTCTGTATCTTCCAACTGTCGTGCGTGGCTGCCACGGGTGCGCACAGTCCGTCCTTCTAGATTAGGCAGCAGATTTTGAGCAATTATGCGAATATGTTCTGCATCCGACCCAATTCGCCGCGCCGGATTTGAAATGTCCATAATATAGCCTGTATCTGGATTATAAGTTCCAGTTGGTGACACACAATTTATATCTGAAAAAGGATGATAATAATATGCGCCACCCGACGGTTTAATCCAACCACTTTGTACACCCGCCATGTTGTAACCAGGAAAAGAAAATTCAGAGCACGCCGAACCAAACGCTGGTTTAATTGGTGCCGCCTTTTGTGGTGTCGCAGTTTCGGGCCAATCGTATTCCGGCATAGAGACATCATCAAAATTAAACTCTGGTGCAACATCATCAACATCTTGTTCAAAATCATATGTTGGTTCAGGTTCCAAGGACGGTTCTGGTTCGGGTTCTGGTTCGGATTCGCTTTTTGAAACTGGCTTAGGTTTCGCGGTTTCTTTGGCACCTATAACAATTTCTATCGCTTTTGGCATATCTGTTTCCATACCAGTAGTCAAATCAGTCCACTTAATTGCGACATTTACAGCCGTCATCGAAAGAGGGTGCTTTGGCTGATACTTTAACCGTATATAACAAGATATATTCTCGTCAATAATAGTATTTTCATTGGTACAGGTTTCTGACGCGGAAATACCCGCCGCATCGTTTGTATCGCCATCAACTACCACATCGACACCAGTTATTTGTGCTTGAACATTTGCGGATACCGTATATTCAATCTCTTGCGTGTCGCCGACATAAGTATCAACCCAATCTACTGGGGCATTCGGCGATATAATCAGTTCTGGCGTTACAGGCAAAGGTGATTCAACAATAGACACCTTCTTGGTTTGCTTCCCCCTTGTTAGTATGACAAACAAGACAACCACAACAATGATTGCAACAATCAATAAAATCCAATGCAACGTGCGTGGCGAAGATTCTTTTGATTCAATGCTCATAACCCATTCCTTCTACAATGTAACCGTTATTGAATACGCACAACTTGGCAACTTGCACCACTGAATTTCAGCAACTGGTCACACAATTGTTGTGCGGTATCAATATCTGGCATAGGCCCAATACGCAACCGATACAAACGTGCTGCCGAAGATGTCGCACCAAGTTCGCCTACACCTTCTTCATCAACGGCATAAAACACGCTATCTTTGTATTTATTTAGCAACCCTTTACCATCATTACCACTAAACTTTGCAACAAGATTTGCCCAATATTCATCTAACGCTTTTATGCTACTATCAGACCGTAATTCAACGGCAACCCCACTTTGATTGCTTGTAATCAGCGGTATGTTTGATTGTGGAAGATAAGAGCCGGCTGTTACACGTTCTGTGGGTAGCATGTTTATTCCTTGGGTACCACCACTAACCACTGGTGCATTGTATGTTCCATACATATTCACCATTGCCCCAGGATTATTTAATACTTGGGCGTTTGGAACATTACTAATATATGTCGGACTGGCGGTCAAATTTCCATAATCCGCATTTATTGCGGTCATATCTGCAGAATAAACCATATTATTCAGAGATTGCCCTGACATCATGCTTTGTGCAACATTTGCTTCTGCTAATGCCATTACGCTTGCAGTGTCCGCAATCAAGAACGGTTTTGCACGTTTCTTTATACATACAATTCTTTGCCCGCTGCGCAGAACCATGTCGCCTACGGCTTCTACAATCAGCAATCTGCCATCTTGACCATCTGTGCGAAAACCAACAGGTGATTCACCGCCTTCTACTAACAGCGACACAACTGGTCGTTGAGTCATAGAAATAACTTTGTCACCAAAATCAATATATGTGAACACTCTGTCGCGCCACACGCGTTCCGGAGCAATTACATAGTCATCTGGGTTTGGAACAAAGATATCTAAGTCAAAACGAAATTCCGACGGATCTATCTTCATTGTTTTAATCCAGTCGTAATCTTCGCCGTCAACCCCTACTGTTCCAGTCTTTGTACCACTGGACTTAAATATAGAATTCATAGCACCACCGGTTGGCGCACTTGCAGCGCCCGCCATAGGTAACCGTGCATTTCCGTCCAAGACAACATCAACCTGAGAATAAGTAATTTCTGATGCGTTTGAAGGTTCGCTACGCAGATAGAATGTATAAATGTTTCCAGATTTTCCGGTTACAATCAAATTTGTATCCGAACCCATATTGTCCGGTGCAGGCGTAATATAAAGTGTGCGACCACCTTGGTTTCCCTTGATTTCAAAGAAACCTTCATTTCCAACGATTGCATCTTCAATTTGTTCGCCACGTGGCAGATTTACCATCGTCACCATTCCATTGCGCAATTTTACAGGTAATACAGTTCCAGCACTCCATGCAAGCTGTGCGTATCCAGGTTTTAAACTGCCACTTGCCATATTTGCATTTGGATTATCCCATGCCTCTTGAATGCCCCAATCGGTTCGTGCCACAGCACCCATTATAGGACAAAGTATCGTCACACAGAGTGCAAAATTAAAAATCCAAAACGCTTTCATTTTTTTCCTTCCTTTTTTGCATATTATCTATAAGTCTGTATCCAATTAAGTGGATCCGAACCATTTAATACCTTGTATTCCTGAACTTTTAAACCTAATGGATTATTCAGTCTTTCTATCCATCGAATTACCGCATCATTATCTTCGGACAGTACAATCTGAATCTTATAATCTTTTTTATTTGTTGGACCATTGTTTGAATCACAATAGTATCGCATAGTTACCGTATAGGTGTTTTTACTAAGCACCAGTGGTGAACCAATAAACGTTACCGGGCATGTAAATTCAAGCTCAGGGTAATCATCTTGGATTGCATTATACATATCTGTCTTTGTAAAAGCATTGTAAACCTCTGGTGAAGACCATGTTGCAACCACGCCACCATCGCTGTTCCATTTGCGACGCATTATAGACGTATTCCGTTCGACTTCGTTCCTGGCGCGCACATATTCCATAACAAAGGCTTTTTTATAATTTTCAATACTTCCAGAATCCGCCGGCAAATCAGTAATCTGAATACTAGATGAATTTGCAGGTTTTGTCGTTATAAAGAAAACTTCCGGTCGGTTTAGCGGGAACATTTTACCAAGTGTCATAAACAAAACGAACACCACCACCACCATTCCGGCGAATACAAAGACGATAAGTCTTGATAACAAAACTGGCGGTTCTATGCGGTGTTGCAAGGCAAAATCCTCCCTTTACTTAAAGGGATTGTAGAAAAAACATTGCATTCAATGCAAGGGAAAAATAAACATGTTTTGAAATAAAATATGAAAAAAATTTTTACAAAAAAAGACTTGCGTTGAAAAGGCTATTTTTGCAAAAACAAATTTGAATCGACGACACGATTTTTTAAAGCCCCAACACGACGGATGTTCCTGTTTACATAGGAACATTATACAAAATAAAAGCCAATATCAACGGTGAGGTTTATTCTGTGTATGACGATACGGTTGATGTGGTGGAATAATAAAAAAAATCCCCGAAAATTCGGGAATTTTTTATATGGCGCAAAGCCAATGTTTAACGACGGCGTGCGCCACCGTTGAATCCTGGTTTTTGTTGGGCAACGCCACTGCGACGTGACAAATAACGTGCGGCAATCAGAACTAACCATTCAACCGCCAACGCAGCCAAGAATGCCAATTTGCCTTCTTCCATAGATATCCAACCCAACACATAAACAAACTGTGCGATAAATGAGATATACAATGCACAGAATATACCACCAAAGAACACTCTTTTCATTTTTCCTAACATTTTTTTACCCTTTTTTCTTGTTTGTTTTACTAAAAGCCGGGTTTCTGGTGCCAGGTACCCGGCAAACCCCGCAAAAGCCAAAACAGACAGGTTAACAATCGCCAACCATGTCCAAGCCATTATTAGGCAGCCATTGCAAGACGAACATTATCGTTCGCATTCATATTTTTATCGGTATTTAACGACGACCATGTCGGATTCAGCCATATGCCTTTATTGCGTCTGTCGAAACTATTACACCCCCATATATGTTATTGGTGGAGGTGCCGGGTACCGCCCCCGGGTCCAAAACGACTATTCCACATCGGGTTCAGAATCATCATCACTTGCGTGACGGACAGATTATAATCTTTATACTGGAAATTGCAAGTTTTTAAGTTATAATGACGGCATGAAATTCTTGGATAAAGCAAAAATTTTTATCAAGGCGGGTGATGGCGGCAATGGTGCGGCCACTTTCCGGCGTGAGAAATATATTGAATTTGGTGGCCCGAACGGGGGTGACGGTGGCCGCGGTGGCGATGTTATTTTTCGCGCAGTGCCAAATGTAAATACACTTATTGACTATCGTTTCAAAACAAGTTTTGCAGCCGGGCGTGGGGAAAATGGTATGGGAAAAATGCGCACTGGTTCTTCGGGCGAAACACTTGTTTTGCCGGTGCCAACCGGAACGGTTATTCTTTCTGAAAATGAAGAGATTGAATACGCTGACCTGAATACTGATGGAATGGAGTATTTGGCTGCGCGTGGTGGAAACGGTGGTTGGGGAAATTTGCATTTCAAAAGTCCAACAAATCGCGCTCCACGCCAGGCAAATGACGGTCTTCCGGGGGAATCACGTACGGTTATATTGCGTTTGAAACTTATTGCAGATATTGGACTTGTTGGGTTTCCAAACGCGGGGAAATCAACATTACTTTCGGCGGTCACATCTGCGCGACCCAAGATTGCAAACTATCCGTTCACAACACTGAATCCGCAACTGGGTGTTATGTACGCGCATAATCGTGAATTTGTTATGGTTGACTTGCCCGGGTTAATAGAAGGTGCGCATACCGGCGTTGGCCTTGGTGACCGATTTTTGGGACACGCCGAACGGACCAAGATGATTTTGCATGTGATTGATGGAACAGAACCTGATTGGGCGGCACGATATGCGGCGATACGTCATGAAATGGACAGTTATGGTGGCGGTCTGCTGACCAAGCCGGAAATCGTCGTTATCAATAAGATTGATGCAATAAGTGATGAAGAACTCACAGAAAAAATGACAGCATTCAAGAAATCTTTTGGTCGAAAAAAGAAACCACAGATTTTGACCATCAGTGCCGCGGGGAGAACAGGAGTAGAGGAGTTAATCAAAACAATAGAAAAACTATTCCTGGGGATTGAAAATGTCAACCAAAGATAAACGGCGTGATGTAAAAATGTCTTTGATAGAACTACAACTGGCACTACAGTATGGGCTATCATTGGATGAAGCTAAAATGGCGAAACAGTTGAATATCCCACCAGAGAAAATAGCGCATGCCAAGTCAACAAGTTTATATAAAACAATACAGAAAAAATTAGCAGAACGTAAGGTGGTTGCCAATTGGTCTTATTTGATGCTTATGGCATTAAAAGCAAAAAAATATGCCGGCAATCCAGATGATAAAATTACAAATCCGCTTGCCATAAGCGAACAAGGCTGCAAACCTTTGTATAAAAACATTGAAGAAAAACGCGCCGCATTTGAATGGGCTGTTGATTATGAAGATGCGGTTGCGTGGATTGACGGCAAACCTGTGCCATTGGGTGGGCCGGGGGCAGAATTAAACGATGTAGAATATGTTGCTGGTCTGTGGCGAGTTCAAAATAAGGAACAGTACGATACGATTAGTGTTCAAGAAAGAGAGTTTGTCTTGCTTGATAGACTGACCCGTACAGAACACACAAATTTTGAATATTATTCGGCGGCGCATGTTGGTTGGACCGGGTGCGGGCGCTCATGCGATAACAAGCCGGGATACATTATTGGGAAATATGAAACTGGTCGCGGAACATTTTATGCGTATGGTTGTCAATGGGCAGATGGTTCAAAAGAAGCATTAGCAACGGCACGCGCGCATCTTGCGGGGCAAGTAGTTTTGGCATACCAAGATTTAATAATTGCCGATACAATCCGGGCAGACAAGGCCGCGGAACAATCCGAAAAAACGGAACAGAAAAATTTATTTCAAGATAAATATGAAATTATTTCTGTTCAAACTCAGGATAGCCCGGAAAATACCCAACAAATCAAAGAATCTGACGGACAGTTTGTTTTGTTGAACAAATTAGATCGTACAGAAAATACAAATTTTGAATATTACTTGGCGGCGCGTGTCAATCCTAGTAGTCGATACAGTAGCTTGGATCCAGATTATATAGTTGCAAAATATAAAACTGGGCGGGGGACGTTTTATGCATATGGATGTCAATTAATAAAAGGCACCCCTGAGGCCTTGGCAACGGCGCGCGCACACCTTGCGGTTCGTGTATATGACGCCTATCAAGATATGATAGAGGCCGAGAGTCGCAGAGTATTAGACAACCAAAAATAATTACTTTGCTTTTTTGCGCAACACCTGTTATCATCGGTTCTGTTTTAACCCAAGGAGAAAAATATGTCCATATCATTAAAAGGCACACAAACTGAAAAAAATCTGCTTATTGCATTTGCCGGTGAATCCCAGGCACGCAATCGTTATTCTTTCTTTGCATCAAAGGCCAAAGATGAAGGTTTCCAGGCGATTGGTAAAATTTTTACGGAAACCGCAGAACAAGAACGTGAACATGCATCGCGTTTGTTTAAGTTTTTAGAAGGTGGCGCATTGGAAATAACCGCATCTTTCCCGGCGGGTAAAATTGGAACAACACTTGAAAATCTGCAAGCCGCGGCATACGGAGAACACGAAGAGAATACGAATATGTACCCAAAGTTTGCGCAAATTGCCGCCGAAGAAGGTTTTGATTCTATCGCATCAGTATTGAAAAATATAGGTCTTGCGGAACGTTATCATGAATCGCGTTTTCGTGCTTTGATTGATGCGATTGAAAATGGCACTCTGTTCAAGCAAGATAAAATTGTTATGTGGCGTTGCACGAATTGCGGTATGTGGCACATTGGAACCGAGGCGCCAACCGTTTGCCCGGCATGCCTGCACCCCCAGGGATACTTTATCAGCGAAGGAACAATTTCGCGTTGTGATACCAGCGAAGGGTTCTGCGAATATGCAAAAATAGATGAGTAAATATGCAAGATAAAGCATGATTGTATGTGCAAAAAGCACAAAGATAAAAATGGCGCGAAATGCGCCATTTTTATCTTTGCTTTTTTTCAAAGTCTGCTAATCTTTTCTTATATTTTTGTAATTTTTTATAAACTTTGGGGCAAACGTCGTCCTGTTTAAATTTATCAAGTATTTGTTGCGCTTTTTCAGAATGTTGTTTTAAGTATCCGCTAATAATATAACTCCGCATGTATAAATTTTTAACCGATTCTGGTTTTTTCATCAATTTGTCAAAAATTCCTGGATTGTGACGAACAGTGTATTCGGTCAGAATTCGCGCAAGGTTTCCATCCAAGATAGAAAAATCCAGTACATATTTATCATCGTGCAAATACTTGTTTAATTCATCTTGAATAACCTTAATATTAAATTTCATATCAGATTCCCGTATACTACTATTGATGGCACTGTATATAGTTGCAAGCAAAAACGCCATTGTCCATCCGCCGATAACCCAATCATTATTAAGTATTTCGACTTCCGGTATTATCGGAAACATGCACAAAAGAACAAGTATGGGCCACCAATCTTTTAATAAACCTGAACGCACCATTAAAAACGGGGGTAGGGCTCTTTTATTTGATTTTTTATCCATTTGACGGTCCTTTATCTCTATGAGATTTGCCAAAAACACAACAAAAGTCAAGTCTTTTCTTGTGTTGTCAACGGGATGTTAACCGTTTTGCGCGCCGATAAACCCGCTTTGATACAAATTCTATATTTTTAAAATCTTTCAGAATTGTGATTGCATCTTCGGGATGCGATTGGAGGTGCCCCAAGGAAATGGCCTCGGCGTTTCGGATGTCTTTGACGGTGTCAGGGTGTTCAATCATCTTTTTGAAAATCTCAGGATTATTTTTTGCCGAATACTTTGTCCAAACATACGCCGCTCTTTTACGATTGTACTCGGATATAGGTTTTAGTTGTGCAACTTCTTTTGGGTTACAATATGCTTTTAAATTTTGAGTCACATTTCCTTTCACATCATCTATACAATATCCTTCAATTGTAAGAGATGCCAAAGGAGCCACCCAACACACCAAATCAAGTATCCCCACAACGATAGAATTTTCGATGTATCTGTTAAAAACGAAGTAATCCAAAGGAAGCGTAATCAACGCGATACAAATAGGTTTATCAAGTACACCGGCACGCATCAATAAAAAAGGGGACACCCAGTTTTTATGGGCTGCTTCTTTTTTCTGCTTTCTTGCCAAAGCTTCATCGTACCCTGGAAAATTTTGCATGCTTACTCCTTTATTTCTAATTCATCTAAGAATCTGTCGAGTTTACGCAATGAACTATTCTGACAACCGCGTCCCCGCCATGAAAGAATTTCTGTTCCTGTTTTCTGGTCAGCGATTGAAACATTAAACCGCCACCACCAAAATCCATTGAATATACACCAATATGGCATAAATGTTTCCGCCTGTTCACTAACGCGAACGATATAACGTGTATTTTTCGGAATTGTAAATTTATCAACATCAATCGAAGATTCATTTTTTAAATTGCCGACATTTACGGTAAAACCGTGTTCTTCCAGTTTTTCTTTTATGCCACGTGTCATAGTGTTCCCACCACGTGATGCATATACCGTTGTTCCCGGTTGCATTGTGTTTGGTTTAAGATAAACACTGTTACAGGCGGTCAGGGAAAGAATGAAAAACAAAGACAGAATTTTTAACATTTGATGTTGACCGATTGATTAGATTTTTTAGCTATATGCGCGTTCAAATCGCGGGGATGCCCATGATAAATACAAACTGTTGCATTCTGCACCACTTTGTATTTATGGTGCACCCGGCGCGATTCGAACGCGCAATCCCCGCCTTCGGAGGGCGATGCTCTATCCAGTTAAGCCACGGGTGCATGCATCGCCTGCGATTATATTAGTTTTATGTCGAAAAGCAAGCGTAAAAGAGGTAATTATATGGCTACTCGACCCATTTTTGTAAAAAGGTTAGATTTATGGGTGTTTCAGAATGGTTTTTATTTAAAAAATGTTAGCAAATAAATAAAAACACCATTTTTCACAAGAAAATGGTGTTTTTGAATAAGTTTGGCGACATATCGCATTTTATAATCCAAATAAATCATATAATTACCTTGAATTTGCTTGTTTTTTGCATATTTTATGATAGCATCTGGCTAATCAATCGGTATGAATTCAAAACAAAAAGGTTTATGATGTCTGAAAAAACAAACGAAAAATACGATTTGTGGGAAGAATACCTGAGAGGAATTGTATTGGGTATTCCTAATATGACAACAACCGAAAGAAACGAAATAAAGGAATTAGAACAAAAGATTCTGCCGGAAATCAACGAAAAAAAATCAACGGATTTACAATCGCATCCTGATGGTACGCACAAAGTGTTTGCAAGTGTGTTAAACGATGTAAAATTGAATATACCGGTTATGTTGGTGGGACCTGCAGGCAGCGGAAAATCAACAATGTTAGACCAAGTCGCAGAAAATTTAAATTTAACATATTACCCAATGTCTGTGAATGGTCAAACAGCCGAATATCATATTGTTGGATATAAAAATGCAAATGGTGATTATATTGGAACGTCTTTCCGTGATGCGTATGAAAAAGGCGGATTATTTTCGTTTGAAGAAATTGATGCGGGAAATCCAAATGTTTTGACCGTTATCAATAATGCACTTAGTCAGAATTTTTATTTGTTTCCCGATAAAATCGTTCAAAAAAACGAACGCTTCAGATTATGCGCTTCGGCGAACACATATGGATACGGTGCAACCAGACAATACGTTGGACGCAATCCCTTGGATGCCGCAACATTGGACAGGTTTGCGATGACCTATATAGATTATGATGAAGATCTGGAAAAGCAAATTGGTCCTGTAAAGGAATGGACATTTTTTGTTCAGGCTTTGCGAAGAGTTGTATCTTGTTGGGATGATCGTGTACCACCAATTGTAATAAGTACCCGTGCAGTAGTTCTGGGGGGACGTGATGTGCAATCAGGAACAAATTGGGACAATGTGTTGCATAAATTTGTTTGGCGTGGTGTCGCTTTAAAGCCAGAGGTTATAGGTGCTATGAAACGAGAAGCATTCAAATCGTTTATTAAAAACTATTTTACATATAAACGGACAAAATAAATATGAAGGTGTTCGAAAGATATTTTTTGTGGGATGATTTTTTGAACTATGTTGATTGGCAACCGTCAAATTCTCAAGAAAGTAGCCATGCAGCTGATTTTTCACCACATGATTTGCCTGTCTCTTTGGATTTAGAATATAAAAAACAAAGATGGTACGGAACATCTTCGTTCGAAGAAGCAATGTTTATGGGGCGTAATGGATGGCCAGAAATGGCGAAAGAAGTAAAAGATGCTGTTGTAAATCCTTGGGATACCCTTATCGATGGTCGTCCATGGAATCCAATACACTCAATTGCGGGGTCTAGCATAGATATAAACGGTTATATCGTTGGTGTCCCAGAATGTATGTTTCGACAAAATGATTCTGTTACCAAGGCTGTGAATATTGTTATAAATGTGGGGCATCAATACAAAATTAGACCATCTGAGATCGTGAAAAACGGCAAAGAGATAGTTAATATGGTAAATGCATTTGAAATAAATAATATACGGACGCGATTGGTTGTTATGGTGGCTGTATCAGATGATGACAGTGATGTATTTCGGACTTTTGTTGTTTGTAAAGACCTTTATGATAATTTTGATTTAAAACGCGTTATGTTTGCGATTGCACACCCCAGTTTTTTACGCAGATTATGGTTTTCTATGGCAGAACGGGAACCAAAGGAAATTCGTAGTAAATTTGGTTTTGAATTAGGTTGGGGCTATGGGGAGTGTGTACACGATTTTGAATATAAAAATGATAAAAATCTACTGTATTTTGTTGTGAAAAAAGACCCTTCAACGATCAAGAACAAGATATTCGATATTGCGAAATCAAATTTTTTTGCATATTCTGAATTTAACCAGAATTTGCAAGACCTGACTTTAAAACGTTTTATAAAAACAGAGAAATCATATTAGGTATTATTTTCTTACGTTGTAAGAATGATAATAACATAAATATCAAAAGATCTGCCAATCGGCGGATTAGTAGCTTTTGATTTGGGCTAACATTTGTTCAAATTCATGTGATAATCATAAAAATTATTTTTCTCGTAAATCGTTGAAAAAATATTTTTGGAGTTTTTACAAAATTTATGCATATTTATTTAGTAAAAACAATGTATTATATGCGTCTAGATATAATATTCAAACAAAAACGAGTCGAGTAGCCATATAATTACCGTAAAAGAAAAACGAAGTGGCTTTTTTGAATAACATAAAATGTTTTATTGTTTTTTTATTCCTGTGTTTTGATAAAAAAATCTACATCAAACTTAGTAATGTCTGCAAAAATGATGATACAATTTAATATCAGAACGGTTGATGTGGCGGAACAGCATAAAAAACACTTGACCCGATTCAGTGAAATTTAGTATCATTATACAACGAAAGAGAAAAATTTCACAAAGGGATATGTACAGTGAGATTTTGGTAAAAAGGAAGGGAAGTCAATATGAGATTCTTTGTATCAAAGACTTTGTTTGGGGCGTTGGTTTGCTTTTTCGCGGGTGTTGTTGTTGCTTATGCGGATCCAACGTTAGCGGATTATAAAACCGTTACTTCCAAGGCTTATGTCGATTCGTTGATAACGGGGGCGGCACCATCAGAAATGACGGTTGCCGAAGGACGTACTGGGACTGCAACTACGGGACGGTCTGAAACTGCTAAAAATTTAAAGGCTATTATCCAAGGAACTGGTCTTGACACAGTTACGATGACCGAAACCGGGGTGGCGACGTTGGCGCTGGACACAACACAAACGGGTGCTATTGCATCGACGGATACTATAATTGGTGCTCTGGGCAAGGCTCAGGGCCAATTAAACAATAAACAAACTAAAAAAACGTGCTATCAATATCGGCCGGATGCGCCAAATAATCCAACTGCGGCGGATTGTTGGTTATGGAGTTTGGCGGACTAAGAAATTTTGGGTTTATGAAAGACGGCTGCACATCAGTAGCCGTTTTTTTGTTTCAACTTTTTGCTTGCATAAAAATGATAAAAAAATTATAATATTTCCACTTGATTTTTTGCGATTGTGTGCTAACCTATCGCGGGATATCGGAATGCTTTCGAACCGCAACGGCGGATTTCTGGGCAATAAAGGGGCATGGTTCAATGGTAGAACATCGGTCTCCAAAACCGCGGATGAGGGTTCGATTCCTTCTGCCCCTGCCAAATGTTGTGGGGCGAGCATTGCGATAAAATTAACCAAGGGATTGTGCGTCTTATGAAGAAAATGCTGGAATTTGTACGTGGTGTGCGGGCTGAGTGGTTTAAGATTGTGTGGCCTACGCGGGCGGATGTTGTGCGTGCGACAATCATGATAATCGTGTTTTCTGCGATTGCGGCGTTGTTCTTTTTTGTGGTGGACAGTATTTTAAACGCACTTGTTGGATGGATTTTCTAAACACGTTTGCCAAGGGGAATGCATAATGGATGATAAAATGCAATGGTTTGTTGTAAATGTTCACACCGGGTGCGAAGATAATGTTGCCCGAAACTTGCGTGAACAGATTGATAAACGGCGTCTTAACGCGTTTTTTGGTGAAATTATGGTGCCGACACGCGAAATCACTGAAATCAAAGGTGGAAAACGCGTCAAAGTGGACAAGAAATTTTTCCCGGGTTATATCGTTGTGCAAATGGTTATGAATAACGAGACTTTTTCTTTGGTAAAGTTATTGCCGCATGTAATTATGTTCCTTGGGGCGCGTCAAAAGCCGATTGCGGTATCTGAAGATGAAGCGCGTCGTTTGTTGAAACAGGTTGAAGAAGGCAGCACTGTTCCTGATGATATTACTTACGATGTTGGGCAAGAAGTGCATGTTATTGATGGACCCTTTGCGAACTTTAATGGTGTCGTATCCGAGGTTGATAATGTGAAACAAAAAATGACTGTGACCATATTAGTATTTGGTCGTGAAACAAGTGTTGCACTTGATTTCGAACAAGTCGAACGAGTTTAACCGATTTTGTAAAATCGGCGGGCGTGTGCAAGGCACGTAAAAAAAGAACTCGTGGTAGATGCGCCACATCGGACCACGAATCCAAAAACAAAAAGGATGAAAAATGGCAAAAAAAGAACTAAAGGGGATTGTTAAACTTGTTGTCCCCGCAAAACAGGCAAATCCTGCGCCTCCGATTGGGCCGGCGTTGGGTGCGGCGGGTGTAAATATCGCCGAATTCTGCAAACAATTTAATGATAAAACGTCTGATAAAGAACCGGGCATGCCGATTCCATGCATCATTACCGTTTATACGGACCGCAGTTTCGAATTCATTATGAAATTGCCACCGGTTTCTTACTATATCAAAAAGGCGTTGAAACTGAAAATTGGTTCACATAAACCGGGTCGTGATTTCGTTGGTACTATCACCAAGGCACAAATCAAAGAAATTGCGGAAAACAAGATGCCAGACTTGAATTGCTCTACCATTGAATCTGCAATGAATATCGTTGCGGGTCAGTGCCGTTCAATGGGCGTAAAGGTGGAGGATTAAGCCATGAGAATTACAAAAAGACAAAAAACGTGGTCTGAATTAGATACTGCAAAAACGTATTCTTTCGCGGATGCAATTGAAGCATTACGTCCATATTGTTCGAAAAAGTTCGACGAAACTTGCGAATTATCTGTGCGTCTGAATGTTGATGTGACCAAGGAGAATATTCGTGGAATGTTGTCTTTGCCGAATGGTACTGGTAAAAAGGTACGTGTTGCTGTTTTCACAAATGACAAGGCGGACGAAGCGAAAAAGGCTGGTGCCGATGTTATTGGTGGCGAAGACCTTATTGAAAAGGTTGCGGCTGGTAACATTGACTTTGACCGTGTAATCGCAACACCTGAAATGATGCCAAAGATGTCAAAAGTTGCACGTGTTTTGGGTCCAAAAGGTTTGATGCCGAATCCAAAACTTGGAACGGTGACGAACGATGTCGCGGCGGCTGTTAAAATGGCAAAGGCTGGTCAGATTGAGTATCGTACCGATAAAAGTGGCATTATTCATGCGGGTATTGGTAAAATGTCGTTTGCAACCGAAAAATTGGTCGAAAATGCGAATGCGCTGGTCGAACAATTGAAAAAGGTTAAGCCGGCATCGGTCAAGGGTCAATACATTGTTGGAATTGCTGTTTCGACAACCCAAGGTCCGGGGCTGCATGTGGATGCAAAATAATTCTTGTTGTTTGGTGCGGGCGCACCAAACAGCAAACAAAGTTTTCTGTCCAAGACTGATGGTGCGGTAACGCTTAATTCCCATCATAGACAAAGAAGATTTCTTTGGGGCAGGAAGTGGTCCCATCCCGGGGAAACCTGGATGGAAAGTTGAATTGGTTCGTGCGATTTTCAATCGAACCAGAAGTAAGGGTAAAAAGATGAAACGCGAAGAAAAGTCAAACTTGATTTCTGCGTTGCAATCGTCCTTGAAAGAGGCGAACGGTGTTTTCGTCGTTGAAAATCATGGCCTTAGTGTAAAAGAAATGGAAGATTTGCGCAATGAATTGCGCCCGCACGTTTCTTTGTTCAAGGTTGTGAAAAATCGCCTTATGAAATTGGCTCTTAAGGGGACCAGTTTTGAACCCGTATCAGACCTTATGAAACATCCGACCGCTGTTGCGATTGCAACCGATGCGTTGGCCGTAACCAAGGTTTTGGTAAAATTCGTCGATGGACATCCTAATATCACAATACATGGTGGTAAGATGGATGCCGATGTTTTGGGTTTGGACGATATTGTGCAATTATCCAAGCTTCCTTCTCAGTTAGAAATTCGTAGCACGATTGCGCGTATCTTGGTCGAACCAGGTTCGCGTCTTGCGCGTGTTTCTGCGGAGTATGGAAAAAAGAATCAATAGTTATTGGAATAACTTTCCAGTAAGAATCTAAGGAGCAAAAAAATGGCAGACATTCAAAAATTAGTTGAAGAATTGTCAAAATTAACCGTTTTGGAAGCCGTAGAGTTGTCCAAAGCATTGGAAGAAACATGGGGCGTTAGCGCCGCCGCAGCGGTTGCAGTTGCTGCGGGTCCGGCCGCGGGTCCAGCCGCTGAAGAAAAGTCCGAATTTGATGTCGTTTTGACAGATATCGGTGCGAACAAATTAGCGGTTATCAAGGCGGTGAAGGAAATCACAGGTCTTGGACTTAGTGAAGCCAAAGCATTGGTTGAATCAGCGCCAAAGACAGTAAAAGAAGCTGTTGCAAAAGATGAAGCAGAAAAAATGAAAGCTTCTATCGAAGCCGCAGGCGCAAAGGTCGAATTGAAATAATTCGGTCTAAAAGAACCCAAAGGTTCAAAAATAATGTCACCGGTTTGGTGACGGGGGTCCATGCCCGCATTGATGTAAGTATCTCTGCGGGCAATGGGCAAAAAAGGTATATGTAATAGTTTCGTTTGCAAAACGCATAAAAAAAGGATTGATACCCATGGCAGTTATCCAAAAATTAAGAAAGTCTTTTGGTAAAAGTTTTTTGCAAACTCCGCTTCCTGATTTGATAGAAATACAATACAATTCTTACAAGGAATTCTTGCAAGCCGATGTTGCACCACAAAATCGCAAGAACAAAGGGTTGCAAAGTGTATTTACTTCTATGTTCCCAATCAAGGATTATGCGGGGGCCGCTGAATTGGAATTTGTAGAATACAATTTGGAAAAACCGGCATATAACGTCAAAGAGTGCCTTGCGCGGAAAATGACGTATTCAAGCAAGTTAAAACTTAAATTGAAACTGATTTTGTGGGATGTCGCCGAAGATGGTAAAAAGTCTTTGCGTGATATCAAAGAACAAGAAATTTTTATGGGCGAAGTGCCACTTATGACCGAACGGGGCAGTTTTATTGCATCGGGGGTTGAACGTGTCATTGTTTCGCAAATGCATCGTGCCCAAGGTGTTGTTTTTGCAACAACCAAGGAGGCCAAGATTGCTGGTAATCCTATTACATATACTGCGCGTATCATCCCAGAACATGGTTCTTGGATTGATTTTGAAGAATCCAAAGGCGTGATTTATGTACGTATTGATCGTCGTCGCAAGATTCCTGCAACGGTTTTATTGCGTTGCTTGCCTTGCGCCGAAGATGAAAAGAAATGGATTGCTGAACCACGTAAGCCAACAATTCGCGGAATGTCGGATACGGAAATTTTATCGGTATTTTATAAACGGATTGCGCTTAAAAATAATGGTAAGATGTGGGTTGGCGATGTATCTGTATTCGAAGGATTGGATAAATATCGTTTGAATTATGATTTGTTGAATCCCAAGGATAAAAAGGAACTTGCTGCTAAAGGTGACCGTTTGAATGCAAAGCGGTTAAGCAAGATTATGACCGCATCAAAGCAGTTTGGTATTTTGCCAGATGCACTTGTTGGTGAATACTTGTTTGACGCAATTACATCGGCAGGGGAAGTGATATATCCATCTGGGACTGAAATCACCGAAGAAGTTTTGGCTGATATTGAAAAACTTGGTATCAAAGAAATATCCTTGATTTCAATCGATAATACAACGATAAGCGCGCACATGCGTAACACGTTGGTCGCGGACAAGACAGCAAATCGTGAAGACGCGTTGATTGAAATTTATAATATCATTAGACCAGGTGAACGCCCAACATTAGAAGCGGCAATAAATCTGTTTATGCGTCAAGGGTTTGAAGCGGCATATTATGACCTGTCGCCGGTTGGTCGATTCAAGATGAACAAGCGTTTAAAGATTGATTCTGGGAAAAAACCTGAAGATGAACGTTTGCTTACCAAGGCCGATTTCCTTGCGGTGTTGAAAACATTGACTAACATCATCGACCACAAAGATACGATTGACGATATTGATAACCTTTCAAATCGTCGTGTTCGCACGGTTGGCGAATTGTTGGAACAAAACTTCCGCACCGGTATGGTTCGTATTGAACGCCTTGTCCGTGAAGCGTTATCTTCGCCGAACATTGCAACAATGCAACCCCAAGATGTCGTGAACGTGAATCCTTTGATGTCGTTGGTTGCGGAATTCCTTGGAACAAGCCAGTTATCACAGTTTATGGATGCGTATAACCCGCTTTCGGAATTGGAACACAAGCGTCGTATATCTGCATTGGGACCTGGGGGATTAAATCGTGAACGTGCTGGTATCGATGTTCGTGACGTGCATCCGACACACTATGGTCGTCTTTGCCCAATTAACACACCCGAAGGTGCAAATATAGGTTTGATTAACCACCTTGCATCCTATGCGCGGGTCAATCCGTATGGGTTTATTGAAACACCGTATTATGTTGTAGAAAACAGCAAGATTACCAATAAAATGGTTTATCTTACTGCGGACGAAGAATTGGGACATAAAATTGCCCAAGGAAACACACCAACAAATGATAAAGGTGTTCTAACCGAAGAAATGGTTACTGCGCGTGTTGATGGTGAATTTACTCGTGTTCCGCGTGGCGAAATTGACTTGATTGACGTTGAACCGCGCCAGGTTGTGTCTATTTCAACAGGACTTATTCCGTTTGTTGAAAATGACGACGCGAACCGCGCGTTGATGGGTTCAAACATGCAACGCCAGGCTGTACCGTTGATGCGTGTGCAAACGCCGCTTGTCGGAACGGGTATTGAACGTGAGGTTGCGCGTGATTCCAGAACGGGTAAGGTCGCGAAGCACAGTGGTATTGTTGAATCTGCGGACGCAAATCGTATCGTTGTAAAATGTATGAACAGCCGCAATGTTGTGACAGGTGTTGATATTTACAATTTGGAAAAATATGAACGTTCTAATAATGATACAATTTTGCATCAAAAACCGTTGGTACATGCGGGGGATCGTATCTCTGCGGGCGATATCATCGCGGATGGTTCGTCAATGAACTATGGTGAATTGGCGTTAGGGCGCAATGTATTGGTTGCGTTTGTGCCATGGCGCGGATACAACTATGAAGATTCCATTGTAATTTCTGAACGTATTTCACGCGATGATGTTTTCACATCGGTTAAGATTGTGGAAAAAGAAATCAAGGTTCGTGATACTCAGTTGGGGCCAGAAAGTTTGACCCGCGATATACCGAACGTCAGCGAAGAAGCGTTAAAGAACTTGGATGAATCTGGTATCATCTATATCGGTGCGCGCGTAAAGCAGGGTGATATTTTGGTTGGTCATGTATCTCCAAAATCTGAAACTTTGCTTACCCCTGAAGAGGCGTTGTTGCGTAACATCTTTGGTGAAAAGGCGCTGAATGTCAAGGATACGTCATTGCGTGTTGGCCCAAACGAAGAAGGAACTGTTATTGGTGTAAATGTTCTAACAAGACATGGTGTCAAAAAAGATGAACGTACCCAGATGATTGAATTGGAAAAAATCGCCAAGATAAACAAAGATCGTGACGAAGAAGTTCAAATAATGGAAAAGGGTTTCGCAGACCAGATTTTCCAGATTGCTGAAGGTTATACTATTGAATCTGGTACAGGTAGTTTGAAACCGTTTATTGGTAAGAAACTGAATCAGGAAGTGTTTGAGGGTATCAAGCCGGCTGACTTTAAGAAAATAGTTATTTCTAATAAGGAAGCACAAGCAAAAATCGAAGAAATTCGCGATCAACACCTTCTCACATTGAAACAGTTGAATGAAAATGCGGATCGTGAAATTGAAAAGGCAACCGAAAGCAACTCGTTGAATGCCGGTGTTTTGAAAGAGGTCAAGGTTTACATTGCTCATAAAATGAAGTTGCAACCGGGTGATAAAATGGCGGGTCGTCATGGAAACAAAGGTATTGTTTCTCGCGTTGTTCCAATTGAAGATATGCCACATATGGAAGATGGGACACCGGTTGATATCGTGTTGAACCCACTTGGTGTACCAAGCCGTATGAATTTTGGGCAGATTTTAGAAACCCATCTTGGTATGGCGGCAAGAACACTTGGTGAACAGATTGGCGCTGTGCTGGATGAAGTAAAGCAGAAACGTGCGGTAACTGATGACTTGCGTGCAATAATGGGCAAAATTTACGGTAAAGACATGGCGGAAAAATTGGCCAAGATGACCGATACTGATGTTCGTGCTAATGCTGCATTGTTACGTGACGGTGTGCCGATGGCGACCCCAACATTTGACGGTGCAAATGCCGAAGATATTCGTCGCATGTTGAAATTGGCAAAATTGCCTGAAACCGGTCAGTTCACATTATACGACGGTGTGACGGGCGAAAAATTCGCGCGTCCGGTTACCGTTGGTGTGATGTACATGTTGAAACTTCATCACTTTGTGGACGAAAAGATTCACGCACGTTCAACCGCAAGTTATTCACTTGTAACGCAACAGCCGTTGTCAGGTAAGGCGCATATGGGTGGTCAGCGTTTGGGTGAAATGGAAGTATGGGCGCTTGAAGCACATGGTGCTGCACACTTGTTGCGTGAAATGTTAACGGTAAAATCGGACGATATTGTTGGCCGTAACAAGATGTATGAATCCATCATTTCCGGCAGTGACGATATTCAAACCGGTACACCAGAGGCGTTTAACGTGTTCGTTCGTGAGTTGCGTGGACTTGGGCTCGCAATGACACCAAAGAAAATTGACTAGGTGTTAGTGTAAGTGGTTAGTGGTTAGTGATAAAGTCGCCAACCACAACCACAGCCTGGCACTGAAAATCAACTGTGATTTGTGAAAGTGGCAATGTTCAGAAAAAATTCTCGTTAACCACTAACACTAACCACTAGCACTAAGTAAGGAGCTTAGAAAAATGGCAAATATGTTGCAAAAGATATTTGGGCAAATTGAAACAAGGGAACAGTTTGATGCACTGCGCGTGACAATTGCATCACCAGAGGAGATTCTTTCGTGGTCACATGGTGAGGTAACAAAACCCGAAACCATAAATTACCATTCTTTGAAACCAGAACCAGACGGATTATTCTGTCAAAAGATTTTTGGACCTGTTAAAGATTATGAATGCGCATGTGGAAAATACAAAAGAATCAAGTTCCGCGGTGTCATTTGTGAACGTTGTGGGGTTGAAGTTGGTTCGTCATCCGTTCGTCGTGAACGTATGGGACACATTAAATTGGCTATGCCTGTGGCGCATACTTGGTTCTTGCGTGAAGGTAAAATTGCAACACTTTTGAATAATCTGTCGCAAAAGAAATTAGAGCAGGTTATATCGTATGATGCGTATATTGTTATAGAACCTGGCCTTACAAATCTTAAACAGTATGATGTAATTAGCGAAGATGAATATCGTGTTGCAGTTGAAGAATTTGGTCCAGATGCGTTTCGTGTTGGCATCGGTGCTGAAGGTGTACGCAGTATAATTGCAAATCTTGATATGGGCGACGAAAGAACTCGTTTGCGTGCAGAATTGGCGGAAACAAAATCTGAAGCCAAACGTAAATCTATTATGAAACAGTTAAAATTGGTCGAAGCCTTCTTGGATTCCAAGACAGAGCCTGCGTGGATGTTGCCGGATATTATTCCTGTGATTCCCCCGGATATGCGTCCGTTGGTTACATTGGATGCGGGACGCGTTGCGGCATCTGATTTGAACGATTTGTATCGTCGTGTGATTATTCGTAACAATCGTTTGAAACGTTTCATGGAAATGCATGCGCCAGAGATTATTGTTCGTAACGAAAAACGTATGTTACAGGAAGCGGTTGACTCTTTGTTTGATAATGAACACAAAGCTCGCCCAATGGTTTCGCAGAATCGTCGTCCGCTTAAATCGTTATCTGGGGCATTAAGTGGTAAGGCTGGACGTTTCCGTATGTATTTGTTAGGTAAACGTGTTGATTATTCTGGGCGTAGTGTTATTGTGTCTGGTCCATCGTTAAAGATGCACCAGGTTGGTTTACCCAAGGCAATGGCTCTTGAATTATTCAAACCATTCGTTTTTGCGCGTTTGATGGCGGGTGATTATGCCAATACGTTGAAAACTGCACGTAAAATGGTTGAAAACGGCGAAGATGTCGTATGGGAAATCTTGGAAAAGGTTATTCACGAACATCCTGTGTTGTTAAACCGCGCACCAACATTGCACAGGCTGTCATTGCTGGCGTTTGAACCTGTTTTGATTGAAGGTAAGGCAATCCGTTTGCATCCATTGGTCTGCAAGGGATTCAATGCTGACTTTGATGGTGACCAGATGGCTGTGCACGTGCCGATTTCATTGGAAGCCCAATTAGAAGCGCGCACATTGATGCTTTCAACAAACAATATTTTGTCGCCGGCGAATGGTGAACCTATGACTGTTCCGTCCCAAGATATGGTTTTGGGTATTTACTACATTTCGCTTATGGATGGTGAACACAACGACAAATCGCCTCGGTTTAGCAATATGGACGAAGTCGAAATGGCGCTTGAAAACAAGACGATTACATTACACACACCGATTGTTGCACGTATTAATGGTAAAACGTACAAAACAACTGCGGGACGCATGATAATTGGTCAGTTATTACCAAAATCTGAAAATATGCCGTTTGATTTGGTGAACAAAGTCATGGGCGAACCGGACATTCGTGCATTGCTTGCGACCACGTACGAACGTTGTGGTGACAAAGCGATGATTTTACTTGCTGATGCATTAAAGAATACTGGATTTGAACAGGCAGCGCGCAGTGGTATTTCAATTGGTTATGATGACGTTGTTATCCCAGAAGAAAAAGAAAAAATGATTGCAGATACCGAAGAAGCTGCGAAAGATATTGAAAATCAATATCAAAACGGTTTGTTGTCAGGTGGTGAACGTTATAACAAGTTGATTGACTTGTGGCAGAAAACAACCGATAGACTTGGTGATTTGTCGTTTGCTGCCTTGGGCAGAAATCATGGTAATGATTGGAATTCTATTTATATGATGGCGGATTCCAAGGCTCGTGGTTCTAAACGTCAGATTCAACAGCTTGCTGGTATGCGTGGTATGATGTCAAAGCCCGATGGTTCAATTATAGAGGTTCCGATTATTTCGAACTTTAAAGAAGGTTTGACTATGGCGGAATACTTTACGTCAACTCACGGTGCTCGCAAGGGTCTGTCTGATACCGCTTTAAAGACCGCACAAGCAGGTTACCTAACTCGTCGTTTGGTTGATTTGGCATTAAATACTGTTATAACAGAACACGATTGTGGCACAAAAGAATATATTACTGCAAAACCTGTATACCAAGGTAGCACACTTTCTGTACCGCTTGGCAATGTGGTTTTGGGACGCACTGCGGCACACGATATTATTCACCCAATTACCAAGGAAGTTATCGTTCCGGCTGGTGAATTGGTAACCAAGGCCGCTGCACGCAAGATAAACGAATCTGGGCTTCCTAGTGTTGATGTGCGCAGTGTTTTGACGTGTTGCAGCGATGGCTTGTGCGCAAAGTGCTATGGTATGGATTTGTCACGTCAATCGTTGGTTCATGTCGGCGAAGCCGTTGGTGTGGTTGCAGGTCAATCTATTGGTGAACCTGGAACACAGTTGACGTTGCGGACCTTCCATATTGGTGGTATTGCATCTGGGGGAACAGAAAGTCATTATATCGAAGTTCCTGTTGCCGGTAAGATTAAACTTATTGGTGTAAACACAATTAAGAATTCTGCGGGTCGTGTGGTTGTTCTTTCGCGCAACGGCAAAATCGCCATCGTATCACCGTCTGGCGAAGAATTGTTTAGTTGTGGTTTGCCTTATGCATCTATGCTCATTGTAAACGAAGGTGATACAGTTGAAAAGGGTGCCAAGGTTGCAGAATGGGATCCTTATTCCAACACAATCCTTGCGGAAAAAGACGGTATTGTAAACTTTAACGATTTGATTGAAAACGTTTCTTTCCAAGAAGAAGTTGATGCAACGACTGGTATAATTTCGCGTAAGGTTATAAATTGGAAACTGAACACGAAAAAAGCTTTACAACCTGCAATTCGTTTGGTTAACGAAAAAGGTGATATTTTGTCACTTGGTGGCAAAAAGGTTGCTGAATACCTGTTGCCGATACATTCTGTGTTGAATGTTGCAAATGGTGCGACGGTTGTGGCGGGCGATGTTTTGGCACGTATTCCGGTTCAGGCAAAGCGTACAGGCGATATTACTGGTGGTTTGCCGCGTGTAGAAGAATTGTTAGAGGTTCGTCGTCCATCCAACCCGGCATTGCTTGCAGAAATTGATGGAACGGTTGAATTGGAAGATGCAAAGTCAAAAATCATCATTCATATCGAACCTGATGATGGAACTGCGCCGGTTGAATATGCGGTGCCAAAGGGAACAAACCTGCTGGTGCGCAGTGGCGATGTCGTCAAAAAGGCTGATAAATTGGTCGATGGTGAGCCTGTTCCACAAGATATTCTGCGTATTTTGGGACAGAAGGCACTTGCGACCTTTATGGTGGAGCAGATTCAACAGGTTTATCGTCTCCAGGGTGTGTCCATTAACGATAAGCACATTGAAATCTTGATTCGTGAAATGACGCGTCGTGTTGAGATTACTGACCCAGGCGACACAAGTTTCTTGACAGGCCATGTTGTTGACCGTGTTGATTTCGAAGAAGAAAACGCGCGTGTTATCCACGACGGTGGTCGTCCGGCAACATCGTCTCAGGTTTTGGTTGGACTTACCCGCGCATCGCTTACCACACGTTCGTTCATATCAAACGCATCGTTCCAACAAACGACCAAGGTTTTGGTGGATGCGGCAATCAACGGTTCGACCGATAAATTGGTCGGTATAAACGAAAACGTGATTGTTGGTCGTCTTATTCCGATTGGGACGGGTGCATAGGTCCGTCGTGTTCGCGAAATCGCCAAAGCCGAAGAAAAGGCTGAACGCATCGCTCGCGAAGGTGGCGAAAATCAACAATTGCTGGATTTGTAAAGTGTAAAAGTGGTTAGTGAACCC
>JAGCVZ010000001.1 GCA_017962125.1 Alphaproteobacteria bacterium
GGTGCCCAGGCGTTTTCATCGGTTGACACATATTTGGCACCATATGTTCGTTTGGATAAATTGTCATATGAAGATGTGAAAAATTCTATGCAAACACTGGTGTTTAACTGTGCGGTGCCATGCCGTTGGGGAACACAAACACCGTTTATCAATTTCACTTTCGATTGGACATGCCCCAAAGATTTGCACGCACAACGTCCATTTGTTGGTGGAAAACAGGTCGATTTCACATATGGCGATTTGCAAAACGAAATGGATATGATAAACAAGGCATTTTTAGAGGTTTTGACCGAAGGCGATTCTTTGGGCCGCCCGTTCACATTCCCAATTCCAACATATAACATCACAGACGATTTTCCGTGGGACCATCCAAATGTCAAACCATTGTTTGAATGTGCGGCGAAATATGGTCTGCCAAATTTCCAGAATTTCTTGAATTCTGATTTGAACCCATCTGATGTGCGGTCTATGTGTTGCCGGTTGCGTTTGGATGTGCGTGAATTGTTGAAACGCGGCGGTGGTTTGTTTGGGTCGGCCGAAAAGACGGGTTCTTTGGGTGTGATTACAATCAATTTGGCACGTTTGGGATACCTGCACAAGGGTGACCGCGAAGGATTATTCCGCGAATTGCAATCATTATTGGATATGGCACGCGATGCATTGGAAATCAAACGGCGCGTATTGACCAAGAATATGGAACGCGGACTGTATCCGTTCACAAAACGTTATTTGGGTAATTGGAATCATCACTTTTCGACAATCGGCGTAAATGGCGCGAACGAAATGGTTTTGAATTTCACAAATGGTGCGGAAAATATTGCGTCAGTGTTTGGTAAAAAATTGGTCTTGGATGTTATGGATTTCATCCGCGACAATTTGGCAAATTATCAAGAGGCCACCGGCAATTTATATAATTTAGAGGCAACACCAGCCGAGGGTTGTTCATATCGGTTTGCAAAAACAGATAAAAAGAATTTCCCAGATATTATAACCGCCGGAACGCCGGATGCGCCATATTATACCAATTCAACCCAGATGCCGGTGAATTTCACAGACGACCCGTTCGTCGCGTTGGAACACCAGGAAGAATTGCAACGCAAATATACCGGCGGGACAATGTTCCACCTGTATATGGGTGAACCGGTGTCATCGGGTGATGCCGCGATGAAAATCGTTCGGACAATTTTTGAAAACTATAAAATTCCATACATGACTTTGACACCGACATTTTCAATATGTCCAAAGCATGGATATTTGGCGGGTGCGTATGATTACTGTCCAAAATGCGATGCGGAAATTGCCGCAAACAGTAATGACGGATGCGCGGATTGCCACAACGAAAATTTCGATTTATAAAAAAATCGATTAAACAAATTCAACAATAAAAAAGGGAGGAAAAAAATGGTGAACACACAATCAAGACAAAAATGCGAAAAATTCTCACGCGCGATGGGATATTATCGCCCTGTCGATAACTTTAACATCGGCAAACGCGCAGAATTCGAAGAACGCAACACTTTTAAAGAGTGTAATTGCTTGACAACGGGTGCGCGCCATCAAGATTTATTAAAGAAAGCGGCATAAGATAATTCAAATGAAAGAAATTCAGATTGGGGGTTTGGTTCCGTTCACAACAATCGATTATCCCGGGAAATTGGCGGCTGTGCTGTTTTTGATGGGATGTCCATTGCGGTGTGCGTATTGTTCCAACCCTCAATTTTTTGATGTTGCGGACGGCCCATATGACCCGGCACGCGTTTTGGATTGGTTAAAATCGCGTGTTGGTCGGTTAGAGGCCGTTGTTTTCTCTGGGGGCGAGGCATTAATGCAGGGGGATGCCACAATTGATTATATGCGCCGTGTGCGCGATTTAGGTTTTGCGATTGGATTGCATACAAATGGTTTTTACCCCGATGTTTTGGAACGCGCGGCGCCGTTTGTGGACTGGGTCGGAATTGATTACAAGGCGACGCGCGAAAAGTATAAATCACTGGTTGGGAACGACATTGCGTTTGACCGCATGTCGCGCAGTTTGGATTTTTGGATAAAAACCGGCAAAGATGCGGAGGTTCGCGTGACCTGTGACCCGCGTTTTATCGATAAATCTGATTTGCGTGAAATTATTGACGATTGTGCGGCGCGTGGTGTCAAAAAAATCGCAATACAAAAATATCAGGCCTATTTTGACGAAGGGGCAAATCCCACCACGGCGGATGCGCGGGAACAGTTTTTTAACGACGCGGCGTTGCGGACGTATATAAACTCTAAATTTGAAACCGTTGCATGGAGGGAATAACAAAAAAAACATCGGCGAATGCCGATATTTTTTTAGAGTTCAGTGTTCAGAGTGCAGAGTTCAATTGCAGAATTATTTTATGATTCATGTTGATTTTCAGCCATTTCACGCAGCAAAATTTCGCGTGGCGATATATTTTTTATACTGTATTTTGGGTTATTTGTATCAATATTGTATTTACTGTTGCATTTCCGACCGCGGTATTTTTTTGCGTTTCTGATTATGGATTTGTTGTGCGATATATATCTTTGCATTTTATGGTCCTTTGTTTATGTGTTAAATATAACATAAACATTCTAAAAATCAACCGTGTTTAATGATTATGGCGGCGCGCGGGTGTAAAACAACTTGACAACACGGATTTTTTCATATAGAATTTGTCGGCAAATTGTAAGTTTTGGCCCCATCGTCTAATGGGTAGGACACCGCCCTTTCAAGGCGAGAATCCCGGTTCAAATCCGAGTGGGGCTGCCAAGAATCAAAAAACACCACCTTGTGTGGTGTTTTTTGATTCTTTTGGTATCCCGTCGGATTGGAACCGCGGTTCACAATGAGTAAGTGAAAACGAACGAAGCGAAGTTTGAGCGCAAACGAATGCCCCGCAGGCGCAAGCCGAGGGAAATCCGAGTGGGACAATTAAGAAAATCTTAAAAAATCGACAAACGGAGATTTTTTTGATTTTCGTTATTGGTGTGAGTTCGTAAGTTGGGTGTTGAAAACATAGCCCGTTTTGCCGATTTACGAACTTTTTATTAAAAATTTTAATTATAAAACATGATCTTTTTTAAAAAAATCTTTAGAATGTTCAAGACGTAGTTCTATAGCATCCTGTTCCGCTTTGCTTTGCGGGTTTCTATCCATAAAAGCTTTTATCAGGCGTTCTATTTCTGCAGTATTAGGGCGAATATTAGGACGCGGCGACAACTCTTTTCTGATCGAATATATCAACATAGCATAGGCTGAAATCTGTTCCTTTTTGTTCTCTAGTTCTCTAATTAGTACTGTTTTCTCTAAATCTTCGGCAACACTATTGAATTTTTCTGTTGTCTTGGTCATATGAGGCTCCTTACTCTTCTATATCAATGTATTAATTATATCATAAAAATGCAATATAATCAATAATAACCAATAAAAATAAACACTGTATCGTTCAGAGAATATAAAAAGATTTGTGATGTCAGGTAGTTATTGTAAATAAGTACTCAAAAACACTTTAATATCTTTCCCAAATAACAAAATTTCACGAATAAAATCAGTTCGTGAATTGCACAGATGGCCCTGCCAAAATAACACGACCACCGTTTGGTGGTCGTTTTATTTTCTGTTGCCCCCGGATTTGAACCGGGATGGGTCAGAGCCCGCAGGGCGCATGACCAATACGAGAATACACAATTACAAAAATCATAAAAACGGAGTTTGTGTCCCCACGAGTTTTTATAGATTTTTATTATTGCGTATCGAGGAGGCGAGTTCAAATCCGAGTGTTTTTCCAATCCTTTCACGAGTTCGTAAATTAGGTGTTGAAAACACACAATATTTTTACGGTTTACGAACTTTTTGTTGAAAAATATAATGTTTGATATACAATGACTCGAAAACATGTGCTGAAAACACGGAACATCTTATGAATTATTTTTATATAAACAGTTTTAGAATACAATTAACGAATTTTAGCCCTGCTGCTTATAATGGTTCTATAATAAGCACTTCTTTGACTGTGCAAAATGTTTTGGATTTTTTGATATCTTCCAAGAAGCATATTGAACCTGTGTTTACGCAATTATATATGTGGAATCGAATTTACTTTTTTGAAAAACCTGGTCAAAAAAATATAAGTAATTTTATAGATATTTCAGGATTACACGTTGCATTTGGAACAACAAAACCGACTTTTAAAATGTTATCAGATTATATAAAATCAAAATATCCTGAATATAAAGATTATAAAATAGAATCATGTTGTCAAAATTGTTCCATAGACCAAATGCATTATATAGAAATGTTGCTTCCTGAACAACAAAAAATATACCTGAAAGCCAATGCTGATATGATTGTTATTAACCCTGATAATTTCGAACAAGTTTACCCAAAATTACCAGAACACAAAGGCAAAATATCACCGATATTTGAGAAGTTTTTGAATCCTGTAAAAATGTGCGCTGTTACACCAGCACAGCAGGCGGCTTTTTTACAAAATTGCAGAATGCTTTAACATCTTTCCCAAACAGCAACAATTCTTTGATTTCATCGGTTCGTGAATTGCACAATACAAAGCCCTTGGATACAAAATTCCAGGGGATTTTTGGTTCTATTTTATGTACACAAGAGGGTGATAATGAAGAATAATCTAGGGATGCATTACCGCAAAAGAAACAATACTATAGAAGTAACAACACCAAGAAAAAAAAGAAAAATTATTCTTTGACGGAATCGCTGCAACACATACGCAATATGGTATAAAAATCAAACCGTCTGAATATACGCCTGCTTTTACAATTGACGAATGGGGACATAAAAGATATTGGTAGGGTTTCTTTTATATATCAATCGAATAAAAATAGTTGTTTTCTTTGTTTGTGTCTAGGCGATTTGTTAACTGGAGCTCTTTTTCCAGCAGACAAAAACTTTATACCTTCTTTTATATACGATACAAAAGCTTTAGAATCAGTGAAATAATTTCTAAAGATGTTTTTTATATCACTAATGTTGTCTGCTTTCACTAGCACGATATTATCATCTGGAAATGCTTTTTCCAATTCGTACAATCTGCTATTTGCTTCGGATGTGCTTTTAAATGCCTCTGATTCAACACGCACTTCTCCATCGTTTGTGACTTGTCTCAAAATTAGAGCTTTTTTATTTTTATCTCTGAAATCCAAATTACTTTTATTTACAGAATGTAATAAATCTAATAATTGGATTTCATTGTTAATTTTTTTGAATTTGTCCACTAGTTCTTGGTCTGCCAAATCGGGAAAACATGAAGTATGATTTTCATACACCCTAGCGATAATCTCACTAGCATATTTGAAAAATTCATTTTGTTTTGCATCTGCCTTGGCACTAAATTTTGTCCGGCTTTTCTTTATAACATCTGCCACTTCTACGGCTGTAGCCCACGCATGTTGATATTTAGTTCTATATTGAATTTCTACATATAAACCATTCCATTTTTCTGGTCTTCCTACATCGCTTTTATAAGAAAAAATATCATGAACTCCTCTATATCCACTATCTTTTGGGGATCTGATATAGTCTTTGTGATATTGTTTCATATATTTATGCTTGAATCTGGATTCTGTAAGAATCGAGTCTCTAAAAAAGTATAAGTCTTCTTCATTGTCAAAAACAACTCTACATCCAGCTATATCATACATTCGTCTCAAAGACATCCCTGGCATTTCAGGTCTGTTTGTCAGTTTATCATATATCGTACTTCTTCTTTTTAGTCTTTGGCCAGCAGTTGCATCAATCTTCAACTTCTGTATTCTATGGAACAAAATAACCCACCATGTATTCAAAACATGGTTGTGGGAACTTCGCCAGTTTTCTATTATTTCCTCACAACGGTCCGTTATACGGCCTTTGCGAACCATGTTGCCAGCATGAGCAACTTGACTATTTGTATATTCTGGTGCAATAAGTCTTTTGTCTGCCATTATTGTATTCCGTCTTTGACTTCTAACATAATATCGCCAGCACGTTTTTCTGGTATATCTACCTGACGTGCAACGGCTAATGTGTCAGCACCAGTAATATCTTTTCCCTTGCAATTCACGGATGTTGCGTGTTCCCATGTGCCAACTGTTTGTGTAAGATCGAATGCAGGGGCCAATTTCCAATCTTTACCGTCATACAAAAACGCAAAATTCTTGGCATGATCGTCTGTATTATTTATCCACACATTAAATACCATTAGCCGGAACATCTTTTCAACATCACGCATGTTGCGTGTCAGTTTAGCGGTCAATGATAACAGGTCAGTATAATCCAAGACCGGTTGATTATGATCCGCATCCAATAAACCAGAAGCAGATATCATAAATACTTTTTCGCCGTTATCTTTTCTATCAAAACGTTTTACCCCAAAATATTTGTCGTTGAATAGTTTGTGATCCGGAACCTCTAATCCCGCTTTTTGTGCTAGTTCCATGATTTCAAATTCACGCCGCCCGATATCAACGGGGTCAATGGCGGCACGAAACTTTATTATCCAATCAGAGCCTTCATATTTGCGGAATATTTTTGGACGTGTACCACCAGAAGAACCACCGATACGGAATAATTCTTCTGTGACTAAATCATCTGTAACAACTGTGGCATCATCTATGATTTTATTTATCTCGGCGGCTATTGTATCAAGACTAGAATCTTTATATTCTGTCAGCATTTCTTCCGCCGGTTCAAATTCTAAAGCCCCGGGACCGTTTTTACCAACTATCGCTAACCTGTCCAATACAGAAAGGCTATTGGGGGCAATTCCTCGTCTTTGCAATTCACGATTTACTAATACTTTCCCCAGTTATCTGGCAAACAATCATTAAATACACCAAACACACCATCAAAAGGTTCTCTGCTGGCAATAAAGACTCTTTTTTCCAGAGGCAGTTTGAAAGGCGATATACTAAAA
>JAGCVZ010000005.1 GCA_017962125.1 Alphaproteobacteria bacterium
AAACGTGGTTTGTTGCTGATGGTGAACCGTCGTAAGAAATTACTTGCATATATCAAAAAGCGCAATCCTGAAAAATACGAAGAACTTATTAAGAAATTGGGCTTGCGTAAATAAAGAATTCGGTCGGCATCTGCCGACCGTTTTTTATTTGCAAAAGGATAAAAATATCGTATAATCGCACGCGGCGAAGAAAGAATTGTTCATTTTTGCATTTTGCGCCCGGAATGCAATAACGAATAATTTTTCTTCGCGAAGTAAAAAATAAACTGATAAATATGGAGAAAAATTATGTCAGAAAAAAAATTAAACAACCCTGTTGTGGTTGAAGTACCGTATGGTGATGAAACATTAAAATTGGAAACTGGCCGTTTGGCAAAGCAGGCAAATGGTGCGGTTTTGGCAACTATGGGTGAAACAATGGTCTTGGCGACCGTATGCGCAGAAAAAAACGCGGTCGAAGGTCAAGATTTCTTTCCGCTGACCGTTGATTACCAGGAAAAATTTGCATCCGCCGGTCGTATTCCGGGGTCTCGTGATCGCCGTGAAGGCAAGGCGAGTATGAGTGAAACATTGATTGCGCGTCTTATTGACCGCCCAATTCGCCCTCTTTTCCCGGAAACATTCAAGAACAAGGTTCAAGTAGTAGCCCAGGTGTTTTCTTATGACCGTAAAAATCAACCTGATATTTTGGCGATGATTGCGTCCAGTGCGGCATTGGCATTATCGGGTGTTCCTTTTGCGGGACCGATTGGCGCGGCGCGTGTCGGATATAGGGATGGTAAATACTTGCTTAATCCGTCGGCAAAAGAAGTTGAAGATTCAGAAATGGATTTGGTTGTTGCGGCGACCAAAGATGGTGTTTTAATGGTTGAATCTGAAATTGGTGAATTGGACGAAGCGACAACACTTGGTGCGGTAAAGTTTGGCTTTGATGCGCAACAAACGGTTATCAAGGCAATCAATGATTTAGTTGCACGCGCTGGTAAAGAACGTTGGGCAATTCCGGGAAAAACATCGGAATATATCGAAATGGAAAAGCGTTTCGAACAATTCGCACCGGAAATTGAAAAGGCGTTGGGTATCAAAGAAAAATTAGTTCGCCTTGAAACACTGGGCGATATTCATACCCAGGCGAAAACATTGATTCCAGAAATGTTCCCAGACACAACTGTTGCAACATCTACGCTTGAATCATTTGCAGATGAAATTGTTGAAAATATTACGGCGCGTATTATGCGTTCGAATATATTGGCGGGTAAACCGCGTATTGATGGCCGCGACACTAAAACTGTTCGCCCGATTGAAATTGAATTGGGTGTGTTGCCACGCGCACATGGTTCTGCGTTATTCACTCGTGGTGAAACCCAGGCATTAGTATCGCTGACACTTGGTGGTGGCAAGGATGCATTGCCATTGGAAACATTGGATGGTGATGCGGAACGCGAATTTATATTGAATTATAATTTCCCAGGATTTTCAGTTGGCGAAGCCAAGGGATTAAAGGCCCCTGGTCGTCGCGAAATTGGTCATGGAAACCTTGCTTGGCGTGCGGTTCATCCAATGGTACCGGATCGCAAAGATTTTGACTATGTGATTCGTATCTGCTCTGATATTTTGGAATCGAACGGTTCTTCGTCTATGGCGACAACATGTGGTGCTACACTTGCCATGATGGACGGTGGTGTTCCAATGAAACGCCCTGTTGCCGGTATTGCGATGGGACTTATCAAGGAAGGCGACGATTACGCGATTTTGACCGATATCTTGGGTGATGAAGATCACCTTGGTGATATGGACTTCAAAGTAACAGGAACAGACCGTGGTGTTACCGCGTTACAAATGGATATTAAAATAACATCCATCACTTTTGAAATTATGGAACGCGCCTTGGCTCAGGCAAAAGATGGTCGTATGCACATACTTGGCAAGATTACCAGTGCAATCGATAAACCGCGTGATCACGTGTCAAAATATGCGCCACAGCTTTATACTATGACAATCAATCCAGACAAGATTCGTGATGTTATTGGCAAGGGCGGTGTTGTTATCCAAGCAATTACTCGTGATACAAACACAACAATTGATTTGGAAGATGATGGTACTGTCAAAATTCTTGCTGTTACAAAACAAGATGCGGATGCCGCTATTGCAAAGATAAAAGAAATCGTTGCGGAACCAGAAGTTGGTGAAATCTATCATGGAACGGTTACTGGTATCAAAGATTTTGGTATTTTTGTACGAATTCTAAGCGGATTCGAAGCGATGGTTCATATTTCTGAAATCACTGGCAAGCATTTGAAAAAAATAGAAGATGCGAATTTAAAAGAAGGTGACGAAGTTTATGTTAAATACACTGGCATCGATAAACGCGGTAAAACAAGATTTTCTATGGTTGGAATTGACCAAAAAACTGGCAAAGAAGTCAAAAAAGAAGAAACAGAAGAAAATATTGTAACCGAAGAATAAAAGGGTAAAAAAATTCCGGTCACATGACCGGAATTTTATCCCAATAAGTAAGGAAATAAAATGAATGTAATTCCAGGCGATAGACTTAAGTGGACGGATACCATGTGGGCGTATTATTTGGGGTGTTCAATTAATGAAATACCATTATATCGACAAATTTTATCTAAAAATTTTGTTGCGCGGGTTCGTCAGTGTCCGGCAAACAGACGGTATATTTTTGAATTGTTTCAAAAGGTTGTGGGCCCAAAAGGACAGGGACGGATGCGTTATGTGTACTCTGATTGGTGTTATCAGTATAGTGACCCAGCAAAAGAAGTTCAATTTGCAAATGAATATATTTCTAATATGGTATTCCGCGATGAAGTTGCTGCCCGGTTAAAAATACCAAAAAAATCGTTTCAAATGATGTTGATACGCGAAAAATAAAAGGATAAAAAATGGATAACGTTAAGAAGAGTAGGCTTGATTGGACGGATGCGGATTGGGCAAATTATTTTGGTTGTCCTGTACAGAAAATACCGGAATATAGAAAGTTTTTGGATGATAATTATGTTCCTGCGATTGAACGCGATACAGTAACAGGCAAGTATTCTTTGGTTGTATATAAATACGATATTGCTCCATCGGGTCATGAAAGGTTGCAACTGTGGCTGACCGATGATAAGCACAGTTTTGACAATACGATTGATGCATTACATGATGCGAATAATGTTATTTCGACACTAGAGTTTACAGATTTTTGGGCCAAGACGTACGATGTCCCAAAACAAGTTTTACAAATGATGTTGATACGCGAAAAATAAAAGGATAAAAAATGGATATGGAATCATTAATGGCTCAGGCAGGCGAATTACAGAATAAAGTTGCAGCAGCGCAGGAGAAATTGGCAGGTATGCATGTCAAAGGTCTTGCAACTGGTGGTGCATGCATCGTTGATATGTCTGGAAAATACGACATAAATTCCGTAACGATAAATCCAGCATTGGTTGAACAAGGTGTTGCCGCCATAGAAAACGCGGTGTTGTCGGCGATGCGTGATGCCAAACAAAAGGCGGATACATTGATTGACGATGTTATGTCAGATGCAACGGCGGGTATACCAATGCCACCGATGGGATAGTTTTTACTGGACAATCATAAAAATATAAAATATGATTGCGACGTTTGGATGTTTAGCTCAGTTGGCTAGAGCATCTGCTTTACACGCAGAGGGTCAGGGGTTCGAGTCCCTTAACATCCACCACGAAATTTTGTTATCGCGCACCAAAAAGTGCGCGATTAAAATTTCCGGATGCCGGGGCTTAATTTTAAATAAACAATTTTATTTTTTCACTTGATTGGTTTTTAAAAGTTTTGCTATCATAAGAATGAATCAGATGGGAATCTGGTTCGGGGCATTAGCGTGCCCATATGAAGTCGGCACATTATGTCGTAATCCAACATAGTTCCGATATTTTGTGCCGTGATTCTGTTTTCCCCGATTATTGGTCGGGGTGCCGTGGTAAATTTAAAAAACCATGGAATCATGACTTCATATGATACGCTAACACCCTGACCGCTTTTCGTTTGACGGTCTTTTTTAATGGCAACAAGGGGGGCATGAAATGAAACTATATTCAATTTTTAATAAAATATCGAACATCATAATCCTGTCGATGTTTACATTTGTTTTGGTACCCGCGTTTGCGACCAACTCAGACCCCACAGAACTTGCCAGAAAGACTGTTGCAAGCAAAGCATATGTCGACACAAAACAGGACCAAATTGAAACAGGAATGATAGATTTTGATATGGATACAGGTGCACCTTATGCATTGCCTGCACTTGTATCTTATGACACTGATAATGGTTTGGTTGGTAATCAAATAGGGATTTTTGATTGGCAAACATCTGATGACATGATGGGACCTTTATACTATTATAATGATGCTGTTATGCGGGACTTCCCCGATTTAGATATGGATAAGTTTGTCCCAACTGTTCGTGCAGTAGCAAACAGTTTTACAGATTTTAAGTACAATATGGACAAGATAAGCTGGAATTCTAATACACAAAATTTAATAAATGCATATAATACAAATTTTGGTGGAAATGGTAATTGGCCTGAAGAGTACGACGATTCTAATTATTTAGTTTCTGGATACGTGTTTATAAACAGTCTTGCATTAAAACAAAATAAAATCGGTGCAACGACAACGGCACATACATACGATGCGACGAATCGACCAACCGCAGATGGCAGTGTGATTACTACAACCACCACGGCCGGTGTGGTCGGTGAACGTGGTATTGCCACCGCACCGACATACGATGCGAATAATCAACTAAGTAATAGTTCATGGATTCCGACCATGGGTGCAATGATGACGGCGATTGCAAACGGTTCGGCGGCACTGATACCGGCGGGAACGGCGGGTAATGTTGTAACGTACAGTGGAACGGCGGGAACGTTTGGTTCGAATACGGTGGCAAGTGCACCAAGTTACGATGCAACAACCGGCGCATTGGAAAATGGATCTGAAATCGCAAATATCGCCGCCATTGACACGCGTCAGAAAAAAATGACCTGCGCCGGTTGGGACAGCGAAACGCACGATGATGCGCATTGTTGGTTATGGGCGCTGGAATAATTTAGCTGTTCTGTTTTGGTATAATCCACTTTATCCCTTGAATTTTGATATTCATTTGCTATGCTTGGGGCAAAGGAAGAAAGCATGGACACCAGTTATACTGTTTTGGCACGCAAATATCGCAGTCAGGATTTTCAATCGCTTATTGGTCAAGATGTTTTGGTTAAAACACTGACAACTGCAATCAAGACCGGACGAATCGCACATGCATATATTTTTACCGGAATTCGTGGTACCGGAAAAACCAGTACGGCGCGTATATTGGCCAAGGCGTTAAATTGTTTGTCGTCTGATGGTCCAACAGCAACACCGTGTGGCAAATGTGAAAATTGCCGTGCGATTGCTGCGGGTCAGCATATTGATGTGCTTGAAATTGATGCGGCATCACATACCGGTGTTGATAACATGCGCGAAATTTTGGATGCGGCACAGTATCGTCCAACAAATGGTCGTTACAAGGTTTATATTATTGACGAAGTTCATATGCTATCGTCCAGTGCGTTTAATGCATTGCTTAAAACACTAGAAGAACCGCCGGCACATGTTATCTTTATCCTTGCCACTACCGAAATACGCAAGGTGCCGGTTACGATTCTTTCACGGTGCCAGCGTTTTGATTTGGTGCGTGTTCCGGTTGATACATTAAAAAAACATTTTGCTTGGATTGCAGAGCAAGAAAAGGTCGAACTTAGTGATGCGGCAAATGAATTACTTGCACGTGCGGCGGACGGTTCTGTGCGTGATGGTCTTTCTTTGCTTGACCAAGCGATTGCTCAAACAGGTGGTCATGTTGATGAAAAATCCGTTATGGACATGTTGAAACGTGCAGACCGCGGTGTCGTTGTCGATTTTATGCAGACAATTTTATCTGGAAATGTTGCAACAGCCCTTGCCAAGGCAGACGAAATTTATACTAACGGTGCGGATTTAACTATGTTGGTTACTGATATGATGGAATGGGTTCATTGGGCAACGCGGATGCATCCTGTCCTGCGTGCTGGTGAAAGCAATCATGTTCCTTATACTGCTGACCAGCGCGAACGCATAAACGAAATAAATAAACATGTTTCATTAAATACATTATCAAGACTTTGGCAGGTCTTAGTCGCATCTGTTCCAGAAATGGCGGCAAGTATGAATCAAAAACAATGTTTTGATATGTTGGTAATTCGATTGATGCATATCGCGGATATACCGTCTTTGCCAGATATTTTAAATAGCGAAAAAAAAGAAACTCAGCGCGTTACACAGATTGTTACAAAACCCAAAAAATTAGAAATTCATTCGGCATCCGAATTAGCAGATGCTTTAGAGATTGCACGCGAAATGTTGCTTTATTCGTATTTTACAAAAAATATAGAGGTTTCCGATTTTTCAGGAACGCATATATCGTATTTTGACCGTGGTAACGATTCGGACTTTCAATCAAAATTGGTGCAGTGGTTAAATGATAAAACCGGTGAAAAATGGGTTGTGGAAAAAATTGAAAAATCTGCACAGGTCCAGACTGTGCGCGAACAAGAAAAGGCTGCTGTGGAATCGGATCCGATGGTCGCTGATGCAATGTCTTTGTTTGAAGGCGCGGAGATTGTTGGTATATCAAAACAATAATGTTGTAGGGGGAAAAAAATGAAAAATGAATCAGGACGATCACTTATTGAAATCATTGGTGTTTTAGCTATAACCGCGGTTATGACAGCAAGCGCAGTGGCAATTTATAATTCTGTACGTCATAATCAAAAAAATACGATTGCGGCCGCAGCCTTACGCGAATTAGCCAAAGACATAAATATGTTAATGGGTATGCGGGGCGATTACAGTGGAATATCGGTGGATTACTTGGTCAAAGCGGGTGCGCTGGCAAGCCCAGAAGCACCAGTTGGAAAAAGTTGGAATATCGAAGTTGGTCTTGATAGAACAACTTTTGTAATAACTCTCTACGGATTAACGCACAGTGAATGTGATTTCTTTGCTGCCGCTATGCCGGCATGGGCGAAAGATATGTATATAAACGGGTATCGTGCTGTGGAAGTTATAAATTGTTTTTCAGGTGGTGAAAACAACATATCTTTTACAGGAATGTAATATGCAAAAATTTTTGTCCGCAATTTTTATAACGTGTTTAATGGTTGCAGGATGTGTAGCGTATAAAAGTCCAGAACGGTCCACATGGTCAAACTATTTGCGCGGCGCGAGTTTTACAGATATGACCGAAAGTGCGCGAACCGCGAAAAAACCTATATTCCAAGGCTCCGGTGGCAAGACTGTATCCGAGACCATAGAACAAAGTGCAGAAATGGAATACGGCGATCATACACAAAATGAAACAGCGATGTATATTGGTTATATGTCTGAACTTGAAACGGCACTTTACGATACTTTGCGCCGTCCAGGATTATCTGTTCAACGCGCTGGTACAGATGTTCTTGTTATCTTGGTCCGTGATGCGATAATGGAATTAAATGCACCAGAGATATCCGCAGATGGTGATGATAATTTATCAATGATTGCAAAGATTCTTAGAAAATATAATGCAACATTTATCGAAATTGCGGGGTATACAGATTCTATGCGTGATGCTAATGCGGCACGCGCATTTTCATTGGATATGGCGGAACGTGTAGCGGTTTATTTGACACAACACGGTATAAAAACTTCGCGCATGTTCATTGTTGGACGGGGCGCGGCGCGACCGATTGCGGCTCAAGATGAATGGGGGCGACTTGCTAATCGTCGCGTTGAAATAAGAATCTCTCCCGTTAGATAAAAAATAATAAATTTGTCTTTTATTTTTAACTTTTTGTTGTTATAGTCACTTTGTCAACAAAAACAAAAGGAAGAAAAATGGTGAAAACAAATAACCCAGCCGGGGAAACGGCAACAAGAAAGTATGTTAAATTTGGTGTTATAACGGCTATCGTAATTGCTGTTGCGGTGATTGGTCTCTTTACGATAAAGGCGTTTTCAAATAAAACGGTTAGCACAGAAGCCGCAATCGAAGGTATTTCGTCTGAAGCGGTGTCCGGTGGCGATTTGCGTATGGCTGTTGTCCGTATGGATGCGATTCAGAACGAGGCAAAGGCCTTGCAAAATTTGCGTAAACAACGCGAAAATTACGAAACTAAATTGCGTGATGAATTGACCAAAGAACAAAAAGCTTTGGAAAAAGAAAAGGCAGAAATTGAAAAATCGCAAGATGTGCTGTCCCAGGAAGCTTTGCAACGTCGTGTTGTCGAATATCAAGGCAAGGTAACAAAATTGCAACGCGATTTGACTGAACGCGCACAATCTGTGGATGCTGCATTCCAAAAGGCTTTGGTTGAAATCCAAGAAAAGCACCTTGATCCGATTATTGAAGCGATTATTGCGAAAAAGAATTTGTCTTTGGTGATTGATGGTCGCTTCGCACGTACAGGTGGTAATATCGAGAATCTTGATATCACAGCGGATGTTATCAACGCGTTGGATAAAAAAGTTTCAAACGTAAAAATGGATACTCCGAAAGGTTTTTAGTGATAAGTGTTAGTTATTAGCGATTGGGAAACCGGCGATAACATCGCCGGTTTTTCATGTTGCCGACTGGCCATTAATTTCTCTTTTCTTTTCTAAAATTTAGGTTATAATGCCTGCATGTTGAAAATAATTAAATCTTTGATGATGCCACGTGCAACAAAAATAACCGCCGGTGAATTAGCGAAAATGTTCAACCTTGAACTGCGTGGAAATCCGGAAACCGTTATATCGGGTATTGCGCCTATTGCGGATGCGCGTCCTGGTCAAATTGCGTTTTATTCGACCGAGCAAAACAGTAATGCGTTCAAAATCTTACCTATATCTGTTTTAGAAAATACGCGCGCCAGTGTGATTCTATTACAGCCCGAAACTGTATCGCATGCGCCATCGGGGGCAACGCTTTTGGTATGTGATAGCCCGCGCGGTGAAATTGTAAAAATACTTGGTGTGATTTATCGTGAACCGCCACGTCGTGGGATATCGGGTGATGCGCATGTTGAACGCGGTGTATTTTTTCGTAATCGGCGCAGTGTTTATGTCGGGCAATTTGCAACCATTGAGCGCGGTGCGGTTATTGAACCCGATGTAAAGATATATCCAAATGCCTATATTGGTCGTAACGTAACGATTGGTCGCGGCACAGTTATTCATTCTGGTGCGCACATTGAAAACGCAACAATTGGCGCGGATTGCGTAATCCACAATGGTGCATCAATTGGCAAGGACGGTTTTGGCTATACGCGTCAAGACGGTCACAATGTCTTTATTCCGCATGTTGGTCGTGTGATTATAGGTAATCGTGTATCGATTGGTGCAAATTCCTGTGTCGACCGCGGTGCGCTTACTGATACAATGATTGGCGATGGGACCAAGGTTGATAACCTTTGCCAAATTGCACACGGCGTTGTTGTTGGGTGTGAATGCTTTTTGGCGTCGGGTGTTGGCATTGCGGGTGGTGTTAAAATCGGCGACCGTGTATTACTTGCAGGACACGTAGGAATCGCAAATGGGGTGAAAATTGGCAATGATGCGGAGGTTGGCGCGAACAGTGGCGTTTTCCGGGATATTCCGGACGGTGGTCGTCATATGGGTTATCCGGCGATGCCAGGGACGGAATTCTTGCGTCATTATGCGTGGGTGAAAAAACATTTGAACGATTAAAATCAAAAGGAAACGAAAATGGTTGATGCAACGGGTATAGAACGCGTAATTCCGCACCGCGGGCACATGCGACTGATTGATGAAATTCGTGAATTTACGGATAGAACTGCGACAGGTATAAAGTACGTGCGTGACGATGAATTCTGGTGCGCGGGCCATTTCCCGGCGAAGTCGATCATGCCCGGCGTTTTGATAGTAGAGGCCTTGGCGCAAACCGCGTGCTTTACAATACTGAACGCAATCGGCAATAACGGTGGTAAAGCATTGGGATATTTTGTAACAATCGAAAACGCAAAGTTCACACATATGGTTGTGCCCGGCGATGTATTGGAATTAAAGATAGAAGAAGTTGGCGCGAAAATGAAACTGCACAAGTTTCTTGGAAATGCGTTTGTTAACGGCAAACGTGTGGCAACGGCAACCTTTTCCGCCATGTTGGACAACGACCCACAGTTTTAGTGATTTTGTTATCATAACAAGAATTAAATAAAACAAAAAACCGCCCGCATTTCGCGGGCGGGGGTAAATTTTAGCTAAATCGTTATTCCTAAAAACACTTTTGCGCCTTCGCCGATTAAAAACGCGGCGAAAGTTACCAAAAAACACACTGACAGCATTTCTATGAACGCCGGCCAGAATTTTTGCGCACTTAGTTTCGATTTCAAAAAATTGAAAAAGAAAATTATCGCGACCGCCACGACATAACTCATTATTGTTGCGATTACCGTATTTGCTGTAAACACGAACGGCATCAGCAACATTCCTGCTGTTGCGACATATGTGCCACCTGTCATTGCTCCGCGTGTTGCCGCATCGCGCGCATTTCCTCCCGCCTTTTGCGAAAGATATTCTGATGCCAGCATTGAAAGTCCCGCCGATACTGCGGCAATTGTCCCGGTCAGCACGATGATATATTGTGTCGCGTCCGCGAACGCCAGTCCCACAACCAACCCCAGCGTTGAAACCAACGCATCATGCATCCCCAGTACCAACGACGACCAAAAAGAATCTTGCGTTTGCATAGCAAAAAAAATATACCCCGGTTTTCCGGGGCAAATATACAAGATTCAATTCATATTTTACCATGTTGGTGCATGGTCGCCTTCTTTGATAATTGGGCGTTCGTCTTCCCATACCGAAAGTCCGGTTTTAATATCGGTAAGTGTCATTTGCAAATAGTATTCTACGCGTGTATCAACCGACGAAAACCAACCTGATTGCAATTTCATATTACGTTGAATCATCTTGCCTGAAAGCGACATGTTCGGCGCAACCAGCGTTCCTTTTGATACAATTGTTGATTGGTCGTATTCATCATCGCTGCGTGCTGCACGCACCGCATAGGTCGATGTATCTTCGGCATAATCGTTATTTTCAAATGCGGTTGAAACCTGGGCCCGACCGGAATTGATAAGTGTCATACGAATCTTTTTTACCAATATATCAGTGTCGAACCGTTGCATAGTATCATTTTTAATTTCACCGATTCCAATCACAGGATTTTTTACGCGTGCGAATGCACCGCTAGCCAACATGGATTTTGTCATATCTTCTGCGGTTTTTGTCCAGTCGCGATATTCTAATTCCATGACATTCTGCATTTCTGCAACTTCACGTTCGTCGTTCAAATCTACAACGCGCACTTCGCCACACCCAATTAGAGCAGCACACAGTGCAAAAGGTAAAAGTCTTTTCATATTTTCCCCCTTGGTTATTTGGTTTTCATTACTTTTATATCTTGCCGGCTGTCCGCCAATCGAACATAGACTAAATGATTACCCGACCCCGGCACTTTTATATTTGCTATAACATTACCATGTGACCGCAATTCAATCAAGCCATTATTAGTCACGCGCAAGACCGAAATCGTCTTTGGTAATGTCGCCCATGTTCTAACTTCTGCATTAGTTGTCGATTCAGAATAAATCAACGACAACAACCCAAGAATCGGTGCTGCATCAGAATTAGAATTAAACATTGTTGCTGTGAGTGTCGCGCGTCCTGCTGCGGACGCAACTGCACGCAGAACTTCATTAGTGTGATATTCATTGTATTCCGTCATAAACATTGCATCAACATTTGCTATTTCTTGGGCGCCATCAATCTTTGATGTGCCACCCAATAAAATCGGTTGCGATGTCGCAATTGTCACCCACGACAAACCGCCCTCTATAAAGATTGGCAAACTAGCACGTTGTTCGGTCAATTTTGGTGCAAATCCATCTTCAATAAAAACCCAAACAGTGTTTTGAGGTCTCTGTTTAGTGCGCGCCAAATCTAAATCATCTGCAACAAATTTGTTTCCTGGCACCATACCATGCGTACGAGACAGGTAGGTTGTTGCGTCCGAAAAATCGCCCGCGGTCAAAAAGTAAATGCCTGATAAATACATCAGTGCTGGATTCATAATATCGCGATATGCCACCCATTGGTCAATTTTATCCCTGATTTCCGTATGCTGTGCAAGTTCGTCCTTGGTTGATTCAATCAATTTTTTGTATTCAATAGACATGTCTTGTTGTCGCGCATAGGATTGATTGATAATCACGCGCGCATCATTCCAACGACCTTCTGCAATCGCCGCCCAAAGTTGATAATAAGACACAAACAACGTATCCATCATAAATGGCCTATAATCATTTGCGTTAGCGCCAAACGCAAAGTTTGCCGCTTCGCGCCATATATCCCCAGATGTCACATCTTTGTTTTTCTGATTAAATTCTTCATACAATGCATCTGAACCGGCAATATCACCATTATGAAACTTTTTGTCAGCATTGATTAACAGCCCCAAGTTCCCATTGTTATCCAGTTGTGTTTCTGTGGCGGTCATATAAGTTCCGCGCACAGAATCAAGCCGCGATTCTACAGTTGCACTGCACGCGGAAAGCAAAATACCGATAATTAAAAATTGTAATAGTTTAAACATGTTCCCTATTTTACCACGGGCGCCAATTCTTTCAATTCATTTGTTTGCGGATTATAGTACCGCGGGTTACCGTTATATTCCAAGATTGCATGGTGCATCGGTATAAGGAATTCAGGTAATGGTGATGATCGTCCCATTTTCATATATTCAACCATGGTTGGGTCACTAAATGCCATACGCATTTCTGCCTTAATCGGTCGTTGATACCATCCTTCATACAATATGATCGCTTCGGCCGGCTTTCCACCAACTGTAATTTTTAGTTTCATAAGGTCAAATTTACTAAATAATTGTTCTTCTTTTTTGTTTTTTTCTTCTTTTTCCTTTCCGTCTGGTCCTTTGACCTTTTTCTTTTCGGTTGTTATTTTCATTGGCATCATATTAGCAAAGCGTTCCGCGGTGTCAGGGTCGTTTTGACGGAAAACAATTTTTGCCGCAGTGGTTGACATAATTGTTGATGCCGCATCTGCACCATATCTTTCTTGAATCTGGTGAATATCCTGACCAATAAACAGGTATGAAATCTGTTGACTACGACCGACATCGGGTCCTTGGATAACCGCCTGCATCTTTTGCATTTTTGGCATTTCATCAAGCAAGAATAACACTGGGTACGGTCCCATCTTTTCACCGCTGCGCCCGACGTGGTCTGGGGGATTGGCAAGCAAGAAATTTGACATAGTTTCAATAAACATTGATGTAATCGGGTTTAATGCCTTGGCATCAACCATATTAATGGACAGATAAACTGTTACAGGTTTCATTTTTCCGTCACGTGGGTCAATCATTCCGCGCATGTCAGAGAAATGGAAATCAGAATGACTGGTTCTGTTTCTAACCGCGGCGTTACGGAATATAGCAAGCCCAGTAAGAATTGTTGAAATAATTGACCCACGTTCAGTCTGTGGCGTATTAGCAAGTTTCGTAAGTTCGGCAACCGCACGGTTTGAGTATGCAAATGCGCGACATTCGGCCACAGCAGATTCCAGCCATTCTTTCATTGGGTCTGCCATCATAACCGTTTGATCACCTTGCTTTTGACGCTCTGCCAAATCCGCCGCAACAGCAATTTGTGCTTCGGTAATCCAATCAAGCATCATGGAAAAAGATGCTTCTTTGCCTAACCATATTTGCGGGATGTGTGCCCAAGTTCCAATATGAACATAATTCATTGCGTTTAATTCGCCGCTTTTGATAAGCCCCATTGCGGCAAACGCATTTGGGTCATTCACCATCGCAAAATAGTAATCAGACAAAACCGCCGCATCTTCGGCATCAAATGTTCCTGCTTGCAAACGACCATAGAAATAATCGTCTGCTTTGGCGCGTTCAATTTTTGATACAATAAATTGAATGAATCCGGCAAGACCTGCGCGCCCAGATTGTGTCCAGTGTGGGTCAGCACTGCTGCCTACGGCATCTGGAACCAAAACATCACAAATATAATCGACATATAATTCACGTTGTTCAACACTAAACGGTATGTGCCCAGGGGACAAGGGATTCCACGAAGGATAATAAATACCTTTTTCAGGTTCGTCTTGCCCCGCCCAATTCATGATAAACACCGGGCCAACACGTTCTGAACGGAACCCACTAGACTTCTCGTCGATTTCAGGCTTAGGGTCGTTTATAATCATAGATACATTGGTGCATTCAAAAATTGTAGGCAATGCAATAGCCTGTGTTTTACCGGTTCCCGGAGGAGCCAAACACAAAACCGATAAAGTTTTTGGCAATTTTAATGGTTTCTTTTTGAAATACCCAAGCACCATCATAAAACCATCAAACAAACCCATTTCTTTGACGTCTTTTTCATTTGCTTCGCGACCAGATTTTTTATCGTATTCGTCTTTACCATTTGGATTAAATTCCTTCTTTAAGGTGTCGTCAACAAGCAAGTAATATGCCAATACTGGTAACAACGGCAAAATACACGCAAAATCAGGGTGCATAACACAGCGTATAACCCAATACGGAATCTCTGCGATAACCGATAGTCCAAAACTTTGTAACATATTTGTTAAATATATAGCCATCCAATCGGCAGTTGCCGGCGACCAACCGTACCGCCATAAATGTTCAAACAAAAAAGAAAAACAAAACACTAATGCACACACCGACCATACACCAATTGACCATCTTAGTGCCCAAAAAGTTTGTGCCATTGGTGCTTGTTCGTGTTCTTTATAGGCACTGGATTTGAAAATATTCAAACCCTTGCTGTCTTTTCCTACAGATAAAATCTTGAACTTTTGAACCATCGTGCTATGATTATATCAGAAAAAATAAAAACAATAAAGCAAGGAAACAAATTTTATATGAAAAATATTCCGCGCATTTTTATAGACCATGAAATAAAGACTGGTGATAGTTTCCCAATAGATAAATCAGTTTCGCACTATTTATCACACGTTATGCGTACACAAAAATGCCTGGTTTTTGGCTTTGGACATGAATTTAATGCGGAATTGTCGGCGGATGGAAAAACGATAAAGGTAGGTACGGATACTGGGCGCGCGGACGTCGTTACCGATATTACTCTTTATTTTTCCCCAATAAAACGCACAGATGATTTAATTGCGATGGTAACTCAGATGGGAATAAAAAAGTTTGTTCCTGTGATAACTGAACGTACGGTAAATCATCATGTGAATTGGGAACGTATGCAAAAAATTGCGATTGAATCCGCAGAGCAGTCAAATTGCAATAGTGTTCCTGAAATTGTTGCGCCAATAAAGTTTGGTGAACTTGATTTGTCCGGACTTTGCTTTGCAGATGAACGTTTCGCATATAATAAAAACAACACAACACAAGTTCCAAAGAATGCAAAGGCAATTTTAGTTGGACCCGAAGGCGGTTTTTCTGATGCAGAATTTGATGCGTTGGACAAATTGGGGGCCATACCTGTTTCTCTGGGAAAAACAATTTTGCGGGCCGAAGTTGCCGCGGTCATAGCCATAGAAAAGATACTAAAATGAAGATAAGAATTGCAAAATTTATCGCAGATAGTGGTATAACATCGCGCCGTGGTGCAGAGCAGATGATTGCCGAAGGCAAGGTGGTTGTTAATGGTGCGGTTGCAACTACGCCGGTGATGTTTGTTGATGACACTGATGAAATTATGATTGATGGTAAAAAGATTGAACCGCGCACCGATACTCTGCTTTATGCTTTTCATAAGCCTATTGGTACGATGACGACAACACATGACCCGCGTGGTCGCAATACCATATATGATATTTTACCACGTGAATATCGTAATTTACGTTATGTTGGGCGACTCGATTTTAAGACCACAGGGCTTCTGTTGATGACGAATGATGGGTTGCTTGCACGGAAACTTACTGCGCCAAGTGCGAATATCCCGCGCGTATATATTGCGGATGTTGATGGTAACAATATGTCCAAACTGGACAAGGCGCGTAGTGGTATTACTATTGATGGTGTGCGCTATCGTCCAATGAAAATAGAAGTAATGCGCGATAAAAAATTACGTATCACAGTGACCGAAGGCAAAAAGAATGAAATCCGCATTGTTTTAAAACATTGTGGATTACCTGTACGAACATTGCATCGTGTAATGTATGGAACGATAAGTATAAAAAATATTCCAACGGGAAAAATTGTTAAATTAGACGAAAAAACCATTGACGACTTTATAAAAACTTATCTATAATTCAAGTGTAAGGAAGGGAGATTTTGCATGAAAAAGAAAACTATGAAACACACAAAACCTAAGACAACAGGCGTGCGTGGCGTGAATGTGAAGACTGCGCATCGTGTAAATGCGCCATCATCTTGGTCAATGTCGATTTATGTTTATTGGTTTATTATTTTGTTCTTTATCGCTGCAACTTTTTTCATACTGGGACGTAGTCAAATTGCGACAGAATCGCATCGTGGAACAGAGATATCCGAAGAAGTTTTGATGCGTGCAAATGATTATTATAATCAGGGAAAAAATGAAATTCTAGCAGGTGATTTAGAGGCGGCGATTGTGGATTTAACATCGGCAATCACAGCTGATAAAAATATGGTTGATGCGTATATTCTGCGCGGTGAGGCGCATATGCAGGCAGGCGATTATCGTGCGGCTTTGGATGACTTTAATGCGGCATTAGGTTTGGATGCGCAAAATTCTGTGGCGTATTACGATAGGTCTTTATTGAATACGCGTTTAGAAGATTTTGATTCGGCGATGACAGATATTAACAACGCCCTTGCAACATATGCGGCAAATCCAAACGAAATTTTACAGTTGCGTGATTTATACGCTAAACGCGGTCAGTTGAATTTGTGGCAAAAAAATTGGGAAGGTGCAATCGCAGATTATACAAATTCGCTTGCGCGGCCCGAAGGAATAGTTAGTCCATCTGTTTATGCCGAACGCGCCGAAGCTTATACAGCAATGGGTAATTATGCGGATGCTGTTAACGATTATACATCGGCTATTCGTGTGATTTCCGAACAAATCCAAGGTGCTACGACAATCGAGCAAAAAGAAGACCTTTCTATGCGTGCGATGAATTATTTTGAAAAGTCTGCGGCATTGAATTTAAGCCTTGGTAATGCAGCATCGGCAAAGTCCGATTTAGAATCCGCGTATCAAATTGCGATTTCTTTGAACGATTCTGATACGGTTGCAAAATATCAGAAACTGTTGGAAGAATTACAATAGTTGAACTTTTTGTCCAAAACAAAAAGGCCACCAATTTTTGGTGGCCTTGTTATTAACGCTCTATATTCAGCCAGGGTTGATTAAGATTAAATGTAATCTTTGCATTAAAGAAATTGACTAATTGTTCGGGAACCTGGCTTGTTGTTTCGGGATATAATTGTTCGCCGGTGTTTTTTTTAATAACAATACGGTTTTTGTTTAACAAACGAATCACGGCGGGGGTAGTATAATCAACTACCGCGGGCAATTTATCCTTTTTGGAATCCATGTCAAAAAGACATTTTTCGTGTTTACAATTTTCACAACCATGTTTGTTGATACAAAATACTTGCGTTTTTTTCAGTTCACCAAATGTTGGAATTTTTTTATCAACCACCCAAAAGTTAATAGTATGAAGTTTCTTTTGTTCTTTGTTCAAAGTATCTTTTAAGTCTAATTGGTAAAAAGGATCTTTGTTTTCGTTTAGACCATAAAGAAATAAATGCCTCTCTGCATGCACATGCATCGGCATATTCTTGTCACAATCATCGCGCAGGTTTAGTTCTTTTATAAAATTCAACATATCGTCCCAAGAATAAACTCTAAGCCCACCAACATAATCAATAGAGTCCCCATTGGTACAAACTGTTGTTATCTTGACATAGAAACCTTGCCTTAAATTATAAGAAAAATCCGTTGATTGCATACTGTTGTCCTCTTTTTTGTCCACGGGGGTGAAAGTAGCATAAAAAACGAAAAAGTCAAGAAAACTTAGGAACAAACAACCTGTGCTAATTAAAATGTTGCGCGCAGACCAGCAGCAACAAACGGCTTTTCTCTTGATATGCCAATTGATGCCCACATATCAGCATAGCGATTATATTTATACCTAAACGATGCGACCGCTGTGTGATCGGCATAATTCGGCGACCATTTATGCCATATACCTGTTTCAGAAAAAAGATATGAAACCGATAAAGTATAATTTAATATATCATAACTTAACCCAGTGCCGGCAACAATACCATCTGAAACAGTTCCAATTGGGTTTTCATCATATACTATACGCCCAGTCAACGCAAAAATCCAACTGTTGTATTGTATATTTGTGCCGATTCCAACCTGTCCACGCCAATCGGCGGTGACAAGTGGCCTAAACGTGTCTGTTTCATAGCCATCGGGCGAATCAATGAATGATGCGCCAAGTGACAATGCGTATTTTGTTTTTGATGATGAATGTTTTATTTTTATCCCCGCGTCCACATTCATTTTATAATCGCCCGTAATGCCCGCTACCGAAACGCCATATTGTAAATTTGGATTGTGTGCAGCAACAAGGTTCAAACGCAATGCGCTGGTTCCGGATGTTATTTCTGGATTTGCGATAACCGGCCCATTGGTTCCCATCTTGCGGAAAATCAAAGAATTATCGTTTAGACGCAATCCACCAACATCTGGCAACCCAAGCCCAAGTTTATGTGCAACCGAATCCGTAAGCCCGAATTCTACGCGCCCAACACCGCGCCATTGCCAAAAACCGAACATATCGTGCCAATATTTATCTTCATTAATTGCGATTTCATCAATCATATAAACAGCACCAAAAATGTGTTCTTTGACCCCATCATAAGTAACCTGACCACGCACGCGAAAATCACCAAGAAAATCAGGTTTTTTAAAGTTTGGTTCAATAATACCAACAGTACCATATCCTGTGAGTGAAAAATTAAAATCGCCAGCGTGGTAATGTAATGCATATCCGCACGATGGCACGACCGCTAGCAACCAAGTAAACATAGAAACAGTTTTAATTTTCATTTGTTTTTTCCGTATCATTGATGATTGCATCACGCAGTTTATTATATGCCCGCTCTTCAATTTGGCGTACGCGTTCGCGAGATATTTTATATTTTTTTGCCAGTGTGTCCAACGTTGTCGCAGGTTCAGAAAGTCTTCGCGCACACAATATCTCGCGATCACGTTCCGGCAAGTTTGCCAAGTGCTTTCTTAACAATGCACCACCGCGTCGCATGAATTCAGATCTTTCGACATTTTCCATAACATCTGCTTGTGAATCGGCCATATTTGATAACCTGTCACCACCATCTTGTTCGTCGCTGTGTGATGGTGAATTTAGTGACAAATCGCGTGCGACGATTCGTGTCGACATACGTTTTACATCTTCGGTTGGAACGCTAAGATAATTTGCAATCTTTTCCGCTTGGGCTTCGGAAAGATTTCCGTCCATAATTCCCAATGTGCGTTTTGCCCGTGCCAGGTTAAAGAAAACACGTTTTTGATTCGCAGATGTACCAATTTTCACAATAGACCAATTATTTAAAATTGTTTCATAAATTTCTGCGCGAATCCAAAACATAGCATATGTAGAAAATCGAAAACCCTTTTCTGGGTCAAACTTTTGCAGCGCCTGCATCAGTCCCATATTGCCGCTTGCCACCAATTCTTGCACAGGAATACCATAATTTCGAAAATCGTAAGCAACCGACACAACAAGGCGCAAATGGCTAACCAATAATTTCTCTGCGGCTTCATTATCGTGGTCGTTTACCCACCGCGTAGCGTAATCGTATTCTTGTTCCGCAGATAGTACCGGAAATTTAGCAATAGTGCGAATATAATTCGCAAATCCAGCATCGTCAGCAACCCCTGGCGCAACTAAATTTGTGCTTACTTTTGTTGGTAAAGTGCTCTTGATTTGTTTTCCCATTATGTTTATAGTATAGCAAGAAAAAACAAATTATCAAGATGTCAAACCACAGGAGTTTTCAAATGGCGAATATTTTGGAAAGAAACAAAAAAATCAAAGCACCACAAAAAACTATGCAGGAACACGCCCAAGATGCCCTTTATCGTGAAGTTTGGGAAGATGTGAATAATGAAAAAACTCAACAGTTCCTTAAAAAATATGGTCGTTATTTAATTGGCGTGGCGATTGCGATAATGATTGTTGTTACAGGAATTCAAATTGGTATCCGTGCTCATCATGCGGCAAAATTGGCAACTGCAGAAAATTATGAGATCGCGCTTGAAAATGCTGATGTAAATGCATTGGTTGGAATATCGCAAAATACATCTGGGGCAACGGCTGATCTTGCATTATTTCAGGCATATGTTTTGGATAAAGATGTAAAAAAACTTGAAGATTTGGCCGAAAATGGCAAAACGAAAGAATTTCGTGATTTGGCGCGTTTGCATATGGTTGCATTGCGTGGTGATGAAATGGACGCATCGGCGGTTGCGAAATACCTGGACCCGCTTGATACAAAAAAATCACCTTTCTATTATACTGCGGCGCTTACTGTTGCCCAAAAATATGTCGCCGCAGGCAATCGCGAAGAGGCAAAAAAGTGGATTGATAAAATTACCGAAGATTCGGAAGCACCAAGTGTTATTCGTGCTTCTGCTGAAACACTAAGATAGGAATAAATATGAAAAAAGTTGTAATTTTTGTTGCTGTGATGTTTGGGCTGTGTTCTTGTGACAAGCATGATCCGATTTTGCCTGGGGAACGGCACAGTATTTTTGCAACTGAAAAAATTAACGTTTTAAATACATCTGTTCCTGATGTGCCGGAAAGTATTGCCGAATATGAACCGAATGATTGTCCATATCGGTTGGATAATCAAAATACAATATGGAACGGTGATAAAAAAATCTTTGCGGGTTTTCCAACAAGTAATTATGTAATTGGTCAAAAGAACCCGGTGTGTAGTGGCGATTTTGTCTATGCGGGATTGTCCACCGGCGAATTGGTAAAGGTTAATCCGAAAAATCGCCAAATTGCATGGGTTGCAGACATTTATCGCCAAAGCAATATGACTGGCGGCGCATCGGTTTTGGATATAATTGCACCAATTCAAATTCATGGTAAATATGTGTATGCCGGCGGACTGGGCGGGGCGTTTTGCAAGATTTCGGTTGCGACCGGAAACGCCACATGGTGCACGTGGATTGGTGTTGAATACCCCTTCTTAATTGCGAATGATGTAGCGTATGTTTTAGATACCGATAATAACTTGAACGCTATTCGTTTGCGTGATGGTGCGGTTTATTGGCGTACAGCGGTTGAAAAACCTGTTGCGCCAAAATACAAAAATAAAAGAATTTTGATTGCCCACGAAAACTTTGATGCTGAAACTGGAAAGTTGGTTAAATAAGGAAAATATATGAATACAATAGTTCAAGATTATAAAAATTATCGCAACGCAAAGAAAGCCCAAGAAAACATTGAATCAGATTTGAACAGAAAACTTAAAAGCATTGTTAAACCAATCAGTCTTTCGGAATTGAGCAGATATCATTGTACCCTTGGGTTGCTTACGACATATGCCAAATCTTTTGAAAAAGATGTAAATGCCCTTGAAAAATACATGAAAGAAAAGGCGCCCCTTGTTCATGCACCGTCGTGTTTTTGTATGGTGTCTGTTGGGTTTTACCTATGCCCCGGGAGTATTCTTGAGGCCATTGTTGCATCAGAAATTATAAAGGAAGAACGAGATAAAGAAATCAAAAAAAATGATGTCATCAGATGTATTCACAATCACGAAGATGGCACGATAGATGAAAATTGTTGTTCCAATTGCCCAAAGGAAATGTTCCATGATTTGGTGGAATATCAGTCCTTGCGCGGGCAATACACCGATGCGCAAAAGGCGACGATACAGGCAAGACGAACTCTGTTTGTTCATTTTCCATTTATAAAGCAGAAAACATCCCACTAATCGCTAAACGGATTTTCCGCCTTTTTATACTCAATAATTATTGGCAAGTGTTCCCAGTGCAACGCATTCGCAATTCCGCGGCGCAGGTATCGTGTATAAGATTCCGGAATATCGGACGCGCCACCAACATTTATCGTAATGCGCATCGGGTGTCGTCCTGTTTGTGATGCGAACTTTATCTTCATCGGGCGTTTAAGGCGCGACATAGGTGGTTGACGCGCTTCAACCAATTCACCAATGATTTTATTTATCAAACTTGTTGGTGCGGTCGCGGTAGAAATGTCCCATTGTTCATAAATTCGTTTGAACATATTCTGCACACCTGTTCCGGTCTCTGCCGAAATGGCCAGCATCATCGGCTTGATAATTTGGTGAAAAGAATTTGTAAAGTGGTGTTTAAGTTTTAACAATTTTTCATCGCGTTCTTCTGGGGCAACCAAATCCCACTTGTTAAGTGCAACACACAAAATTTTCCCTGCTTCATAAACACGTGCAGCGATACCTAGTGCCTGGTTTTCAATATCGCGTGTGGCATCAACAACCAAAATCACAACATTGGATTTTTCAATCGCATCCAAGGATTTTATTGCAGACAGTGTTTCAACATCATCGTGTACATTTGATTTCCGGCGTAATCCTGCTGTATCCATCAACAATATATCACGCCCATAAAACCTGGCCGGAATTTTTACCGTATCACGCGTAACACCGGGTTCATCTTTTACAATTTGGCGGTTTTCGCCCAAGACACGATTTACCAATGTTGATTTCCCGACATTAGGTTGACCTAAAATTGCAATTTTTATGCGTGTATCAGGCATCAGCGAATCAGTCGGATTTTCCGCTGGGGCGATTCGGTTTATAAAATTAAATATCTCGTCAAATCCACGCTTGTGTTCTGCTGAAATCAAAGCCGGTTCCCCAAATCCTAACTTGTAAAATTCATGAATATCCCCAAGTCGCCGGTCAGATTCCGCCTTGTTTACAAGCAGCAGAATAGGTGCCTTGGTTTTACGCCGAACGGCGCGTGCCCAATTCATGTCTTCGGGAATTAGTCCTGCGCGCCCATCAACAACGAATAAAACCGCATCAGCATTTGATATTGCATCAATTGCCATGTTTGTTGAATCAGCGGCAATACCGCCACGCGCGTTTTCAAGCCCGGCTGTATCGCACAGCATACAATCGTTTCGCATAACCATTGTGCCACAAATTGTGTCGCGTGTAACCCCAGGACGGTCGTGAACCAATGCATCACGTGTGCCCGTTAGAGCATTGAACAAAGTTGATTTGCCGGTATTTGGTCGTCCGGCGATGGCGATTTTCTTCATGTCTTTTTCCATTGATTTTTTTTTATTATAAAGCAAAAATATAAATAATCAAATAAAGGGGGCACCATAATGAAAAAAATCAAAAAATGGTACAAATCAATCAAAGATGTTGTTGTGAACCCACGTCGCTTTTTTTCAAAAATAGTTGCAGATGGCGATATTGAAGAATCTATGTTAAAGGCGTTTATATATGGCTTGCTTGGTGGTTTGTTGGTTTTGGGGATAAAATTGCTTGGTGGCGCGACGATAACAATAAATTCTGTGTTTACGGCTATTGTTATTGTTCCGGTTATTGCGGTCGCGTTGTTGTTTATTGGCGGTGGACTTTTGATGTTGGTTTCGGAAATAACGGGGGGTGAACGTGATTGGGAAATTGCGATAAAGGGGTTGGCGTCCATATTTTTTATTTATCCGGTTATATTGGTGTTGAATGCAATCGCATTTAATTGTCTTTCTATGTGGATAATCAGTATAATTGGTGATTTGTATGTATTGTTTTTATTTTATAATATCGCGCTTTATTGTATGCGTGGTCGTCGTGTGGCGGTTACGATAGTCGTTGGAATATTTGCCATATTCATGGTTACGGTTTATTTAACAGATTATCATATTGGATGGTTCTTGTTAAAGAATACCAGTGCGGCACTTTCGTGTCTGATTTAATGACCGGTTATGAAAATCCCGCGATGCGGGATTTTTTGATTTGAAAATTCAATGTTTATAAGTTATAATTGCATTCGCGATGGCGAGTTGCTATTTGCGGGGCCTAGGAAACCTCTTAAACAGAAAAACTCCACTAGGTTGGAGAGTTGCGAATATATCGAATAAGCAACGCTGTTTCTGTTTACAGTTTTCTAGTCTCCAACCGTTTGTATTTTTGCAAATGGTTTTTTATTTTTTAACCAAAAGGAAAAAACTATGTTTGGAACAGTAATCACAGATAAGCCAATACCGCAAACGGTTATAAAAGCGTTATATCAGTATTACGAGCAATCTGAAAACCCTATGACGGTTGGGGAAATGTATTTACTATTGCGGCTAGTTTTATCAAAAATGTCAGACGAACTGGAAAAAATAGGGTTTGATATAGAAAAAGAAGTGGCAGAAACTGTCAATCCTTGTATACAAAATAAAAATTAACCCTTAATTTAACTTAGTTAAAAACATTGGGAAGTTTTGTTCTTCGTCTGTTTCGGAATTTTCTGCTGATTCAGAAGTTTCAACGTTTTCGGATTGTGTTACAGATTCAACAGCCGGTGGAATATCCGACACCGGGGTTTTGTCGCCCGGCGCACGCGAAGAATCAATCTTGGCTTGTTCCTCGTTAACAATGCGCCCATAATGTTCCGCAGATTGTAATAGTCTTTCACGTTCAATTTCATCAGTTGCAAGGCGGGCCTGGTCCATGTATTGTTTACGTTTCATGCGCCATTTATGACAACGTTGAATCATCATCGAAACTGGTGACATATTTCTTGAATTCGCAGACGACTGTCCACGTGAATTCGTTTGATTTTTTCTTGTTTGCATACTATTTCTTTTGTTTTGGAAATATACTCTTTATAAACTTTGTTCGGACGAACCGAACTATTAAACGATACAGATATTAAAACATCTTAAAACTGATTGCAATATATTTTTTCTATTGCTATGCTTATCGTATCAGGAGGGTTTATGTCATCCCAGCGAGGCAGTTTTTTAATACAGGCGTTACTTTCATTGACGCTGGTTTTCGTGTTTATGCCGTTTTTAGCGCGCAGGCTTGCGACCCGTGATGTTAGCGCGCAAATGTATTCTGCAACTCGTCAAATTGATACTGTTCGAACAGCAGCAAAAATTTACATTGAAGAAAACGCATCGCATATACAATATGATGAAACAAAGGTATCGGGTGATAAATTGGTGGATTTGTTGGAACCATATGGTTTACCAATAGGTTTTGTCCCTAGAACTGCGTTTGGACAAGATATAACATTGATTATTAATAAAGATGATAAAGAAATTTCGGCTCTTATCCGTATTAGCGGTGGTAAAGTCGGAACTATGCAACGCGCCGAACTTGCACGCAGAATCGGTTTTTATGCGATTTTTGATCCCGAAGATACAGATGGATATATTGATGTTGGAATTCATCTTGGTGAAGTGTATTCTGATATTATTCGGCGTAATGATGGGAACGTGTCCGCGTCTGGATTTCTTACTGATTTAGATATGGGTGAACATGGCATCAGTAATGTGGCAAACATTTTTGCGCGTCGTGCCAAATTTAATGTCGGGGAATCAATTACATTGTCAATAACAGGAAGTGAAAATGGGCGTAAAGAACGCAATCTAATAGATACCTTAAATACGAATAAAACAGTATTTCAATCTGCGTCTGGTGAAGCCGCTCTTTCATTGACCCGGGGAACGTTAAAAGTTGGGTCATTAGTCGCGCGAACAATATCAAAATTCGGTGATGGTGGTAATATGACTGTTGAAGATGCGGATATAGTTAGTTTCGATATGTCAGCAGGGCGCGCAAACTTTGTAGGTCCCGCAAAATGGTCTGTGGGTGGCAGTTTAGTTTCAAGTCGCATGACATTTAATGTTGAAAGGTTAGATGTTGGTTCTTTTATAAATACTTCGCGCGGTCAAGATGTGTTTATTGATGCCGAAACTCTTACTTATAGTAATGCAAGTGGTATTGATGTAAACAGTATTTATGCGGGTAATATAACTTTGCGGGAACAAACATCAAGTAGTATTGCTCATGGTGGCGATGGAACAACACTTTTGGATATTCGCCCTTCTGGGACATCTTTGTTGCCGGATGCCTTGGTTGATACAATTAATAATGATGCCTTTGAAATACTTGCAAATCCAGCCCAAGACGATGACGGTATTACAGATTGTTCTTCTGTTATATCATCCATAGGTAGTTCATATAATGCAAAATCTTTGGCACAATATATTATTTGCCAGTATGTGTTTTGGCAACGTCTTGAAACGCGCATAGATATAAAACAATGTTTAATCGAAGGTGGTAGTAACTGTGGGTAAATTTAGAATTTTAAAAAAATACGAAGTTGTCGCACAACGTGGTGGTGGCCTTGTAGAGGTCTTGTTGGCTATGGTTATTATTGCTGTGGCGACACCTTTTACATATTCTATGATTTCTGATACCACACATACGATACACGATATGGCTATTGCGCACGATATCATAAGTTTGCGCGATGGTGTGTTAAACTTTGTTCGTATAAATGAAGATTTATGGCCCGAAGTTGCACAGATAAAAATGTCTGATGAAGAACTCAGGGAACTTTCGGAATCTATATCTGCGGGATTTATTGATAAATATGAAATTACTGGTGGTAACATAGTTGATGTGTATCTTGCTTTTGATTTGAAAACAAATGCGAAACGGGTTGCCAGGATTGCAAAAAACGTTGGGGCTGATGCTGCGGTGGTTGGGCCTGATGGTATTGCGTATGGCGATATCTGGGCGGTTACTGCGCCGGATTTCAAGGTTGGAAATCTTGTTTATAGGATAACACGTAATAAAAATGATTTTGATACTACGCGTTTTTTGCATCGTGGAACTTCTGATGATGGTTTGAATATGATGTTGCGTGATTTGAATATGGGAAATCACGATATCTATAATGTCGGTGGCATAAATGGGGATTTGTTGAAGGTTCGTAACTTGGACACTACGTTTGTTAATGCTAAGATGATTGATGCAAAAAATGTTTATTTTTCTTCTGGGGCAAATATGAACGGCGATAATACCACAATAGGTGCTTTGCGTGTTTCTGGTGATATAAACGGGTTCAGAAGTATAGAAGCAAAAAAACTAAGCGGTTCAGGAATAGACTTAAATGGGCACGTCATCGCAGATAGGGCGACAGTAAATGACGTGATAAACGTGAGTAACAATTTTGTTCTTAAATCTACAAGTTTAAAAGTGATAAGTGGATTTGCAGGTATAACAACAGGAACGGTTTATACGCCGTATTTATCTGCTGGGGAACTAATGTTTGCCGGTTCATACGGTTTAACTGTTTCCGGTGAATTATTGGTTTCATCTACACCGCCGATAAAATTTGGCACTTGGTCTTTTCCATCAAAAAACCCACCGTTATTTACGTCTTTGACTTTGGCACGTGCGCCTATGCCAAGGATACCCGTATTAAATGAATTTGGAATTTTGGCAACAAGTAACTGGAAAATGGAATGAAACAAAAAAATAGAATTTTTTCATATTCGAATTTATCACGCGGCACAGTGTTGATAGAATTTTTGCTTACAATTGCACTCGCTGGGGCATTGATTCCTTTTGTTTACAGTTACCAAACGCGTGCAGTTGCGCGTGTTGAAAATCTGCGCGTTACACGTCAAATGCAAATGATACAAACGGCTTTGGAAAACTATATTGTGCAAAATCGTGAACAAATGTTAAAGGCACTTGGGCCAAGAATTATGCGCATAAAATTAACAGATTTAATTGATTACGGAATCGATGCGAATTTTGCAAAAGATATGCTGGATAAATATCAATTACGTATATTGAAATCAGGGGATGTGGGGGGCAAATCGACTCTTCAGGGCGTGATAGTTTTTAATGATGCAGATTTAACAGCTATGCGAACACGTGAAATTGTAAAAATGGGTGATGATAAAATAGGTTTTATCGAAGGACATCGTGCTTATGGTGGCTTTGGTACATGGCGTGCGGATACTGTTGATATGGGACTTGGAAACACATCTGGTATTATTCAAACCACAGGGATAACACGTGATGATGCAATGTATTTATGGCGTGTTCCGTCTGATAATGATTCTGATGCAACGATGGCATCTGTGTTAAACCTTGGAAATCGCGATATAAACAATGTAACGTTCATTAATGCAGATGGCATATCCATAGAAGAATCACTGGATATTGATAATTTAAAGACAAGTGATGCTATATTCAAAAATCGAACAACAATTGATTCAAAATATAACACTCAAACAGCATTGGTTTCAGGGACGCTTTCCGGAGATTCAAAAAATATATCAATAAACGGCATGTTAAGCCTTGCGGATTATGCCAAAGTTTCATCGTTTACGACAAACAATTTGTCAGTGAATACACTAACTTTAAGTGGTTTTTCGGTGCCGTCTGATTCGTTGGCAACAATACGAATTGGTGGAGCGCTGGATATGACCGAAGGTCGTATAAGTGCGATGTTTGTTACGGTTGGTTTTACTGGGTCAATAACACCGAGACTTGGGGTCAAAGAAAAAATAGTTGATTCTGTAAATCCAAATTATTATTGGAATGTAAATTCTGGGGTTGCGAGTCTTGGCGACATAAATTCTCCCGTTCTTTCTGATATGGCGACAAAAATCTTAAGACGTGAATCTGTTTCTGGTTCCACAGTAACTAATATATTTAACACGGTTGTATCAAACAAGAATGCCACAGTAGGCGATTTCATGAAAGCGATAAACGAAATACAGCAAGTGGTACGGGGAAAATATCAAATGTTGAATTTAGAATAATTTGTGATATACATAATGACAAGAGAAAAAATATGAAAATAAAATGTGATGTTTGTAAAACAGAATATAATTTACCAACAACGACTTCGGGCGAAGTACGTTGTGCGGTATGTGGACACATGTGGGTGATAAAAAATAAAACACATCGTTCGGGGTTGATGGTGTTTTTCGCTTCGCTATGTGCATTACTTGCGGCAACAGTATTTGCAGTCGCTGTTATCGTAACATCAAGACATGATAATCCTGGGGAAAGACCGCTCGTTGCCGTAATCAACGATATTCAAACAGTAACGAACGATGATAATACGCAACTTGTTGTGACAGGAACAGTGACGAATCGTTCTGATGATATATATGCTTTTCCTGATTTGGTTATCGTCCTTTATGGTGAAGATGGTTCGCCTATTGTTCGTCAACGTTTTATGCCATCGGCAACATTTTTGGATGTAGGTCAATCAGTTGGTTTTACACACCGTCTGTCGGGAAGTTTTCCTGGGGTAAAACGCGTAGCAGTAGAATTGATGAATATGGAGGATAAGAAATGATAAAGAAATTTTTGCTTTGTATTTTTTCACTTGTATTATCATCACAGGCACCGGCAACAGATCATCCGCAAAATCCGCCGGTATCACCGGCACCGATTGCACCGCGTATAAGTATTTTTTCAACAACAACTGATTGGGCTGCGTTAACAGGACTGCCATTAAAGCAATATGTTGGAAAGTTCACATGGAAAAATTCCGATGTTGAGCGTGGAATTGTTTTGTATTACCTTGATGCTTTTCCTTGTTATGGTGAAGCAGACAGTGTTCGTATCTGGCTTGGGCCAAATAAACAATCCAGTGGGATATTGCGTTTGGTGTGTGTCCATGCACCAAATGAAATAAGTTTTACATGGCGTTATGCGACACGTGATGCGGATCAAGCGCAAAGCACAGGACTTTTAAAGTGTCCTGTGACCGGCGATTATGAATTGAATATAGATTTTTCAAAATGTGTTCGTGGACCCGAATGGAAGGATTATAAATAATCATGCCTAACATGCAGGAATTTATTGTTAATGAAGAATCTGTGGGTATGCGATTAGATAAATTCTTGGTTTCGCAATTACCGACTTTTTCGCGCAGTGAAATTCAGAAATTTTCCGTTTTACGTGATGGCAAGAATATAAAATTTTCCGAAAAAGTAAAACTTGGCGATAAAATCGTCGTTGAAATTCCGCCCGCCCAGACCGATATTGCGACAGACAACATATCTGATGATTTGGATTTAGATATTTTATATGAAGACGATGACATAATCGTTGTTAACAAGCCGCGCGGAATAGTTATGTATCCATCTGCGGGTAATAAAACAGGCACGCTTGTTCAAAACATTTTGTCGCATACACATCTTTCGTCACTTGGTGGTGTAACTCGTCCTGGGGTTGTTCATCGGCTTGATAAAGACACAAGTGGTGTTGTTGTCCTTGCAAAATCCGATACAGCATATCGTGAATTGGTAAAAACTTTTAGTACACATAATTTAACAAGAAAATATATCGCGTTTGTTTGGGGTGTTCCGAATTGGACTGGTGCAGATATAACGGGTAATATTGCGCGTTCTTCGCGAAATCGGCAAAAGATGACAATGGTGAAATCTGGGGGCAAGCCTGCGCACACGATTGTTGAAGTTTTGAATGTTTGGTCGCGTGATGGGGTTTCAGAGTTTCGTTGCACGCTGATGACGGGTCGGACACATCAAATAAGGGTACACCTATCGTCGCATGGTTTTCCGGTTTTGTGCGATGGGGTTTACGGCCGCGCATCGGCAAGGCTTGGGTCGGTCAAGAATCCTGATTTATTAGATTTTATAAAAACACATACTGGTCAAATGTTGCATGCCCAGGTTTTGGAATTTGACCATCCGACCACTGGTAAAAAAATGCATTTTAAAACCGATTTGCCAGATGATATGTTGGAATTGCGGGAAGTTTTAGTGTAGGCTGCTAGTGGTTAGTGTGGGGGCAATCCAGTAATTAATAATCTCAGGTACAACTAACTACTAATCGTTAACACTTTTTTCTTTTTTTTCTCTAATTTGTATGATATAATGAATTGATACCAAAAGGGGAAAGAGAATGAAATTTCTGACTGCTATTATTGGAATTTTACCAGTTTTGTGCGTGGTTGCGCCTGCATCTGCGCTTGTGCGCGCGGGGGGCGGGGCGACGCCTACGGCGAACCCGAACGGTCGTATATCGGTGATGCCATCGGTTGGTGTTGCTAATGCTGCAAACCTTGCGGCGGCGCGTCGTTTACCTACATTGTTAAAGACCGGCACATCTACGACAATTACAACAACAACCGGTACTACATCTTCAGATTCTGCCCTGATGGACGAGGTTGAATGTGTCGAACGCTATACGGAATGTATCAAGGCATCCGACGTGTGCGATTTTAATTTTGAAGAATGCACAACATCTGAATTGTTCTATGCCAAAAAGCCCCAGTGTAACAGTGTCTTGTTACAATGCACATCGGCGGGCATAGATACTCTTTTTGGAACAAGTAATATTGCAAACCTTGCTGCAAAGAATGCCAATGATGAATATGTGTATCCAACTGCGGGCAGTGTGCTTGGTCAATTTATAGAAGCCGGCGCAATAAGTAACCGATTGGATACCAGTTCATGCGTAAAACGTTATACATCGTGCTTGCATAAAGAAAATGTTTGTGGCGAAGATTTTGAACTTTGCACAACAAACGACGAATTTAAAAAGCAAAAGATTTACTGTGAATCGACATTGGCGCGTTGCCAAGACGAAGGTAAGAAGGAATTATTTGGTCAAACCGATACATCGCGCGCACCGACATCACAGAGTCGTCTTGGGGTTATGATTGCCGAAGGGCAAGGTTTGGCGGCGGTGAACGCGGTTTCCACATGTTACAAGGTTGCGGATCAATGCTTTTTGGCTGCATGCACCGCTAACCCATATAAATGTATAGTAAATAGTGAAAACGCGATTGTTATGGCAACGGACGATGTTAACGGTGATGCCACATCGACCAAGAACGATACAAGTGCGGGTGTTGATGTCGTTACAACATCGGTTATATCACGCTATTTAAAGAACGCCTGTGCCGACACAATTGGCGGCAACAAGTATTGTCATATGACTGTTCATGGCGGTGATGTACCATCATCCAAGGAATTGATTGATGAAGATAACCGCGAAGAAGTTTATTCGGATATCTATGCATCGCGCATGAATAATGCACTAAGGGATAAAATCCAAAAATTGGCTGATGCGTTTGACCAACGTGCGTTGTCAAAGTGCAGTGATACAATTACCGCATGTGCAATGCGTTCGTGTGGTTCGGGCCTTGGGTCTGCGTGTTACAGCAAGGTTTTTGGTAACAAAACGAATTGTTTCGACAAGGGTGGAATACAAACAATTAGTCTTAATTTGAATCTTGGGTTGCCGTCTGGGTTAAGCCTTGCGAATGTTTCATGTTCGGTCAATGGTAAATCAACATACCCAGAAATTAAAATCGGATGTGAATCTATTGTGAATACTGATGCGAATTGCAAATATGCGGCTGCATCTGTGGCGAATAAAGCATACAATTATTCATATGAATACAGCAATGGTAACGCGTTCAACGTATTGTTCCCGCAATTAGAAGAATCGACCAATGACCCGATTGGTGTGGTAACGCGCTTGAATGCGTCGTTGGCGGAAAATTACAATGATGCCGCGATAGAGAAAATGGGCAAGGAATGTCGTAACACTGCAATCAGTTGTATTCGCTCTATGTGTGGCAAAGACTTTGTAAATTGCTATCGCAATCGTACCGATGTTATGACGGATACATATAACACTGACCAGGAAAATTTCAACAAGAGCATGAACAAAGTTGGCGGTGTTTTGGACTTTACGATTGTTCGTGGTCTGTGTGTGAATACCGTCAAAGGATCGCCGAAATGTGAAGAACATTTAAAGATTCAGGCAATCAAGAAATACGTTGATGGCAACGGTAACACCGGATGGGGTGACAAGAATACTGTTCGTGATGCATGGGTTGATGCGGTAAGTGATGGGTACAAAGCAAAACTTGCTGGTCAAAACGATGTCTTGGTTGGTTGTGTGTCATCAAGTGAGAAGAGCCCTGATGGACAATATGAATGTGATATAACAAATCCGCATGAATGTGATACGGTGGATGAAGATACAGGCTGTTTGTATGACAAAGAAGCCTATGAACAGTGGGATGTATATCAACTGAATATGGAGGCCACCACATTGTTCCAAGAAGTTATGGGTGACCTTGAATTAGAAGCCCAGGCGAAATATAACGCTAAATTGACAGCGGAACAACATATGTGTATAGAGGCGAATAACGGTGGTATTATGGGCAAGGGTGATTTGTCTAGTACATATATGTGGGTAAAGTTGCGCAATAATCGCGTTCCAAAAACATACAGCGTTAACGGCTTAAAATCGAATGAATTTGTGGCAAGTAACGATTTGTATGGTTCGTTCTGTCGTGCACGTGTTACAATTCAATCGGATGACCCAGATATCCAAAATTACTTGCAAAAGTATAGCAGCAGCAAGAATTGGTCTACGGCATACTTTGCGGTTGGTGACGTGTTCACTTGTGGTTCATGGATTCCACAAAAAGAACTTGAAAACATTGCGAATCGCGTGGCATGCAAAAAGGCCAAGGCCGAAGGTAAAATAGATCATGGTTTTGATTGCAACAATGCAACCAATGATACAATCGAAAACCTTAAACTGACCGTTGGTCAACAATGGGCTGTTGCGGGTTCTGCAATCGGTGGTGCCGGTTTGTTAGGCGTTGGAATGGATTTGTTGCAAACCAAGACCGGTCTTGGCGGGTTGTTAAAAACAAAAGATAGGACGACAGGTGATGAACGCAAATTAGAATCTGAAGCTAATGCCCTTACTGCCTTACATAGGGAGTATTGTGAGGGTAGCACCCCTGCGTGTGACTCTACAGATAAATGCTTTACAACAGACCTCCGCAGAATAGGTTCGGATGTTATAACGACATATACCTATGCCGGTGGAAAAACTAAGGGAAATAAAACGTGCAGTGAGTTGTTAACTGGTAGGCAAACGATATGGAACAAGATTATCGGATCAACAGATGGGACCAGTACCTCAGAAAATAAGCTTGGTCAGAAGTGGGCGCGTGCTGGTGCTGACCTTACGGCTGCCACTGCTGGGGGCGTGGTTGCCGGAATTGGGGTTAATAATGCGCTAAAGGCCAAGAATCGTGAAGAATTCACCGCCAACCAACAGGCATTTATGAATGAAATCGGTGACCATATCTACTGCTTTATCGGTGCGGACGAAGCCGGTACCTATGGTGACCTTATCGAAATAAGTGTAGAATAGTGATAAGTGTTAGTGCAAGTAGTTAGTGCGCGGGGCAAACGCCCCGCGTTTTTGTGCGAAAATTCCAGAGTGCAAAGTTCCCCTCCATTGGAGGGGTGCCGGGCAGCACCCGGCGGGGTGGTTAGAGTGTTCTTAATAATTCTGTATTCTCTAACCACCTCCCCTTTCGGGTACCCCTCCACAGGGGGGGGACTTTGCTCCCTGGCTCCCTCACTGCCCACTATCCACCAACACTTACACTAATTCCGAATCGGTTACGAATCGGGTTTCTGCGAATTTTGATGCGTTTTTTACCAGTATTTCCCCGCCAACGGTTCAAAATCTTGTAAAAAAATCAAAATAAAAAGTCCCGGATTTCTGCGGTTTTTTGAAAAATTTGTGCCCGCCACAAAAAAATAAAAAATAATTCTAAAAAAATACTTGACTTTTTTTGAATATCAGTTCATACTATGCGGGCTTTCTAAGTTAGGGCGTGTTCAGGAATGCGAAATACTAACCTCTGGAACGCGGAAAATTCCGCAACATTGTTAATAAAAGCAGCTCATCAAATGATTTTTGAATTTTCAAAAATCTGTTCAAGAAGAGATATGCAGACAGTTGAATTTGGAAATATCCAAACTTTGACTAAGTCAAAAGTGCATATCCTAGACAGGTAGTAGGTTTACGATTAAACCTCGTTAAAACTTGTCTTGCGAATATAATATGTAAAGACGAACTGATTATATAATGTCAGCTTTGTTTATATGCACGGGACTTAAACCACAGGTTTTTAAAAACTTGAGAGTTTGATCCTGGCTCAGAACGAACGCTGGCGGCAGGTCTTAGGCATGCAAGTCGAACGGGTGAAGCAGGGGCTTGCCCTTGTGGATCTAGTGGCGCACGAGTGAGTAACGCGTGGGAAACTGCCCATCACTGGGGAATAACGTTTGGAAACGAACGCTAATACCGCATACGCCGGAAACGGGAAAGATTTATCGGTGATGGATGTGCCCGCGTTGGATTAGCTTGTTGGTGGGGTAATGGCCTACCAAGGCGATGATCCATAGCT